>JAZTVX010000001.1:0-5335 GCA_045635565.1 Alphaproteobacteria bacterium
TATGAATGATACAGGCACGGGAAAAGAGTTATGTTTGGCTTGTCCGAATAGCCGACGGGTTGAAGGGAATGGCGAAAAAATATATTGTTCTAAATATTGTACCAATGGGTTTAGTTTTGCCGATACAAGCACAACGTGTCAGGCATGTACAAATGAAAAAGGATTTTGGAAATTTGTTAATACACCTGAAAACCAGCAAAAATGTTTGGATTGTTCACCAATTTACTATCTTTTTCATACATCTGATACTTCCGTTTGCAGTAATATCAATACTTGCTCATCTGATGAGTATTTTTATCCAACCCCACAAGGTATTTGTTATAAGTGTAATCATTCAGCAAATATGAACAAAGTATATCTTAATTTAGCTCTCGGTTTCGCCGGACGAACTGTTCCTGATAGGAAAACATCCTGCGAATCTTGTCCGGATACACCGACGACAAAACGGTGGTGGGTACAATATGGGACAAGTAATTGGCATATGGCTTGTTTTCCCGTTTGTGAACAACCAAGTGATGCGCCTGATACATGCGAAGAAAAAACGGCTCAAACATGTAATCGTAAATTCCAAGGGGTTGATACAAAATGTTATTCATGTAATGAACCCAATAAAATCAATATCGGTTTTGATGGTGGTTTGCAAAAATTATGTACCGATTGTAAACGTGAAGTGAATGGTGAATACTGTGTCCTCAAAGAAACATGTACCGATACACAATTCAGGGGCATGGATGGAAAATGTTATGACTGTAGTGAGACAAATTGGGTTCGGGTTCTCGACGAAAATGATTCAAAATGTGCAACAAATTGTAGTGCATATCAAACAGGCAATTACACAGGGAGAGAAATTGTGAATGGTTATTCCGACAATGGGGGAAGTAAAAGAGCGTATATTTGTCGATTAAAGTGTAATGATACAGATTCAAATGGAAATAGATTATTTCAAAGTGCTGATGGGCAATGTGTTCGTTGTGATGCAGAACAAGATGTTAAAATGAATTATACATATTTATCACAATGGGGCTATTTTTACCTTAATAAATCAGAATATAATGCCGTTGAATGTCATACATGTAACACAAAAGATGCAAACGGCAACATTATTAAAGTCAGAGAGGCATATGATTATGCTTGTAAATTATATAAATCTTGTGATGGTTTTGTTGATTCCAAAGGTGTTTGTTATCCTTGCACAACGAAAGGTTCAACATTGTATGTAACAGAAGATGAATGTAAAAAATGTGCTTCAACACACCTATGGATGACTGGTTGGTCTGGAGGCAGCACATTTTCGAGTTGTATTTTTGTTGAGCCCGGTGTCAGTGGTGTTTGTAATAATATCGGTAATGGAAACTTTTCTGATTATGATGACAGTTCCAAAAAAATGTTCAGAGATTACATGGGAATTTGTCGTGATTGTAATTCACCTGACCAGATTTTTATCGGACATCCGACATCTGGTAACCATAATCGTGGAACAGCACAACAACAATGTGCTCATTGCCAAAATCGTAATTATGACGAATATCGTGCATGTAATCCCGGACTATGTTCAGACGGAACAACCTTTGTAAATAATCGTTATGCATGCGTTCAATGCAGTACAACAACAGCCCGTACGGAAATCCCTTTGGGTGTTGCAACGGAAGATAATTGTACGTCTTGCGATGGTAAGCGTGTCATGAAAACGGGCTCAACGGATGATAAGAATTTAAAAGCCTATTGCGTGAAAAAATGTGTTGTCGGCGAGTTCCAAAAAACGGACGGCAAATGTTACACAGGTAGTAATGATTACGGTACCATCGGCAGTGATGAACAATCCAAAACGTTATGTCGGGAAAGTGGTCGTATTGCTTTTTCAAAACAAAATAATGGGGTGACTGATTGGTATTGTTCACAAACGGCAACAGAAACGGAACATTTTATCAACCTGTCAGGTCAACGAGTGTCATGCACAGCCAATGATACCGAAATTCCTAACTCGCAAGATGCCCGAAATTTATGTACACAATGCAGTGATCGTTATATCGAAACAACAGGAGATAAAATTACATGCCGTAAGGGATAATTGAATATCAAACGGGAAAGAATATCTTGTGCTGTTTTTTTCTTTATAAAAAGACACTCATCAAATAAAAGAATGTGTCATTATGTAATGGCAACAAAAAAAAGATGTTCTTGATTTCAAGAACATCTTTTTATCAGATTATTTATCAGTCTTCCTTCTTTTCAACCGGACGGGCTCTAAAAAAGTCATTCGTTCGCATTGTCACGTCCAACAAACCACCGAGATGATTTTCTTTGTTGAAAATAGCAAAAGCATTAACATCTTTCGGGAAACATTTACCACCGTAACCGAATTTGCCGTCCGGTCCCGGTACATGTGTATGGGTCGGGCTTAAATAACCACTTAATAAAAATCCTTCCCGTACACGATTGTATTCAGCCCCCATGTTGGTACACAATTCGTGAATACCGTTAAAATACGTCACAGCCAATGCTCCGAATACATTATGAGCATATTTGCAAATTTCGGCTTCTGTATTGCTCATATAGATGCGTTTTTTCGTTTTAAAAACTTCATCCATCAATGCCCGTTCGCCCGTGATGACGATATCCTGATTGCAAAAATCATCATAAGCCGTTCTTTCTGTTAAAAATTCAGGCATGAAATAAACAGGTCGTTTAAATTCTTTCGTTAAAGAATCTGCCGTCCCCGGTAATAAGGTCGTTCGGATAAAAATAGGCTTTCCACTTGGTAAACCGGATATAATCGATTTTAACAATGTTAAATCCTGCGTACCATCTGCTTCTGTCGGAATGTGAATCCCGATGAAAAAAACATGACAATCCGATAAATCATCGTTAATACCTTTGGGCGGGTCAGAAATTGCCATTTGACACAAAGTGTATTCTTTTAACCAACGGGCAAATGTCATCCCAATGACACCGTATCCGATAATACCGATTTTAATTTCATCTTGCGTTAACATGTGTACCTCTTTTCTTGTGTATTCAGACGCAACATACACCTTTATTTCGTAATTGTCAACTCTGCTTGTGGGTCGGTTGATGTCTGTGTTTCAATTTCTGTCGGCGTTGTTAAAATCTCTGTTGCCGGCACATGTATGTTTTGACCGGCAGGCGTTTCTTTCACAATTTGAACGACTTCTTGCAGCATTTCCGTTAAATACGGAATGTTCATCGAAATCAACATAGAGATGATTTTAAACAAAATCGCAATAACCAACGTTGCCCCGATTGTCAACCCGACACCTCGGGAAATGCCACCCAATAAATTAACCCAAATAATCCGACTCGGACGGGATAGTAAGTCAATATATTCTGCCATACGGATTTTTTCAAAATGAGCGGCTATTTTTTCAATTTGACGTAATTTTTCATCTTCATTTAAAACGGTATGCGTTTCATGTTTTCTTTTTTTTATTTTAAACACGACTTATTCCTTATAACTCAACTCATTACCCAAAATTTCATCATAAACGCCCAGTGTTCGGTCACACATTTTTTGAATTGAGAAATTTGTTTGAACCGATTCAACGGCGGCTTGTTCGATTTGTTGCCGTTTTGATTGTGGCATATCCAAAACCTTATCCAAAATACCGGCCATGATACGTGCATCACCAACCGGTGATAAAAAGCCCGTTCGCCCGTCTTGTATCAATTCCACGGCACCTCCGTGATTGGCAGCAACGACAATCCGTCCCATAGCCTGTGCTTCGGCAATTCCCCGACCAAAAGATTCCGGAACCAACGTCGGTTGAACTAAAACATCAGATAACGCATAAACAAGAGGCATTTTATCGCCCGAAACGGCAAAAATTTGAACAGTAATACTTTTCGGCAAATCAGCCAATTTTGATTGCAGTTCCGCTTCATAATCACCTTTCGGATTACCCCCGACAAACAAAACCGTCACATCTTGATGTTTCATTTGCTTTAAAGCGTCTAATACAACCGTATGACCTTTAATTCGAGACAATCGACCAACCAGAGTTATAATCGGTTTATCTCGTGAAATCTGATGTTCATGTGCAAAAGCATCAACCTGTTCTGCTGTTACGGCTGACGGATTAAATTTGTTGATATCCGCCCCGCGGGGAATTAAACGAATATGTTGAGGCAAAACATGATAGTCCCGTATTAAATGTTGTTGAATAAATGCCGATACGGCAATCACAACACGTCCCTGTGTCATCACACGATTATACGGTTTTTTCAAACTTTCCGGTTGCATGCCGTATAAACCGTGAAATGTCCCAATAAACGGTATGTGTAGCCGACGACATGCCCATTTAACAGACCAAGCCGGAGCCCGAGAACGAACATGAACCAAACCGACTTTTTTCTCTTTTAAAATCTTTTCCAACCGATACGAATTAAGCCATATCACAAACGGATTTTTTGTTTGAACGGGCAATGTGATGTGTTCAACACCTAATTTTTCCAATTCGGCAACCATCTTTCCACCGGAAGAAACAACATAATTAGGAATACCTGCCTTTTGCAACGATTCGGCTATTTCAATCGTTCCCCGTTCAACTCCACCCTGATTTAAAGCAGGAAGCACCTGAACAACACTTCTATTGAAATGATTTTTCATCATATAACCTTTCAATGGGTTGTTTTTTATTGATAAAAGACCTGTCTGTCTTCTTTAACGGGACGACGTTCCGTATAATGACGTTCACGCATACATTCTTCATAAGCATCATAAGACATGGACCAATCACCGGCTACAGAATTGACATGAACCGGTTGAGCCCCCGGAAACGGAACAAATTGTGCCCAGATACCATGGTCTGATTCATTATCAAAACGCAATTCCATATCTTTCGGAGCACCCCATCCCCACGGCATACCGGGCCATTCGTACGGCCACATATCAGCAGCAGCCAAACATTCGTTATGGTCACGGGCGAACCAAACAGCCCCTGTATTCGGGCGTTCCCAATAGTACATATGTTGACCGTCGCCCCCACAAGCCGATAACATCAATGATGTTAACCCCAATACACAAATTGCCATTATCCGTTTCATGCAATCTCCTTTGATTCAATTAAAAGCACTATTTGTTCGTATTATATCAAAAGTTATCCTTGAAAGTAAAGACAAAAATCATGTTTTTCTCGTTTTTAGACGTTTGTTGTGTATTTTAACGTTTTAAGTTCTCCTTTTTTAAAAAGGCATCGACTTGTTTTTGAAAACATTTTTTTAAGTTGTTTGTTGAATGTCCGATATCCGGATTGATTTTCAAAACAGCATTGTCCATGGCTTGTGACAAATCCCATGCTTGAATCAATGGACACGTCAT
>JAZTVX010000002.1:0-1447 GCA_045635565.1 Alphaproteobacteria bacterium
TGCCGATATGCCGTATAATGATGTTGCAACAGGGTCTTGTTTAAGATGTAATCCCGAAGAAAACGCCCATTGGCAAGAATCAACACAAACATGTGTCTTTTGTGTTGAACCCAAAGTCATTTGGGATGATGTCACACAAAACTGTGAATGTCGATTTGGTTTTTACGGGGATAGTTGTGAACCATGCGATTCGCCGAAAGAATGGCGTGAAAATGCCTGTCAATGCCCTGTCGGCAAACATGAAAAAGACGGTGATTGCGTGCAATGTTTGGAAAACAGTCATTGTTCGGGTGAAACACCTGTTTGTAACGCAAGTAATGCCTGTGAACCGTGTCCATCGGGAACAGCATGGCATAATCTGGAATGTCGTCCGTTGATGACTATTACATTACGTAATTTAAACAGCATATCTACTCAACAAGTGGTTGAAGGTGGGGAACTTTCGCAACCATCAGCAGTATTTAGTGGTTTTACATTTAGTCACTGGGCTGAAACACCAGGGGGAGAAGCATTATCTTTCCCAATGACCATCACGGAAGATAAAACACTGTATGCTTATTATAATGAGGTTACGACACCAACAGTAGAAAGTGAAACACCATTGAATAGGTGTGGCGGATCACGGTTAGGGAGTGAACATACATATACATCTAAAACAATTACCAAAGATTCGCAAGAAGGATTACTCAAATATAAATTTGAAGTTTATTTGCGTTCTGCTTGGAATAATGACGGATATAATTGTAGTGGTAAAGATGGGAATTTTGGTTGGAAATTAGATGATGTTGTGGATCCAAACACACCGACCAGAACACATTGTTCATGGTTGAATGCTGGAACTGGTAACAAAATTTATTTATATACACCATCTGATTGGACAAAATATTGTGACGTTGTCTGGCGTGCTAAAGTTCGTACAACGCCGATTTTGACATATCCGTATTAGATTGTACCAAATAACATTGTATAAGCCCTCTTTGTTAACCCGGATTGGCAAAACAAGGGGGCTTTTAATAACAAAAGTGTATTGATTTAGAAAAAAACAACAGATATTCTAACGTTATGATTATATCGGATTGTTTTTTTTATGTTTCCTCAATAACTTTTTGCACAAAAAAGGCTTTTGTCACATGGTAAAACCTATTCAAAAATAAGGCTTAAAAATCAATATACTCTCTTAAAAAAACGTGTCAAAAAAAGGTACGTTATTTTTCCCATATTATTATGCGAAATACCTCTTGTCAACTAAAAAATGTAATCATCTGATTTTTATATCTTTTTTGACTCATCACAAGCACACATCGTCCATCAAAAAAAAGCGTCAAAAAAACGTACCTTTTTTTGACACGTTTTTTAATGAGAAGGTTTTGATTTTTTGAGATTATTTTAACGGAGGTTTTATGAATTTTAAAATGCCTTTTTTGAAACAATTTAATGCTAAAACATC
>JAZTVX010000003.1:0-20573 GCA_045635565.1 Alphaproteobacteria bacterium
CTTGCTTCACAAATATTTCTTGCTTTAGTGGTATTGGCAATTTGCGTATCGCCTGATGTCGAACAACTTTTCACATTACCTGTGCTATCAATAAATGTCCCATCTGTTGCTAACTTGGAACAATACCAAGATGTTTTCCCATTGGCTTCCTGACTGAATGCAACACGGTTACAGGCTTCACATTGTTGACGATAAATAGCTTCTGTTCCGATTTCACGAACAGAATTATCTTCTTGACACAGTTTGCATTTACCATTGCTTGCCGATTGCCATTCCGAACCAACCAAACAAACATTCGGAACACAATATTGCAAATTATTGGAACCTACTGTCAATATTTGACGATTACCACATTGCCCGCACGTTGCCGTATGCCCCGTTTTGAGTTGATAAGTGGCATTGATATAGGAACTTGGTTCTGTCGCAGGCGTGCATTTCACACAATCAGGTGTGTTGTTCATAAATTCATTGGTTTGACAACCACCTAATGAACAAACCCCGCCACTGTATGTGCGTTGCATCATATTGATGTTACATAAATTACATTGTGTTTGTGTTGTACTAACAGCCTTGTCCGTTGTACATTCATAACAAAGCCCATTATTACCCCGAAACTTCAAACCGTCATGTTCACCTCGAACATATTCCTGAACTTCATCATACAAATCAGCATCATCACTGGCCAAAGCAGTTGATATTGTCCAGTTATCACTGTTGCAAACACCACTTTCACCTGGGTCGATTAAAATACAACCACAATTCCCATTATTAACACGATTAGAGCAACGATCACATTCATTCGATAAGGCACAATTATTCGGTCCGAGTAAATCATTGCCCGGAGTATCACATCGATTACATTCACCATCATTACTGCGAAAACGTTTTTCACCATCACTGGCATCAGGGCAAACTTCCAAAACACATTTGCCACTAATCATTTTACGTTTATAAATGCCGGCATTGGCACAAGCCTCATCACAATATTTTGTACCAAGACTATTGTTATAATACCAATCTAAATCACCCCATTCCTTACTACAATCAAAACAATGTCCGCTACTGCTTTGCCATTGATTTTTACCACAAATCTTATCACAATAGGTTTTGGTTCCTGAAGTACGAATTTCACGAATTGGAACAGCGTCAGCATCTGTGCTATATTTCCCGTTTTTCATGCGACAATTGGCAACACATTTTGAATCTTCTTCATTAACGATAGAAATGCGTCCATCTGAAGTATATGTACAATTATATGGTTGTCCACTTGCACTTCTAAATTGACCTAAACTAAATGATTTTTCAACAGAACAATAACCATTACGAACAGTTCGGCCACAAGAAACACATAATTTTTCTTCATAGGTATCAATTTCTTCTGTTCCACCAATATCAATAGAACGAATATTTGTTTCACTACACGCATAACATTTACCACCACTACGATATTGACGTTCGCAAGGCGTGCTATCATTACCATCTGTACAAGCCGTGATAGAGGTATCTTCATCTGGCTGTTCGCAAACGGGACGACAATAGCCGTCATACCCATTAGAACTGGTTAGTAACTCTCTCTTGCTCCATGTGCCGTCGTCCATTCGTTCAGGACAAGAACGACAAGAGGCTTGTATTTTATCTCGTGTCCAAAGAGACGAGCCAATATGTCCTTTGATATCTCCCCATGTGTGAACAGTAATACTATTCGGATTTGTACATGGTTCACAGCGTGCGTTGTCTGTTTCACCAAACACGGCAAATGTTCCTTCGGGGCATGTTTCAGGCATATAATCGCATCGTTCTTGATAATAATAACTACGCCACCAGACAAGACCGCAGGCTTCACACAATTTGTGAGCCTTATCTGTCATTGGTATCCGATATGATGTATCATTTGGTGCGCCATCCGGCTTTCGGCATGGAATACACCCATCATTCAACGATTCGTATGTCACACCACGAATACAACCAACACCACAATAAGCCGTATTATTGGCTTCATCAATCGTGACCGTGTGCGTATTATTACAAGCGTTACATTGTTCTTCCCCTGTGGTATCATCTTCTATATTTAATGTGGTATCGGTAAATTTATCTAAACTGATTTCAATAGCGTTAATATCCGCACACGGAATACACGCCCCATTTTGGGCACGGTATTCTTGGGGTTTAGACGAATCATAATTTTTACCTTCATTACAAACACGCATTTCTTGACAGGTATGGTCCGATATATTACAAACGTAATTTTCACCGTGTGAGATACAATCTTGATTAACCATACATTCTACACAAGTGCCTGTTTCACCATTATCATAACAATACGGTTTATCCGTTCCCGTACATTCATTTTGACAAATCATTTTATCGGCATCACAGGTTGCTGTTCCACAAAGGCTCGTACAATCAGCATTTTCCACACATGGGTCCCCGCTTTGTCCTTCGCCTGCTTCATTGTTTTCCGAATCTAAAAATGATGTAAAGACAATCGTATTATCTGTTTCATCTTCCCCACAAATCGAGGCGGATCCTGTATATTTGACTAAATCCCCGTCCACTTGGGCGACTTGCACAAATTGAATCCCTTTCACAACCCCATTTAAGTTCATGTTCACAACATTTTTACACACACGGGAAGAAACACCTTCAACATATGTTTTAAAGGCAACATCGGGGTGAGAAGTCATATAAATTGGATATCCCGTTCCCGTTATATCCGGAAATTCATCAAAATCCGTGCCATCTTCACTCGGTTCAGGAAGTGGTTTATCTTGATATCTATACCAAATATCATTGGCTCGGAGGTTTACTTCATACACAATATCATTTGCTCGATATTTATCCATGGCAAATGAATAACCGTAAATCCCACCAGCGGATAAAACACCAATCACTGCCAAAACGCCCAAGATTTCAACCATACTGCGGCCATATTCTTGTGTTTTTTGTGTATAAAATTGTTTCAAAAAAGGCACTTTGCGAATCATAAAACCTCCTTAAAAATAAACATTTATTCTCAATACCTTGTCAACGAAAAACATGTCAAAAAAAGGTACGTTTTTTTGACGCTTTTTTTTGATGGACGACGTGTGTTTGTAATGGGGTAAAAAAGATATAAAAATCAGACAATTGTATTTTTTAGTTGACAAGAGATATTTTGCACAATAATATGGGAAAAATAACGTACCTTTTTTTGACACGTTTTTCGTTGAGAATGTATTGATTTTTAATCGTTATTTTTGAACAGGTTTTGCCGTTTGGTAAAAACCTTTTTTTATGTATATACGGTGTTTAACAGTATAAAAAATCCCTTTAAAAACTCTAAAGGGATTTTGATGAAATATTATTCTAATGTATGAAGTGTTTGATTTTGTGATAAGGCTATTTTTTGAGTGGCAATTTTTTGTTTTTCTTTTTCCAATTTCAACAAGGGTGTACTTATCATCTTTACTCTTGAAAAATGACGATAGAAAGCATCTAAATCTTTCGCTTGTTGAAAATTAAATGGAGCATTTAATTGACACATAAAAGAACGAGGTAATCCATCATTTTGATCTACTTCCAGTAAAAAGGAACGATGATTGATAAGGATAAATGAAGGCAAGGTAACAGGTGTTTGATTAACATAGATATGTTGACAACCCACAAGTTCGGATAATTTCAGTTTTTCTACATTTTTTATTTCTTCATTTTGAAGGACATCTTTTGAAACAATAAGAGTAACATTGTTTTCCGGTAAAACCATATCTTTCAAAACAGGATAGAGTTCTTCAAATCTATCTTTATTTAAGTATAAGGAACATTGAGAATCTCTCATTAAGTATCGTGTAATGGTTTTCAACATTCCACTTACAAGAAACATCTTTGTGCTTAAATTTGTTATACGATTGTGAACTGCTCTTAAAAATTGGACTTCAGCATTGCACAATTCTTGTTCATTTTCCATTAAATATACCCCACATTCTTTTTAAAACAAGTGCTATTTATCATTTTTAGAGTAAAAAAGCAAGTTTTTTCTTCTTTTTTAAGAGGTCAATCAGGTTTTTTCTTATTTGATAAAGAGGTCTTTTTCCGTTGAGTAATTTTTTAAAAATATCCATTTTTAACTGAGATAAACCATCGACATTTCGCAAGAAATGTACTTCTGCTAAAAGATATTTGCTATCAATAACACCTTACTTATTCAACAAGATTTTATTTTTATAATAAATTACAGATTATTCTGTTCTTGCACCACGAGAAGTGTCTTGCATAGGCATTTTCTTTTGGTCTGTGATTTTTTGAACTTGGGTTGTAGGTTGTTCATCTTTGTTTTTTAAATTCTTTACCAGAACAACACCCATAAAACTTAGTAGTCCACATGCTAGCCCAGATACTGCAGAAAGAGCCCAAATATTTGCAAGTAATCTATCTGATATGGATTTTTTTGTAATAATTTTGAAAATTTTTCTGAAGATTTTTTATCACGAAATTCAAGAGTATAGGATGATGGTGTACGATATCCAAGATGGCATTTAGAGGGTGCCATTGCTACTATTCTAGCGTTTGTTTTGGCGCATATTTTATAAAAAGATTTTCTTTCGTCATCATCTACAATGAATGTTTTATAAATAATGTGAAATTTCTTGTCCATCATAATATCCTTCTTGTTGTGACAATACCTTGTTTATCTATGTTGTTCACAACAGCAATAACAAATGTTTCTGTATTTTAACTTTCAATAAGATTTTTTTAATGATAATGCCTTTCTCTATTCAAATATGCGTTTTTTATAGAATATATTAGGGCATCTGTCAAATATTGTTTATAAAAAATGTAGAAAAATACAAAATCCATTCGGGTAAAAAAGTTTTGTATCCTTATTTTTTAATCGGGCAAAATAATATAAAAGTCTTATAGATTGAGTAGGTAAGTGTTATATCTTTATCGGATAACAAGAAAGATTGAAGTTAGACATATCAAAACAGTAATGGTCATCTAAAAGTGATTTGGCAATAAAATCTTATAAAGGCAATCAGGCAAAAAAATGATTCATGTTCAATCATTCGAAAAATCCAATCGGGCAGAAGTCATCAAAATCTTACAAATCCGTTCGGGTAAAAGGATTAAAAAATCTTAAAATATAGGTGTGTCTAAATGTCTTTATCGGGCAAAGTGACGGTGGGCAGTGACGGGAAGGAAAAAATGCCTAAAATTAGGGTAAAAAAAATTCCACAATGACAATGTCTTATGGAATGAATGGCAGGAGTAAGCGTGTAATAAAAAACGTCCATAAGGTACATTTTTTATGAAGCAAGCCAATGAACCACTGTAAAACAAGGCTTTGAACAAGCCGCAGTTGAACAGATGGGAAGAACCCGTAGGGTGAGAGTCCCGATGTTTCAGATATAAAAAAACCACCTTGCGGTGGTTTTTAATGGCGGGAGTGAAGGGACTCGAACCCTCGGCCTCCTGCGTGACAGGCAGGCGCTCTAACCAGCTGAGCTACACCCCCATCGGGTATGAATGTATATTTATCAGATTTCTTTTCAAATTGCAAGCACTTTTTTATCTTTTTTAACGTTTTTTTTATAAATATTTTATTTTTAAAGAATATTCTTATAAAAGTACACACATAACCCCTTCGCTTGTATTTAATTTATCTGTTTTTATTTCTGCAATTATCCAATAATCTTATTTCCATATGTTTTTGGCAATGTAGGTTAATCCGCATAACGGAATATCATTTTTGGTAACCAACATCAAGGGCGTCTGCTTCATAAATTTGGAAAAACGACCCTTGACTTCAAACATCTTTCTAATGTATGAACGTTGTAACATTTTGGCAATAAACGGCTGTTTTAGTAAGTCCCCTACTAAATAAACACCACCCGTTGTTTTGAGTGTTAAGGCCATATCTGCACAAAAAACACCTAAAAATTCAAAAAATAACCACCAGGTCATTAACGCAATCTCATTTCCTTGTTCTGCTAATTGTGTGATTTCCGGTGGTTTCGATACAATTTGCCATTTATCATTCATGGATGAAGTCGGTATAAAATCCCATGCTCGTTGCATTTTTAACATTTCATCAGATAATAAATGATGTGACCATTCCTGATAATTTTCACCAATAATTTGATATAAAAACATTAACCCCGGACCCGATACAAATCGTTCATAAGAAACATGAGGCAATTTTTCATTTGCTTTTTGAATAATCATACGCATAATCGGTGTAACGCCACTTGCTGTTATATGTCCTCCTTCCGATTCGAAGACATGATGCTGATTAGTCATATCTGATGTTAAAAAACAAACACCTAACCCCGTTCCGGCACCAATAATCACTTTTGGTCCAATCGGTAAATTATCCATTTCACCAATCAAAACATAATCCGAT
The DNA here is from genome assembly GCA_045635565.1 of Alphaproteobacteria bacterium. GTDB lineage: Bacteria > Pseudomonadota > Alphaproteobacteria > CAAHEQ01 > UBA3637 > RGIG4140. Next base: position 6,380 of record JAZTVX010000003.1, read on the forward strand.
GTTTCACATTGTAAAACACCTAACCCTTGTAATGCAAAATCATTTAACAACACAACTTTGTCAATATGAAATCGGTTTTTTAATAATTCCGTATCAATAATCCAAGGACAATTCGTTAAACGCACACAATTATGTTGACGAACACCCGCTGCTCCAATAATCATACCGCTTAACACAATGTTTTTCATGATTAAATAGTGCTGAACAGCATCTTCAAACGTTAAAAAATCCTGCGTTGCATATCGTTCTGATTGAGAAGACGTTTGTCCGTCATAGACGGAAAACCGAACATGCGTTCCCCCAATATCCGTTAATAAAAAAAACGACATTAAAACACCTCTTTCACCTGTTTAACCACACACACAGCATTTATTCCCAGACAATTAACTACACGTACCCACTTATGCCAACCATCATGTTCGGCAGTTTGTGTCAAACAACCAGATAATTGCCGACTGCATTTTTGAGCAACATTGTCACTTGAAAAAAGACCAACTGCCAATGTTAATCCTGCTAAAATTAAAATGAGCCAAAATGCAACCCATATCAATTTTAACATATATTCATCCTCTTTTTATAAATGGCTTCTGCCAATTCAAGTTCTTCAGGCGTGTTCACACCATGTAATTCGTCCGAATCACCGATAACAACATCCCGCCTTAACCCATTTTCTTTTGCCAACGCAACAATGTCCGTCAAATAATATTCATGAGCAGCATTTTCATTTCCTATTTTTTTCAGTAATGATAATAAATGTTGTCCGTTGACACACATGACACCGGAATTACATAATTTAATTGCTCTTTGTGCATCAGTTGCATCTTTGTATTCAACAATGGCATCCAATCCATCTTCACCCATGACCAAACGACCGTAACGACGGGCATCAGCAGGAATAAATCCTAACACGACCACATCAGAACCGGATAAACATTTATCACACATCTTTTGCAACGTCGGTGCTGTAAATAACGGCTGATCGCCAAATAAAATTAAAACACACCCATCAAAAGGCATAATATGTTTTTCGGCTGCCAAAACAGCATGAGCCGTCCCCAGACGTTCGTGTTGTATAACAGTCGGATACGGTTGAACAGCTTGTTGAACATTATCCATATCCGGACCGATAACAACGGTGACATCATCAATACCACTTTCTTGAACCGAATCCAACAAAATGTTAATCATCGGACGTTCACATATAGTGTTTAATACTTTCGGTATCGGAGAACCCATCCGTGTTCCCATGCCTGCTCCCAATATAATTGCTTTTATTTTCATATTTTCCTCATATAAATATATCATGATCAATTGCATATGATTGCAAAAGTGGTCTTAACGTTTCCGTCGTATCTGATAAATGACGGATAATGAACGATTCAAGTTGTGCCTGATGTATTGTTCGGACAAGTGCTTTTATCCGCCCTAACGCCCCCGGATTCATTGAAACTTTTTTAAAGCCTAAACCGATTAACGCCATACATTCCAAAGGACGAGAAGCCATTTCACCACAAACGGAACAGGGAATACCCGCTTTTTCACAAGTTGTATGAACATATCTCAACATTTTTAAAAAAGCCGGTGATAAGGTGTCATATCGTGTCCATATCATCGAATTACTTCTATCCGTTGCAAATAAAAACTGCGCTAAATCATTCGTCCCAATTGAAACGAAATCAACTTCTTTAACTAAAGCATCTAATTGAAACAGAAGTGATGGCACTTCCAACATGGTACCAACTTTCACTTCCTTCGGTAACGGCTTACCTTTTTCCCGTTCACGATTTAATTCAATATTTAATGCTTCTTTAGCTTGCCGAAATTCTTCTATTGTTGTGATCATCGGAAACATGACATGCAGTTTTTTATCAGCACACGCCCGAATGAACGCTCTTAATTGTCCCCGTAAAATAGCCCGTCTGTCTAATGTAATTCGAATGGAACGCCATCCCATAGCCGGATTTTTTTCTCCTTTGTTTTCAAAGTATGGCAAAACCTTATCCGATCCGATATCCAAGGTGCGAAACACAACCGGTTTATCTTTCATTTCCTGTGTAACACGTCGGTAAATGGCCGTTTGTTCTTTAACATCAGGTAGTTGTTCCGATGACATAAATGGCAATTCCGTCCGATATAATCCTATCCCGTCAAACAGAGTTGATTTGGCTTTAATCAAATCACTGGATAAACCGGCATTGATGTTTAACGATATATCTTTTCCATCTAATGTAACAGCAGGTAAATCGCTTAACTGTTCCAATCGATTTTGCAACCGTCGATGAATTTTTATTTTGGATTCAAATTCATCTAATACTTCATCAGACGGATTTAAGTGCAAGAAACCGGCATCGGCATCAACAGCTAAAACATCATCGTTTAAAACAATGGATGAAATATTTTTAATACCTGCAACAACCGGTATATTGAAAGAACGTGCCACGATAACAACGTGCATCGTTTGTGAACCTTCTTCCAAAACAATAGCCTTAATGCGAGAAATATCGTAATCTAATAATTCCGCCGGCCCTAAACTTTCAGCAACCAAAACTGTATTTTTCGGCAGTTTTTTGACGAGAGATACCTGTTCCCCCCGCAAATGACGCATGAGCCGATTGGTTAAATCTTGGAAATCATGAATGCGTTCCCGAATATATGTATCCGTAATCAAACGCATGCGTTCCGTCATTTCACTACATGAACGCTGAACGGCGGCTTCTGCCGTTAAACCGTCATGAATGGATTTTAATATCTTATTATGCCAACCTTTATCCCGCACAAACATTAAATATGTCTCAAGAATACCTGTTTGTTCTTCTGACATATTCGGTTTGGATAACATGTGATTGATTTCTGTTTCCACGGCTTTCATCGCCGTTTCAAGACGTTTGATTTCCTTGGTAACACTACCGGCTAAAACTTTACCCAAAACAAGCCGTTTATGAACAAATGCACGTCCCAATGCAATACCGACAATAATTTTATCGGCTTCGAATTTTTTATGTTGGCGACCGACACCGATTTTCTTTTCAACACTACCAATCGCTATGCCAGATAAAATACCTGACAAAGCCATGGCAATAATTTGCAACAACTCTAACACTTCATTGACATAAATTGCCGGTTCAACCGTTTGAACACACAAGACTCCCAACAAAACATTTTCATGTAAAATCGGCACACCCGCCAACGAATTAAAATGATTTTCACCTGTTTCAGGTTTGTAAACAAAACTGGCATGTTCCCATATATTATTAAATGATTGTGGTTTTCTTTTCAGAGCAATTTCACCAACCAACCCCTCCCCGACACGTAAAAATGTATCATGCACAGATTTATCGTCCAACCCTTTTGTTGCGTATAATTCCAACACATCACCAGGTCGAACAATATAACAAGAACAAACATCAACTTTTAATATACGAACAACCTCTGAAACAACATTATTGAGTTTAGTTTCCGTTGGTGTATCGGATTGACGAACTTCTTTTCGAACTCCTTTTAACAACTGTTCTGCAACGGCTTTATGTGCCGTTACTGTTCGATTTAAGTCCGTTGAAGTTGATTGCATGAAGCATATCCTTTATTGTGATAAAAACACTTTTTGTGCAAATAGTGTACGTTTTCTTTTCTTTCCCGTCAAGTTATTTTTAAAAACAAGACACCTGTTTTACGTGCAAATGTGTCAAAACACAAAAAAAAGAATATTTTACCACGGTTAAAAGTAAACAAATAATTAACAATAAAAATCAGATGGTTAAAAATATCTTTTTCCCCTTTTAAAAGGATGAATAAGGACTTGACAGAACCCGTAAAATCTGCAATATTGAGTGCACATAATGAAAGGATAAACACATGCATTCAAATTTATTTTTAAGAACGATTTCGGCGGTTATTTTAGCCCCGTTAGTTTTAGGAAGTATTTGGTTCGGAAAGTTTTTTTATGAAATATATTCCATTCCTTTGTACACGATTTTATTGGCAACATTCGGGGCCGGCTTGGCTTGGGAATGGAGCATGATGTTTGATAAAAAAGTCACATCTAATACCGTGATTATGGCATTATTTGCCTGTCTGGTTGCTTTCCTGACAGAAGGGAATCCCGGATTTGCATTATGGTTATCATTGTTGGGCATGACGGTTGTTTATTGGAAAACAAACGGTCGTTTGGCTTTTTCATTGGGAACACTTTACATTTGTTTGCCTATTTTGTCGTTAGGTTATATTTATTATGTTAATGACGGCATCAGTCGTGAAATTGTTTTATGGCTGTTTTTTGTCGTTTGGGCAACGGATATCGGTGGTTATGTTGTCGGCAAAACAGTCAAAGGTCCTAAGTTAGCACCCAAAATCAGTGCTAAAAAAACATGGTCGGGTTTAGCGGGAGCCATTTTATTTGCCATGTTGGTTGCATATGGATTTGCATTATACCTGAAAGCATATAATTATTTATTACCGGAAAGTTCCGTTACATTTAATCAATTAGTTTTTGTGTTGGTTTCATCAGCCGGCATTTTGGCAATTGTTTCACAAATCGGAGACTTTTTCGAATCCTACATCAAACGCCGATTAGATTTAAAAGATTCAAGCAATCTAATCCCCGGACACGGTGGATTATTTGATCGGGTTGATGGCTTGTTATTTGCTTCTGTTGTCACGGCTTTGATTATTTGTTATTTTAACGACGGGGGCGTTTTATTCTAATGTTATCCTCACTGATTTATGTTTTCGCATTTGTTTTTGTACTTTCGTTAGTTGTTGTCATTCACGAAGGCGGACATTTCTATGTCGCTCGTTTGTGTGGTGTTCATGTAACGGATTTTTCCATCGGTTTCGGAAAAGAACTGTGGCATCGAGTTGATAAAAAAGGGACACGCTGGAAAGTTTGTTTAATTCCGTTAGGTGGATATGTTAAAATGTTGGGTGATGAAGATGCTGCCAGTGCTAAATCATCGACGCAAAATGTGTCGGTTGACATGGTCAAATACACATTTTTGGCTCAACCATTGTGGAAACGGGCTGCCATTATTTTTGCCGGTCCCGCTATGAATTATATTTTTGCCATTCTTTTACTGACGGGTATTATTTTTAAATTTGGGGAAGTTATTGTTCCAGCCGTTGTTGGGGAGGTTATTCCTCATTCTGCTGCTTCGGAAGCCGGTTTGGAAAAGGGGGATAAATTATTAACTATTAACGGACAGAATATTGTCGGATTTACAGATATTCAACGAATTGTGCGTTTGACGGAATTTGAAAAACCGTTAACCATCGTTTTGGAAAGACAGGGAAGTCAAAAAGAAGTATTGTTAAAACCACGTATTGTTGATGGTTCGGAATATCCGCTTATCGGTATTCGTCCAACGGCAGAATTGATTACAGCCAATAAAGATATCAATATTTTGCAGGCGTTTACACTGGCTATCAAAGATGCTTATCAAATGACGGCTGATACAATCACTTATTTAAAACAGGTTTTATTTTCAAACCGTTCGGCCAAAGACATGCGTGGTCCGTTAGGTATTGCCGAAGCATCCGGTGATGCAATGAAAGGGGGATTTTTATCTTTGTTAGGCTTTATTGTTCAAATTTCTATTGCTGTCGGATTTATGAATTTACTGCCGATTCCGGTGTTAGACGGAGGACATTTGGCTTTTTATGCCGTTGAAGCCGTTCGTGGTAAACCTCTTTCTGAACGGGCGCAAAATAGGTGTTTGATGTTCGGTATTGGTTTATTGCTTTTATTGTTAACATATACCATGTTTTTAGACATACCCCGCATTATCGGTCGGATATTTGGATAAACGGTTTAATTTTGAAATTTTAGGGAAGAAAAATGAAAAAAACAATCGGATTACTGTTATTAAGTTCTTTTTTGACAACAACTGCCAGTGCTGCCGTCTTAAAAAACGTCACGGTCAACGGAACACAACGTTTGGAAGACAGCACAATTATGAGTTACTTAAATGTTAAAAAGGGGCAAAACATTACCTCCTCTGATTTAGACAAGGCTACCAAAACATTGTTTGCAACTGGTTTATTTTCTGATGTACGCATTCAAATGAACAACGGAACAATGTCTGTTCAATTGGAAGAAAACCCCATTGTACGAGATGTCTTTTTTGAAGGAAATGATAAACTGGACGATGACATTTTAAAAACGGAAATCACGTTAAAACCTCGTTCCGTCTATACCAAAAACAAAGCCCAATCTGATGCCGATCGATTGTTGGAGGTGTACAAGAGAAATGGTCGTTTTGGGGCAACGGTTACACCTAAAATCATTCAAAAAGACCAAAATCGAGTTGATATTGTTTTTGAAATTGACGAAGGTGCAAAGACAGTTATTGAAAAAATCAACTTTATCGGTAATCAGCATTTTTCATCTGATGAATTAAAAGACGTTATGATTACCAAAGAAAGTGCTTGGTACCGTTTCTTTGCCAGTACGGACACATATGATCCGGATCGGTTGAATTACGATCAGGAAATGTTACGTCGTTTCTATTTGCAGGAAGGATATGTTGATTTTGAAGTCAAAAATGCCGTTGCTGAATTATTGCCTGATAAATCGGGCTTTATTTTAACCATTGAAGTTGATGAAGGCAACCGTTATCGTTTTGCACAACCGGAAATTATTGTTTCATTGCCGGAATATCAAAGAAAATCCAAAGTGGATTTAAAAAAATTTTTAGAATTTAAAGCCGGTGACCGTTTTAATTCGGAATTGATTGATAAAACAATTGAAAATTTGACTGATGAATTTTTAGATGCCGGTTACGCTTTTGCCGAAGTCACACCTGAATTTTTCAAAGATGAAGATAAAAAAACCGTTCGTATCGTGTTTCGGGTACAAGAAGGCGCTAAAGTAAAAATCAACAAAATCAACATTCATGGTAATTCACGAACAAAAGATACCGTTATTCGTCGGGAATTTCGCTTAAAAGAAGGAGATGCTTTTAATGCGGCTAAATTACGTCGATCAAAACAACGGATTGAAAATTTAGATTACTTTGATAAGGTTGATTTTAAAACAATTCCCGTTTATGGTGATTCATCACGGACAAACGTTGATGTTCAGGTATCGGAAAAATCAACCGGTTCATTCAATATTGGTGTCGGCTGGTCATCATATGACGGTTTGTTGTTTGAAACAGGGATTACGGAACGCAACATTTTGGGAACGGGTAACATTGTCAATTTGAACGCTTTGATTTCACAACGAGAAACACAATACACAGCCGGTTTTACAAATCCGTATTTTATGGATATGCCGTTATTAGCCGGACTCGAAATTTTCAGAACAACCCGTGATAACAGTGATTACAGTTCGTACAGTTCAACATCAACCGGTGGGGCTATACGTTTCGGTTGGGATTACACAGACAGATTGCGTCAAACCGTTCGTTATACATTACGTCAAGACGATGTAACGGATATTGATGATGATGCATCTATCTATATTAAAGAACAAAAAGGTAAAACAAATGTATCCATGCTCGGGCAAGACTTGGTCTATGACCGACGGGACAGCAGTATCAATCCGACGGAAGGGTATTATCTTTCGTTCGGAGCTGATGTTGCCGGTTTAGGGGGCGATACAAAATTTTTCAGAGCCAATCTAACCGGTATCCAATATTTCCCCGTTGCTGATGAAGTTGTTTTATCCGTACGAGGTGATGCCGGACACATCTGGGGACTGGGGGGCGAAGATGTTCGAATCAATAATCGCTATTTCTTGGGCGATGCTTCTTTGCGTGGATTTGAATACGGTGGTGTCGGAGCCCGTGACCGTGCAACTGATGACTCGTTAGGAGGCAACTGGTATGCAACAGCATCAACAGAAATTGTCTTCCCTGTCGGATTACCGAAAGAATTGGGTATTAAGGGTAAATTATTTTCAGATGCTGGTCTTATCGGAAAACCGGACGGTTATGACGCACAAACCATGGATTATAAAAATTCCGTTCGTGTGTCAGTCGGTACGGGTATTTTATGGCAATCTCCGATGGGTATGATTAACTTGGATTTTGCAGCACCGATTGTTAAAGAAGACGGTGATAAAACACAAATATTTCGTTTAAACTTTGGAAAAGGATTTTAATCATGAATAAACTTTTAAAATACAGTGGATTATTAGCATTAGGAGTTGCCTTAATCGGATTTGGAATGTGCTTATCGGAAAAAGAAGAAATGCAAACCATCGGTGTATTAGATAATGATAAAATTTTAATAACGGCTGCACCGTTTCGTGCCATTCTCGGAGAAGAACAAAAATATTTGAATGCATTGACCGCCCGTCAAGCCGAAGACGAAAAAATGTTACAAACGGAATTGGCAGCGTTACAGAAAAAAATAAAAGAATCGGGAAAATCACCAAATGCGTTTCAAAAAGAAGTTGGTGAATTTCAAGAAAAAGTTGTCTTTTACAACCAATCATATCAATTACAAAAAGCCTTAATCGCTAAAGCAGGAGGAATTGCCCGTCAGCAATTAGACCCGCATGTTCAAGCCGTTTTAAATGAAATGGGTCAAGCCGGTTATCAAATTATTTTGCCAAAAAAATCAACAATGTACAGTGCGTCGCAAACGGATGTGACAGCTGATTTTATACGCTTATTAGATGCGAAAAAAATTCAAATTGCTTTCCCAAATCCGGCACAGTTGGTTACACCGACAAAACCTCAGCCAACATCAGACATTCAAAACGTCACACAGGCTCAACCGGCAACGGAAACGAATCCTCAAACAAATGAAATTAAATCACAACCAAAAGAAAAAACAAAGAAAAAATAAGGATATCATATGTCAGACACACGTTTTTTTCACAAAACAGAACAGTTAACACTCGCAGATATCGTTCGTATCGGGGAAGTTGCATTACCTGATGGTGTTGATGATACACGTATTTTTACGGATGTTGCCTCACTTGATACGGCAGGAACCAATGATATTAGTTGGGCGTTTATTCCGGCTGTTCGTGAAGCACTTAAAAACACCAAAGCAGGAGCCGTTATTGTGCCCGAAAAATTTTTGGAATATGTACCGGATGGTGTAATTGCTTTGATTTCGCAAGATGCTCATCGTTCGTACGGATTGATTGCCTCTGCATTTTATCCGAGGGTTGTTGAAGCCTTTATTTCTCCTCGTTCCAACGTTGATGAAACTGCTGTTTTGGGTGAAGGTTGCTGTATTGAAGCCGGTGCTTATATCGGCAGGAACGTTGTTTTAGGTAAGCGTTGTCATATCAAAGCCAATGCCGTTATTGAAGACGGGGTTCAGATGGGTGATGATTGTACAGTCGGAGCGAATGCAACAGTTTCTCATTGCATCGCCGGACATAAAGTTTATATTTATCCGGGGGCTCATATAGGGCAAGATGGTTTTGGTTTTGCCATGTCTGCCAAAGGACCGGTCAAAGTACCTCAATTAGGACGGGTTATCATTGGGGACGATGTTGAAATCGGTTCTTCAACAACTGTTGACAGAGGGGCGATGGGTGATACCGTTATCGGCTCGGGTTCTCGTATTGATAATCTGGTACAAGTTGCTCACAACGTCAAATTGGGTCGTTGTTGTGTTATGGTATCGCAAGTCGGAATTGCCGGTAGTTGTGAATTTGGGGATTTTGTGGTTGCCGGGGGGCAAGTCGGTTTTGCCGGTCACTTAAAAATCGGTACAGGGGCTCAAATTGCTGCCCAATCCGGTTTAATGGAAGATGTTCCGGCCGGTTCGATTTTAATGGGTTCACCGGCTGTTCCCCGTACAGAATACATGCGACAGGTTATCGCATTACGTCAATTATCAAAGAAAAAGAAATAAATCTATCATTATTAAAAGAAAGGTAACATTATGACAGAAGAATTGCAAGAAACAAAACCGGATAATTTCGTTGAGGAGATTAACATCAATCAGATTTTGAAATTATTACCACACCGTTATCCGTTTTTGTTGGTTGACAAAATGAAAAACGTTATACCGGGGGAATCGGGTATCGGTATTAAAAACGTTACGATGAATGAACCGTTTTTCATGGGTCATTTTCCCGAAAACCCTGTCATGCCGGGGGTTTTACAAATTGAAGCCATGGCTCAAACGGCAGGCATTATTGTTTTAATGTCTTTTCCCGAAGAAGAACGAGGAGGAAACAGCGTTTATTTTATGACGGTTGATGAAGTTAAATTCCGCAAACCGATTTTACCGGGGGATGTGATTGAATTTTCCGTTAAAAAAGAACAATCTGTTCGAAATGTTTTCAAATTTAGAGGTGAAGCACGGGTTGACGGTAAAGTTGTTTCTCAGGCCTTATTCAGTGCAATGGTGTTTAAAAAAGCCTAGTTCATTATTTTACCATAAAGGAGTATCATCATGGTTAAAATTCATCCGACTGCTATTGTTGATTCACAAGCCGAATTGGCTGATGATGTTGAAATTGGCCCTTATTGTACGGTTGGTCCGAATGTTAAAATGGGGGCTGGTTGTCGCTTAATATCACATGCTGTTGTTGACGGTTATACAACAATGGGGGAACGCAATACAGTTTATCCGTTTGCCGCTTTGGGGTTGCTGGCTCAACATAAACGCTCTAACGCTCCGGATGCATTATTGATTATCGGTAATGATAATACATTTCGTGAACATGTGACGGCACATGTCGGTTCAGAAGTGGATAATAAAATTACAAAAATCGGGGATAGAAATTTATTTTTAGTCGCCAGTCATATCGCTCATGATTGTGTATTGGGAAATGATATTGTGATGAGCAACAATGCAACATTAGCCGGACACGTTCATGTCGGCAACAATGTGACCATTGGCGGATTATCGGCTGTATTGCAATTTACTCGCATTGGTGATGGTGCCATGATTGGTGGAATGTGTGGAATTACCCGTGACTTGATTCCATATGGTATTGTTATGGGTGGGGCTCGCAGTGGTGTTGCCGGTTTAAATTTAATCGGTTTACAACGCATGGGATTTGAAAAGGCTCGTATTTTAGAATTACAAAAAGCCTATAAAACCTTATTTGCAAAAGAATCGGAACTGACTTTTTCTGACCGATTGACAGAATTGTCTAATAATGCCGACATGATGGCGAATCCGTTGATTGCAAAACTGGTTGATTTTGTTTCACATCCGTCTAAAAATAATATTTTACAACCAGACGAATAGGAAAAGCACTCGATGACAGAAAAAACACCACATTGTAAATTGGGCATCATTGCCGGAGGCGGGACATTACCGTCGGCATTGATTGATTTCTGTCATCAAACACATCTGCCGTTTTTTGTATTGGCATTGAAAAACCATGCACAACCATCTATGTTTCCGACAGATTGTGCTATGGCTTGGATTCGCATTGGGTCTGTTGGTAAAGCCATCCGCTTGATGAAAAAGAACGGGGTAACGGATATTGTCATGATTGGATATGTCCGACGTCCGTCTATAACGGAATTACTTCCTGATATTAAAGGATTGCATTTATTGGCTCGTGTCGGATTGGCTCAAAAAGGTGATGACGGTTTATTAAGAGATATTATTCGTGAAATTGAAGCATTAAATTTTCGAGTCAGAGGTATTCACGAATTTTTGCCCAATCTATTATCCCCTCTAGGTGTTTTAACGAAATTTCAACCGTCGGCATCAGACCAAAATGACATTAAACGGGGGTGTTATGTTGCTAAATTATTAGGATTAGCCGATGTCGGACAATCCGTTATCGTTCAAAACGGATTAGTGTTATCTGTGGAAGGCATTGAGGGAACAAAATCCCTCATTGAACGCACAAAAACACTTAAACGCAAAGGAAACGGTGGTGTTCTGGTTAAAACAATCAAACCGATGCAAGATACCCGTGTCGATATGCCGACGATTGGTCCTGACACCGTGCAATCAGTTTTTGATGCCGGTTTAAAAGGAATAGCCATTGAAGCCGGACATGTTTTGATAACCGATTTGAATCAGGTTGTTCAAAAAGCCGACGAACTCGGTATCTTTATTGTCGGTGTTCAATCAGATACGTTGATTGAACCGGTATTAAACGAACAAATCAATCAATTTTCGACTTGTATCAATCAGCACACAACAAAACAGGAAGGCAGACATGACTAAACCGCTTTGTATTTATTTAATTGCAGGAGAACCATCCGGAGATTTATTGGGTTCTCGCATTATGCGTGCATTAAGAAAAAAGACAGATAACACCGTTTGTTTTGCCGGAGTCGGAGGTGAAACAATGATAAAAGAAGGATTACCCAGCCTGTTTAACATTAAAGATTTAGCCGTTATGGGTTTTATTGAAGTGTTACCGAGTATTCCGAAAATCCTTCGACACTTAAATGAAATTATTGATGATATTCAACAAAAAAAACCGGATATCATTATGACAATTGACAGTTTTAGTTTTTCAATTCGTGTTCACCAAAAATTACAAAAAGCAGGGATTGATATTCCTCATATCCATTGTGTTGCCCCACAAGTTTGGGCTTGGAAAAAAGAACGAGCGAAAACACTTGGACAATATGTTCAACATTTATTTTGTTTGTTGCCGACAGAACCGGCTTACTTTACACCACATGGATTGACGGCAGAATTTGTTGGTCATCCGGTTATTGAGGGGGGGGCTGATAAGGGAAATGCCACCTCTTTTCGACAAAAACATCATATTCCTGATGATAAGAAAATATTGTGCCTGTTACCCGGGAGTCGTAAAAACGAAATTAAATATCTTGTACCGATTTTTAAATCCGTTGCAGAACAATTATATCAAAAACACCCTGATTTGTGCGTTGTCATTCCGACGGTTGATACGGTTGCCGATAAGTTAAAAACATATTTTGCCTCGTGGCATGTACCTTATGTCATCGTACAAGGAGAAAAAGAACGATACGATGCATTTGCAACTGCACAAGTTGCCGTTGCTGCTTCGGGAACAGTCAGTTTGGAATTAGCACTAGCAGGTGTTCCTCATCTGATTGCGTATAAGGTTTCAAAATTGTCCGGTTGGTTAGCACGAAAACTCTTAAAGATAAAATACGTTAATTTAATCAATTTGCAAATGGATAAGGAAATTATTCCGGAATTATTGCAGGAAGATTGTACCGTCGAAAAAATACTTGAAACGACGGAAAATTTGCTTCAAAATGGGCAACAAAATACAACGGAGGCTCTTTCTTGTTTCGGGATTGGAACAGGCGTGACACCGTCAGAAAAAATAGCACTTAAAATGATTGAAATGGTAGAAAAAAATGGCAGAGCGTAGAACTTTATATCATTACACATTATGTCCCTTTTCACGCAAAGTACGATTACTTTTATTTGAAAAGGGATTGCCTTACGGCATGATTTTTGAAACACCGTGGTTGCGTCGTCCGGAGTTTTTGAAATTAAATCCGTTCGGTGAGGTCCCTGTTTTAATTGAACCGGATGGTCATATTTTGAGTGATCATGTGTCAATTTGTGAGTATGTAAATGAAATTAAAACGTTACCGAACTTATTGGGTGAAACACCACGAGGTCGTGCCGAAATTCGTCGATTAACCAATTTATTTGATACATCATTTTACATGGATGTTTTCAAACCGTTGGTTGGGGAACGGGTTTTCAAAGCAATGAAAAAAAAGGGGGCTCCCCAATCGGAATTAATTCGTATCGGACGAACTAATTTACAACGATATATGGCTTACATTGATTGGTTGGCTGCTCGTAGAAGTTATTTAGGGGGACGCAATTTATCTATGGCAGATTTGGGAATTGCCGCTCATATATCCATTTTGGATTATTTAGGTGAGATTGATTGGAATGCGTATCCGGATGCAAAGACATGGTATGTCAAAATGAAATCCAGACCGTCATTTAACACATTGTTAAACGATAAATTAACAGGTATTTTACCATCAGCAACCTATGCTGATTTAGATTTTTAACGGTTTGTTTTATCCGTGGGATACACCACAACTCAATGATATGATACATACCTATACTACTCAACAGCAATGGTTGTAATGTACGCCGTTTATTTCGGCGTACAATATTTTTTACCGTTTTTATCCAATACCTTACCACCTGCATTTTGACACATGGTTACAGATGCTGTATCTATACCGATTTCATTATCAATGTCCGATGTACCAACTCGACATTCGCCACCGATTGTTTGCCATTCATCATCACCACATATCAACGCACACGCATACGTTTC
>JAZTVX010000004.1:0-15658 GCA_045635565.1 Alphaproteobacteria bacterium
GTTGTTGCAAAATGATGAAGATGTTTTAACAAGAGCCATTGAGGCCCATTTTAAATTGGTGACGATTCATCCGTTTGTTGATGGCAATGGCAGAACAGCACGCTTATTATTAAACGCCATTTTAATGGAAAATGGTTATGGGCCGATTATTATCCGCTCTATTGATAGAAAGCGTTATTTAACGGCTCTTGAAACATATCAAACAAAAGGAAACAAAGAGCCTTATTATCGCTTTATGTTGCAGGCATTAAATCGTTCTTTAAAAATGATGATAGACTTGTTGGATGTTAACGCCAAAGAACCAAGCAAAGATATGATGACGATTGCAAAATTTGCTGCTTTGTGTAAAGTCCCATCTTCCAGTATTCGTTATTGGATGAAAGAAGGTAAATTAAAACCAGCAGCCTTTACAGAATCAGGATATGCTTTGTTTGAAGAAGAACAAAAAGAAGATGTTTTGCTTTTGGTAAAGTAATGAAAAGACATTATCCAAATAGATTGGATAGTGTCTTTTATTTATCGATAACAAAATGTGTATGAATTACTTTGGGATAGTGTTTCTTTCTTGTATAGGTATGCTAACGGTAGGTAGTATCTGTCGTTTATGACTGCGTTTAAATAGCTTATGGCAAATCTTTATGAATGGTTTCATCGCTTTTTTTAACCATGTCTGGATAAACGATTTTTTTATTTCTTTATTATCTTTTTTTATATGGCTTTTTTTAGTATTTGTATCTGCTTTATAAGGTAAATCAAATAAGTCATAGGATGTGATAATTCGTTTTGTATCCATAATCATCATAGTAGCAGAATCTAAGTGTAATTGCTTTGTGCAATAGATATAAACAGCTTTTAGATTTTTGATTGGGCTTATATCAAATTCATAAGCAGACATATTGTTTTTTAAAAATATATCTTCTAATTCTTCTTGAGTATATGTTTTTGTATTAAGAAGTATATGAAAATGCCAAGTCTTTTTAAGTTCTGCAAAAGCAATAAATGGCAAATGATGTTTATGCCAAGAACGTTTAAGTAATCTTTTTTCAAAAAAGTGCATAATCTTTTTAAATTCATCTTTTGCTTTTATAAAATTGTTTGTTTCTTTATTGGCAGCTAGTCTAATTGTAAGGAAGTAGTGTGGATTGTATAAGTCTACCCAATCTCTAATTGTTTGACGAATTTTTTCATTCTTTGTATGATATTTAGTTTGTTCTTGTTTTAATGTTTGTGTTAGTGTCTTAATTTTATTTAATTGTTTTTTATTATACATTTTTTTTCTTTCATTTATTTTAGGTATAATTGGAGCATAGGATATAAATCCTTTTTTGTGTCTTATTACAAGTTTTTCTTTGTTCGTTTCCATGGAAAGTCCCGAAAATAAAAAACTAATCTATTTTTATAGAACCGATTGTTGGTTGTTCTTTTGATAATTTTTTTTATATGTCGTGTTTAATTGATAATGTAAAACCGTTTTTCTAACCTCATTCCTTTAAGGGAATAAAGTTATACACTGAAAAAAGGAACCCATTCTTTCTTGTCTATGCGTAAAGGCTTTAGTCGTTTTTTAGAAAATGGAGATATTTTTCTGATTTCTTGATTTTGCCGATACCCCAGATGGCAATAAGTGCCGAGGATGGATGTCTCCGCTCACCAGCTCCAGACCGGGTATGAGCTATTTATATGCTAAATTATAAAAATCATCATCTAAAATATGTTCAATTTTGTATTTCCATTTGAGTAGTTCTTCAGGATAATTTATCCGATAATCGCGTAGCACTTGGTACCAAAAATTAAAACCACCCATATCGGGTGGTTTTTTTTGTTTGTTTTTAAGCACTTGTGCTTGTTCGATAACTGTTTGATTTTGGAGGATTCAATTTTCTCATTTATCGAACTCTTTTTTGTGATTTTATTGTAAAACAAGGTGTTATATTGGTTCAAGTTTAACGAGCCCCCAAAAGATTTTCTAGAAAATGAAATAAAATATTGATTTTCTGAAAAAAATAGTGTACATTGTGCATATGTAAATGCTTGTCAAGGTGGGTGCCCCAGTGTTAGATTAGCAACAAAGACACCTATTGATCCAAGGTGCCCGCTACAAAAGAAAACATATTTGAACGAAGGTAGTTAATAATGAATTTTAAAGAATTAATTGACGATCCGAAAGCGGATTTATCTGTTGCAATGATTGCTATGGTTGGGGATAAACTTTGTTTTGTTATTCAACCTGAAAAAAGATGGATTAAAAATGATTTTGGGCAAGTTATATTACCTTTTGGTGGGATTGGCGGTAAAGTGGAACAGGGGGAAGGATTGCTTTCAGCACTTGCAAGAGAATGCAAGGAAGAAATCGGATGCGATTGTGAAATTGTTCCCAATAAAAAAACATCTATTCCGATTATTACTAAAAATAGCATTATTTTTACCGAGATCAAAAATGCACCTTATGTTTTGCCGGAATTTATCTTTAAAAATCAGAAATCCGAACCTGATAGAAAAGATTATACTTATGTTTTTGTTTACCGGTCAAATTTATTAAAGCCAGAAAATATGGTTCCTCGGGATAATCCTGCAATTATTATGATGGAACAAGACCTATTTTTGAAAGTTATGAGTAATCAAGTTACTTTAAAGGAGGCTAAGAAACAAGGTGCTGTTGTTGATACAGTCATAACATTACCGGAAGAAGGGGTTTTATGGCCGACTCCAACACCTAGAGGATATTATAACCTTTTGATGTATATGGAAAAGCATGGTTATAATAAATATTTTTTTCATCAGAAAAGATAGTGGACTATTGGCATCAGGTGTGCGTTCCAATCAAGAAAAAGCTGTGCAGTATTATAAAAAACTTGAAAAAACAGCTTGTGATGGTTCTTTAACTGTTAATTTTTCAAAAGGAGAAATATCTGACAAGGATATATTAAAATTCTCTATTTTTATGCATTACAAATATCATAACTACTTTTTGAAGGAAAATCAATTGCTTTTAGATATAAAGAAGATAAAAAACATTCCAACAGAAATTTATCAAAATCGTTTAGATTTTTGTTGTCCGCCATATCAGGCTTTCGAATTATATCAATCTTTATCTAAAGCAAAATTTTTTCTGATCCCTGATAGAGGACATGGAAGTGATATGCTTTTTTATGAAATGTATAAAAATAACTTGTCGTAAATGGTGGTAATTCTTGAGGTAGATAGTGAAAAAAAGTAATCTTTCTGAATTGTACAATATTATCTACAAAAATTCAAACAAAATATTATTCCATACATAAATCGTCATAAACTACATTGTTCCTATCAATTTGATGTATTGTTTCCGGGGTGTCGTGCTCATAATCTGCATACACAGGCTCATATAAAAGACAAAAATCACTAACTAATTAAACTTTCTAACATAGAAACCATGAGGATTTTTAGTTGTTGGATAAAGGTATATGCCATGTCTGCACCAATTTAAAGCATCTGGATCTTTCGCAATTCTATCAAAAAAGACATTCTTGTCGTATCTACTAATCATTGCTTACTTCCTCTAGTATTTTTATATCTTTTCTGCAATGAATAAAGCAAGTATAGTATAATTTTTTATAAAAGTAAAACCATTTTAAAACGCAAAAATTAAAAATTTGTATTGATTGATATTTGTTTTAACCTTTGTATGCATATAGGTAGAGGTTAAAATGAACAATTGCACTGAATAAGCATAGACTCTCATTGGCTCTCGCATGTAAAGGCTCTTGCAAAAAAACACTCCATTAACGATGTTGTATTTAATTTTGATGACTGGGATGTGCCGGTCGGGCTCCCAAGGTCCTCTAGATTGCAGGTAGGGCTCCCGAGATGGTGGCGGTGTGGATGGTCTAATTCAACTTCCGGCCCTAAGGGCAGGTTTAGATGACTTATTCAAGTTGTGATTGAAAGGAAAGGCTTTCAATTAAACGATACAACTCATCAATTTCTTTGAAATTATTGGCTCGGTATTCGCTAAGCACGCTGTACCAAAACATACAACTCCCACTTCGGGAGTTGTTTTTTTATTATTTTCCAAGCGTTTATGTGAGTTCGATAATCACTCCTTTTAAAAGTTGCCGTTTCCGTAATTTATCGAACTATTAGGATGATATTTTGATATAAAACAATCACTTGTGCTGAGTGAAAGTTCGGTTGGCATCCTATGATTAAAGTGAGAAATATATAAAAAATATTGAAATTAAAAAAAATACATGCTATTCTTTCTTAAAATCAAAGGCAAATTGTTTTAAATTTCGAAAGGAATTGTCCATGAATAGATGTTTGTACTATAGCAACTTTTCTACTTTTTTGGATATGTCTGTTGAGACGGTATTAGGCAAACTTGGCGAAGCTTACCATGGTACGACACTTACCACTACACGGGAAGCTTGGAAAACAGAAATATTTATAATAAAGAATATTCTTAAAAATATTGATGATGAAAATGGACAGATTATTTTTGAATATGATATTCCTCGTCTTGGCAAACGTATCGATGTTGTATTATTAACAAAAGGGATTGTATTTTGTTTAGAATTCAAGGTTGGTGAATCTGAAATATTAGAAGTTAATATAGATCAGGTATTAGATTATGCTCTTGATTTAAAAAATTTTCATAAATATAGTAAAGATAAATTGATAGTTCCAATATTGATTGCAACTAATTACCAATACTCATCATCAGAAATAAAAATGTCTGTATATGATGACCGTGTCGCAAATCCTCTTGTTACTGGTAAATATAATTTATTACAATTGATTAATGATGTTATTCAAAAATATCCAAATGAATCAACTGTTGATAGCAATTGGATTATTAGCCCTTATGCTCCAACACCTACGATAATTGAAGCAGCAAGAACTCTTTATGAAAACCATTCTGTTGAAAATATTACACGTCACGAAGCTGATAAAGTTACCACTGATCAAACCATTTCATATATTATGAGTGTTATTGAAAAAAGTAAATTAAATCAGGAAAAGAGTATATGTTTCGTCACAGGTGTTCCTGGTGCAGGGAAGACATTAGTCGGATTAGATGTTGCAATTAAACAAACTTATCATAATGGAGATAAACCTAATAAAGAGGATGGGGCTGTTTATTTGTCAGGAAATGGACCATTAGTTGCAGTATTGACTGAAGCATTGGCACAAGACAATTTTATGAAATGTCGTTCAAAAGGAGAAAAAAAGAAATTATCAGATTCTCGTAGAGAAGTTTCTAAATCAATCCAAATGATACATCGATATAGAGATAATATGCTGGCTAAGATTGTTAATCCGGTCCAAAACGGCAAATTGGAAATTGATCCAAAAAAGGCTGTTGAAAATGAAGAATCTGGGTTTGGTGAAGTTGAGCATATTGCCATTTTTGATGAGGCACAACGTTCTTGGACACATAAAAGACTAGCCGATTATCTTAAAAGAGGTGGAACGTATGGAAACAAACTGAAAGTTCCAAATTTTCCAATGTCTGAGGCTTCTTTTCTTATCTGGTCACTTGATCAAAGAAAAGATTGGGCAACAATAGTGTGTCTTGTTGGGGGTGGTCAAGAAATAAATACGGGAGAAGCCGGTATTTCAGAATGGATTAAAGCTCTCAAAGAAAATTTTCCTTTATGGAAGATATATATATCTCCTAAATTAACCGATGATGAATATGCAGAAGGAAAAGTAAATGAACTTTTAAAAGACAATTTAAATGTTAAATACGAGGAAAAACTACATTTGGGAGTGTCTTTAAGATCTTTTAGAGCTGAAAAACTATCTGCATTCGTTCATGCATTGTTGTCTTGTAATAGCAATGCTTCAGCTCTTTTTGACGACATAAAATCTAGATATCCGATAGTTATTACTCGTGATATGGAAAAAGCCAAAAGATGGGTACATAAAAAAGCAAGAGGAAATGAACGTACAGGCGTTTTGGTCTCTAAAGAGGCGGCTAGATTTAAACCACTTGGAATTCATATTTTGCCTCCAGGAGATGAAAATGCTGTTCATTGGTTCTTAGAGGATAAAGTTGACACCAGATCTTCAAATTATTTAGAAGACGCAGCTACAGAAATTCAGGTTCAAGGATTAGAATTGGACTATTCATGCGTTTTATGGGATGCAGATATGCGATACGAAAATGGTAAATGGAATTTTTATCGTTTTAATGGTAAAACCAAATGGAATAAACAGACTGGAAAAACAGAAAACAATAAAGAACTTCAAAAGTATATGTTAAATGCATATCGAGTATTGCTTACACGCGCTAGATTAGGAATGGTAATTTGTGTCCCTCAAGGTAATTTAAATAAAACTGCTAGTGGGTTTTGGGAAGATAGTACTCGCTTACCAGAGTTTTATGATAATACGTTTAATTATTTAAAAGGCCTGGGTATCCCAGAAATATGATAATGTATGGAAAAAGCTTATAGTGCTATAACATACCCGTGTTCATAGATATCCATAAATAACTTTTTTCCTCTAGAAAAAAAGTTACATCGGGACGTCGATTTCCTGATTTAAAATTTTAAGAGTTTCACCTGAAGTGCCAACCTTTTGAATTCAGCTAAGTTATCAGCTCGGTATTCGCTAAGCACGATGTACCAAAAATTTAAACCACCCACATCGGGTGGTTTTTTTGTTTGTTTCCAAGCGCTTATACTAGTTCGATAATAGTTCGATTTTGTAAAGCGATATTTTAATGTTTATCGAACTATTTTTTTCTTTAAAATAACAAGTGAGCCGATAATAACAATTATTTTGACTAAAATTGCAATTAAAATGGCTGTTCTGGCGCCATAAATATCAGCAATCCACCCCATTAAGATAAGTACAAAAGCTGTAAAAATACCGGATAAACACGAAATAATGGATTTCATGGTTGCTCGTTGCTCAGATGAAAATTCGTGTTGCATAATATCGGCACAACTTGTTTTTTCTGTGCCATAAAATAACGAAACGGTTGCCATGATGAATGGTGAAAAGGTGTTGTTTAAAATCACACCCAATAATCGGACAAAGGCATTACCAATCATCGCAGAGAAAAATAATTTAACGACACTTATTTTACGAAAATAGGGTGCAATAAAAAAGCCAATTATACCTAAAATGTGTTTTGTAAAACGCACAATATTTACGCCCCATTGTGTTATTAATGTTTGATAATATGCCCCTTCAAAACGGAATGTTGCCATACCGAAAGCTGTGTCAATCATTTCAATAGAAGCATAAAAACGTAATTTTTTGTTTTGCCATAAATTTTTGAATGCCAGTTTAAAATTTACCCAAGAATTTGTTTTTTTTGATTTTTGTGTGCATTGAGGTTCAATGTAAAACCATACAGCTATAAATTGACAGGCAAATGGAATAAGTGAGGCCCATGCTAATACGTGTAATGAATAAAAATAAGTGATAACAGCTGCCATAACAGCACCGGCTGTCAGACCGATTTGGCCCCAACCACGACTTTTTGCATATTGGACTTTAAAATTTTCACGTTCATTTAATTCATCCATAGTTTCATAAATCAAAGCTTCATCTGTCCCAGATTTGAAAGCTTCGGCTGTTCCATACAAAAAAGCCCCAATAAAGAGTAAAAAAGACAACTCAAAAGTGCCAGCCAATACCCATAACAAAAAGCCTAAAAAAATAAGGGCAGGGGAAAATAATAATGTTTTTCTGCGACCTATTTTATCGGAAATTAATCCGGCAGGAATTTCTAATAGTGTTGTAGAGAGCGATGCAACAGCAAAAACAGCCATTGCCAAAGCATAAGACTTTGTAATTGTTTCAAAATAAACAATAGCCAAAGAAGCTAAAAACCATAACCCGCTTAAAAATTGGGTTAATTTAAATAAAATAAGATTTCTGCGTATCATAAATACCTCTTTGATAAACATAAGAAAATATATCAAAATTTTTAATGTAAGGCAATCAAAAAAAGTAAAACATAACATCTAGCCCTTAGGGCAGGTTTAGATGGCTTGTTCAAGTTGTAATTGAAAGGAAAGGCTTTCAATTAAACGATACAAATTATCAATTTCTTTGATGTTATTGGCTCGGAGTGTGTAGAGTTAAGTATATCTAAAAAATGGATGCCGTATTCAAAAGTTTGAAATCGCGACATCCAGCTTTAAAATCAATTATTTTTCCACTATGGGTTAAGATGGTTGACCCCTCTGAATAAGAACATCGTATCACGGATTGATTCTAAATTTAACATTTGTTTTAAGAATCGAGAGCCACCAAGCCCCCAACCGCCATGTGGTGGAACGCCATATTTAAAGAAGTCTAAATACCATTGAATATCAGTTGTTCCAAGGCCTTTTGCAATCAATTGTTTTACTAAAACATCTGGTCGTTCTTCTCGTTGAGCCAAGGTTGTAATTTCCACTCCCTTGTAGATTAAATCAGCAGATTTTGTACAAGGCTTGTCTTCATAATATTTATGATAAAAAGGGCGAGCCGTAATGGGGAAATCTGTTAAGAAAACAAAATCATGTCCTTTGGCTGCAAAATGATCTCCCAAAGCTTTTTCTTCTTCGGAAGATAAGTCAGAACCATCATCAAAGCTTCCTAATAATTGCTTGGCTTCTTTCATTGTAATGCGAGGGAATGGTGTTTCTGGTACTTTAATGTCAATACCATATAATTGTTTGACTTCATCACCATATTCTTCTTTCATTTTTGTCAAAATGAACGCAATCATATTTTCTTCAAGCTTTATAATATCTTCATGGTCCTTAATGTAGGCCATTTCAACGTCATAACAGGTACATTCGGTTGCATGTCTGGTTGTAAAGGATTTTTCGGCACGGAAAATGGGGCCGACTTCAAAAACCTTTTCTAAACCACCAGCAATAGCCATTTGTTTATATAGTTGGGGAGATTGAGCCAAATAAGCTTTTCTATCAAAATAATTGACTTCAAACAAATCTGAAGAGCTTTCGCTTGGAGTAGGCATTAATTTCGGTGTGTGAATTTCTATAAAACCTTGCTGTGTTAAAAATTCACGATAATATCTATCAAATGCTCCGGATAATTTCATAATTAAAGCATTCTTGGGTTTCCTGATATCTAAAAATCTGTATTGATGCCTTAAATTTGACGTTGTTTCAGATCCTTTTTCATAAACAGGAATTGGCAATTCCGGTAATGATGGGGAGATAACTGAAATAGAGGAAGCTTCTATCTCGACATGATTTGGCGCTTTGTCTTCAGCCTTTACAATACCTTGAACGGAAATTGCTGTTTCTAAAGACAATGATTTAACTAAATTAAAGATATCCGGTGTTGAATTTTTTACAATAACAACTTGAGTAGTACCGGTGATATCTCTTAAAACGATGAATGAAACACTACTTTGAGCACGCAATGCATAAATGCTGCCCTTAATCAGAACTTCTTCACCAATATGTTTTTTTAGATTTTTAATATATGTTCTTTGTAACATTTTTACACCTTTATTTTTTTTGTTTATGTAAGGACGAATTTCGTTCGTGGTGCCAACCTTACTTTTGTCTATTTAAAGCTGTTACGGGCTTTCCCGAAAGGTTCTAATCAAGCTTTTGGCTCTTTCTTCCTTTGGCTCCTCTGTGTCGCAGAATCATAGCCTCTAATGTATCATTATGCATAAATTAAATGAAAAATCAATATAAATATTTATTTTAAATAGAAATTTTTAGTTTGTATTATATCTTTTATTAATTCATTTGTATTATTGGCTCGGTATTCGTTAAGCACGCTGTACCAAAAATCAAATAAGCCCCTAAAAATGGGTCTTTTTTTTATGCTTATTTTTCGCTTGTTTTTACTTTCCCGTCACAGTTACACGTCACCCAATTCCAACATCTGCTCATCTATGGCTATCGCCTTGTTTCGCAGTGTTTCATTGCTTTACGCAGAAAAACAGTTCCCCAAACGGTTTTTCCTTGCGCAGTGATAAAGACATTCAGACGCACCTATATTTTAAGATTTTAGTACCATTTTTCCCGTTCGGATTTGTAAGATTTTGATGATTTTTGCCCGATTGGATTTTCAACCACAACCACTTTTGCATGATGATTGTCTTTTTAATGTGTTTTGCTTGAATCTGTTATTTTTCCCATTTTAATTTTGTTTGACATATTATATATTAACTTTACTTTACCACGCTTTTATGATATACTAAAAGAACAATAAAGGATAAATTATTATGGCGGAAAAAAATGTTTTTGATCAAATCAAGAAACAGAACGGTGAAAGTTTCGCAAAGTCAATTCGCGCATACGATAATGGTATTTTTGATATTCCCGACATTGTTGATATTGTAAAATATGCCGGTCGAGAGGCTGAACCACTTATGCAATACTTAATTTCATTAAAAAAAATCAAAATCGAAGATGCTGAAGTAGTTAAGGATCCTTTTGAGTTGTTGTCCGATGCTGGTTATAATGCCTATTATGTGACTAACATTGATGAACAAAATCGGATTTCAAAATATTTTGAACCAACTGAAATGCTATGTACATTTCATGACCCAACTAGATTCCAAAGATATCATATTATCAATGCCGTTAAAAAAAATGTTTCCGAGATTAAAAGGGAAGATTTTAGAGGTAAAGAACAAAGAGAAGATGCTTATGGAACAAGTGTTATATCTATTCAGATTGCAACGCAAGGAGGTTTTATTTCAATCAAAAACAGATACAATCACTCTATCCAGAATCCCGATAATACATTTAACAGTAATCCGGACAATATTATCAAAGGATTATCAAGTTCTTTAAAAAAATATCTTCAGGTTGATTTTTCTTCTGATGAAGTTTCTCTTCCTCACTATTTCATCAATATCAACAATCAAATCGTTCGATGTCATGGGGAAGAAAATAATATTTATTTCGCTGATGGTTGTTATGCCAAAGATGGAAACATTTTCCCGCTAAATAAAGATACTGAATTGATGTTGGATACATGTATACTAAATGTTAAAAACAGGACGCTGTATGATCCAAGTTGCTGTCGGGAACCAATATCGATAGATGATGTTCAGGAAAAAAGCGGTAGTTTGATGAGTGTGTTAGCGCATGAATTAAAAAACAAGAGATTACAAATTGTAAAAAACAAAAATGGCGGACACAATGTTTTTGCAGATGGGAAAATAATTGTCAGTGTGAAAAATGGGCAAATTACAGCCTTAAATCTGCCAAATACAACAATGGTAGGTGATAATTTCTTGAAGCATAATGAAACCTTAGAAACTCTTAATGCCCCAAACTTAACAACGGTGGGTGATTATTTCTTGTTTAACAACCGAACCTTAGAAACTCTTAATGCCCCGAACTTAACAATTGTAGGCAATAATTTCCTGAAGTGCAATGAAACCTTAGAAACTCTTAATGCCCCGAACTTAACAACGGTGGGCGATTATTTCTTGTTTAACAACCGAATCTTAGAAACCCTTAATGTGCCGAACTTAACAACGGTAGGCGATTATTTCTTGTACTACCATCAAACATTAGAAACTCTTAATGTCCCGAACTTAACAAGTGTAGGCCATGGTTTCTTGTACAGCAATCAAAACTTAAAAACCCTTAATGTGCCGAACTTAATAACTGTAGGTCATGATTTCTTATACTACAATCAAACATTAGAAACTCTTAATGTCCCGAACTTAACTACGGTGGGCGATTATTTCTTGTGGTGCAATGAAGCCCTAGAAACTCTTAATGCGCCGAAGTTAAAACGGATAGGCACTATATCTTCCAAATTAAAAACTTTTTTGAAGAAAAATCAGACAAGAAATCCATCAGACAATAAAAAATTGGATACACATAAGAAAAATACTGTAGAAATATTAGTTAAACGCCGCAAAAACAGTCGACAAATTTAAAAAAAATCTGCATTTCCCGCTCGGATTTATCAGACATTCTTACCTTCTGCCCGATTGGATTTTTGGATTTTCTCCGAACTTTAAGACATTGAACGAATTTTTTAAATTTCTGTCTTCTAATAGTTCTTTAATAATCGTTTTGTGATTAAACTGTGGCCTTCTTCGTAAAGAGCATCAAGTCTTTGATGATTGCTTTCTGCTTCACTGAGTTCACTGATTGACTTGATTAAAAAATGTAATGCATCTATGGATGGATGTCTGTGTTCTGATAGTATCATCCCATAATCAATTCCAACATCTGCTCATCTATGGCTACCGCCTTGTTTCGCAGTGTTTCATTGCTTTACGCAGAAAAACAGTTCCCCAAACTGTTTTTTCTTGCGTAGTTATTTTTATTTAAAAACTGTTCAGAAAACTCATATTGAGTATTGATGTATCCCAAATCCTTTAAATGATTAAAGACCTTGATTAAATAATCTGTATCAGGGTGTTGAGGGAGTTCTTCTGTGGGTTCGGTTTGTTCATCTGCTGGTTTAGGTTGCTCTATTGGTTCTTCTTTCAACCCTTTCTTTTCAATAAGTTGAGCCCTTACTTTTGCTAATAATTCATCTAATTTTTGTTTTGACGACATTTGACGACATATTTTCTGCATTTGACTTCCGGCATTTTGTTCAATTTTGAATCATTTTTCAGACAAATTTGATAAAAATCATCTAAAATCTACTCGAATCGGATTCGTTTTTTAACTTGATTTTGGAAAGATAAAGATATAAAGTGTATTAAAGGAGTTAAAGATTGTTTATGCTAATACTGAACATTAATGGGCCGATGAATTCCGGAAAAACAACGGTTTCTAAGATTTTGGTAAACTTGTTGCCGAAAGCCACTTTTATTGAAGTAGATGAGCTGATGAGCGATGAGGAACAGGCAAAGCTGGGCTTATCCCTGCAACAAGGGTGGGCAGAACGAAAAAAACAACTGAATGAAAAGTTATTGGCATTAAAAGAAGGTGAAGAATTTGAAACCGTTATCTTCGCTTATCCGATTTCAGAAGAAAGTTATCAAAAATGGTCTGCTCTAGCCGATGAAAACACTCGATTTTTGAACATTACCCTTGCCCCCAGTTTAGAAGAATGTTTAAAGAAACGTGGTACACGGGAACTCACCGATTGGGAAAGAAATCTCATTTGGAAAATGTATGAAGAAGGTTATCAAAATCGTCCATATTCTGATTTTATTATCAATAATGATAACCAAACACCCGAAGAAACTGCTGAGATTATTAAAGGATTTATAGAACACGCTTTATCCCCAAAACAACAGTGGGTACATTTGGTGGAAAGGCGTTGGCCTGCACTTGTGAACGGAGAAAAAACATCTACACTTCGTTTAAATGAGGGATTTATTCATAAAGGATTTTTGGTTTATAAAGACTGTCCGAAAGAACAATGGGCAGAGGTGGTTTATGTGACTCAGGTCTATTATCTGCCCTTAAAACAGGCTTTGGAAACAGATGGTTTTGATACGCACACGCCAGATGTAGAAACAGGCTTAAAACAAATGCGGGTTCATTATCCGGATATAACACTAGATACACCGATTTTATTGGCAAAACATTTAAGTGTTCCGGAAACAAAAAAACTCTATCCCAATCAAGTAGAGGAGATTTTGAAGAATGCCTAAAATTTATATTTCAGGTGGCCCGGGGAGTGGCAAAACCACCTATGCCAAAAAATTATCGCAAGAATTAAATATACCTTGTTTTGATTTAGATGAGGTTAAGTGGATTAATCGCCCGAATGCATTTAATCTACGCCGTCCCAAAGAAGAAAGATTGGCCTTGTTAAACCAAATTTTATCTGAAAATCAAAATTGGATTTTAGAAGGTGTTTATTTTCAAGATTGGATTATACCCGTTATTGAACAAGCCGATAAAGTCATAATTTTAAAACCGCCCCGCCGACTAAGGCAGTATCGAATAATAAAACGTTCTATCCGCCGAATGTTTCATATTGAGCCTAAAAAGCACCGTGAAAATCCGATTACGCTTTTTCGTCTTTTACGGTGGAGTCATGAATACGAAAAGAAATACTTGCCCATTTTATTAGAGAAAGCAAAAAAAGAAAACAAACCTGTTGAAATGATAGAAAGCATTTAATTTTTTGACTTTCTTTTTAAGATGTTTTATAATTTAGGCTAAACGGAGGAAATGATGTCTGAACGGGTCAAATTTAATGCTAGTGTCAGTTTTATTTTGGAGCAAGACGATAAAATCTTGTTGTTCTATCGGACGGACGGTTATTTCAAAAACGGATGGTGGGTGTTGCCGGCCGGCCATATAGAAGAAAATGAAACCGCCACCCAAGCCGTTGTCCGTGAAGCCAAAGAAGAACTGGGCATAGATGTCGATGTTAAAGATGTTGCGTTCGTTCACATCGTTCATAATCTAGTCGGTGAAAACAAAAGAATGGATTTCTATTTTTGCATTAAAAACTTTAAGGGGGAAATTCAAAATTTAGAACCAACCAAATGTGCAGATATGCAATTTTTTAACAAGGATACTTTACCACCGATTGAAAAAATTGCACCGACAACTTTACAGGCCATGAAAAATATTTGGAATAAAAAACATTATTCGGAAAGGTGTTAGAGACGATACAAAAAACTAAATTATCGGTTTGTGGGGTGATTATTCATAAAGGTCGTTTCTTGATAGTCAAGCGTTCTGAAAACGATGATTTTTTACCTAATTATTGGGAATTCCCTGGTGGTGGTGTAGAAACATCTGAAAACTTAGAAGATGCTTTAATCCGTGAATTAAAAGAAGAAATTGGTATTGACCTTACCCACAATCAAAAGAAACTGATAGGGGTTTCCGAAGAATTTATGGATAAAGGTAAAACCGAACGATATCTGCAACTAAATTACAAAATAGAATTGTCAAACGAACCTAAAATTACTTTAAGCCCTGAACATATAGTCTATGATTGGGCAACAGAGGATGATCCTAGATTGGACGGTTTTTTAAAAGAAATTGTAAAACAATGGGATATTCATAAATGACAGTTCCCGTGTGTTACCTTATTTGTGGATTTTTAGGAGCTGGTAAAACAACCTATTCTAATTCCAACTTCTTTAAGAATCTGTATAAGGTTAGTTAATCCACTCCAAGCAATCTGGCAATTTGTGCTTTGGGAAGACCTTTGTCCATCAGGTCTTTTACCTTTTTGGTGTTCTTATCTGTTATATCAATGTTCCCTATGGTGGAGCATACACAGCCTATCAAAGAGCAGTAAAGAAAAACAAACAGATTATAAATCTAACACAAATTTGGGATGGGTGATTAAATCATATATTCACAGATAAACTTATTCAAAGTCTTAATATCTACTTTAAGGATTTTAGCAATATATAGAGCAACTTCTTTCTTGCAATATGATGAAAAAAATAATATTGTATCTGGTATATTTAATCTAAACCACCAATTATGGAGAGTTAAACATGTCCAAAGAACAAGAAAGAGCAGAACTACACCGAATTATATGGCAAATTGCTAATGATTTAAGAGGTGCTGTGGATGGTTGGGACTTTAAGTCATATGTGTTAGGCATGTTGTTTTATAGATATATCAGTGAAAATATAACATCTTATATCAATCATGAACAATATAAAGTAGGTGAAACAAATTTTGACTATGCTCTCTTAGATGATGAAACTGCTGAACATGCAAGAGGAACCATTGTACAGGAAAAAGGTTTGTTTATGTTGGGGTGTGAATTATTC
>JAZTVX010000005.1:0-12493 GCA_045635565.1 Alphaproteobacteria bacterium
ATATAAAAATCAGATGATTACATTTTTTAGTTGACAAGAGGTATTTCGCATAATAGTATGGGAAAAATAACGTACCTTTTTTTGACACGTTTTTCGTTGAGAATATATTGATTTTTAAGCCTTATTTTTGAATAGGTTTTAGCGTTTTGCAAAAGTCTTTTTTTATGGAAAATAATGTGTTTGAGGATATAAAAAACGAATCGTTTTTAGATTTTTATCGAGCAATTTATTTTATTTTTCCAGAAAAAGATACTTGTTTGAGATGTCTCACCCCTACGAGGAGTGGGACGATAAGATAATTTTGTAACGTTGAATACACATATGCCAAAATTATTTCTTATCAAAATATTATCTTGTGTTTTAAACAGAAATCTTACAGAACTTGATTTAAAACATAATCTATCCGTTGTTCAACAGATAAGTTTTTGGGATAAGTTTGTTCAATTTGATGTAAGACATGTGCTAAACCATTTTGATTAGCAATTTGTATTGCTAATCCCGGACGGGCATTTAATTCCAAAACCATTGGTCCTTTTTCCTTGTCCAAAACAATGTCAGCCCCTAAATAACCCAAACCCGTCATTTCAAATCCTTTGGACGCCATAACCAAATGTTCACGCCAAAAAGGAACACTCAACGTCATTAAATCAGCCCCCGTGTCCGGATGAAATTGTATCGGTTTGTTATGTTGTACGGCAGAAATGGCTTTTCCTGAGCGAATATCAATGCCAACACCAACGGCTCCTTGATGTAAGTTTGCTCGTCCCCCCGATTGCTTGGTCGCTAAACGCATCATTGCCATGGCAGGGTATCCTTGAAACACAATAATACGAACATCTGGAATCCCTTGGTAACTAAATCCTTGAAAAATTGTGCTAAAATTAACCATTTCTTCAAAAATGGCTGTGTCGTACCGTCCGCCTAAACTATATAATCCACTTAATATGTTTGAAATATGCTGATAGACTTCCCGATATGTCAATACTTTTTCAGATGCTGTTTTAAAATAGTTTTTGGTGTGTTTTTTTATAACTAAAACACCTTTACCACCACTACCATGTGCTGGTTTAATCACAAAACTGTCATGATTCTCGATTAGAGATAGAAAGTTTTTCACTTCATGTTGAGCATCTATTGAACCCAGTAATTTCGGTGTTTGAATCCCAATTTCATTTGCCAGTTTTTTTGTAAGAACTTTGTCGTCAACTAATGGAAACAATCTCCGTTTGTTATAGGCTGAAATAACGGCATAGTTGCGTCGGTTCATACTCAAAACACCCACTTTTTTTAATTGCCACGGAAAGGCGAAATGCTTCCATAATTTAATCATACATTATCCTTTTTTTCGAACCAATGGGGCAAATCGTTTTAATTCCGTTAAACGATATCCTGTATAAGTTCCTAACAACATCACGATGAACAAAATAACCAGATTTAATTCGTTAAATACAAACATAATGTGTCGAATGGTTGGATTAACAATTACAAAATATGTGATAATAGCAACAATGACGCTGTTAAACACTTCTTTGGCGGCATGACGGAATCCTTCTTCTTCCCAAATAATGGATGCCCGTTCAATAATCCAAGCCATAATGATAATTGGGAAAAATAAAACACCTGTTGCAATTTCCCAATCGTAATTGTATCCCAAAATGGCACTGACTTGAATAATTAAAATCACAAAAATAACGACAGCAGAAATACGAGGAACCAACAATAAATTCAATCGTGATAACGCATTTCGAATGGCACAACCGATACCGACAACTAACCCGAACCCGATTAAACCGGCAATAAATCCCGTTTGAACCAATGCTAATGCAATAAGCATCGGTGTAAACGTTCCCATTGTTTTTAATCCGACGATGTTACGCAATATCACGACAATTAAAATGGCCAACGGATAAATCATCAACCATTTTAAAGCGTTTTGTTGGTCAATCGGCAGATTATATACAGAAAAAGAAAATAATTTTTCCTGACTAACGGCTTTGGCCCGATGGCGTGCCATTCCCAATGATGAATTAACCGATTTCAAAACGGAATATTTTATCAATGAATCAACACCACCCCGTACATCAACCAAAGATTTACCACCTCGTTGTAATACGATAAAATTTTCGGGAATACCCATCTGACCTGTCTGAATATCATATGTAATCCAGCGTTTATTCGGAATATCATAGGCTTCCAACATAACATCAGGAACGGTTGTTTTTTTGCCTTCTTCCAAAATCATTCCCCGAACAATTCGTGCCGGTATTTTTTGTAAAGCCAATAAATCAATGAGGCGTTCAGCCGTCGTTCGGCTGTTTTTACGTTCCGGCATAAATGCAATGACTGTTTCGTTCGGAATAGGACGGTTTAGTAAACGAATCAATTGCTGAACAGGATTACCGTTCATTTCCTGTGATAATGTAATGATTTGTTGAGCAATTGGTCTTGTCGTATCATCAAACATCGGGGTTTGAACAGGAGGGGGTGTTTCATCTTTGATTTTACCGCGACTTTCTTCGTTGTCATAAATTAAAATACGATAATAAATACTTTGATTGCGTTTTTGTGGTTGTGCCGTTAAAATATATTTTTCAGACGTTTCTTCAACATGGTAGTCTTTGGCAACAATTGTTTCATCTAAAATTTTGTATGTTCCCGTTCTGTCGGGTCTGAAAAAAGAAACTTGTAATGGCTTTTCAGTCGGCTTAAACGTTAAATGCGATTCAATTGTCCAAACGGGTGTTTGTTGATTCGGTGTCAAATCAAAACCCCAAAATTGCACTTTATAATAAATATGCCAACCGGCTAAAATCATAGAACAAATTAAACCGATGGTTAGCCATATCCGAACGGAAAAGATTTTTTTGAACATCAAAGCCTCTTTTCAAAAATAAAATTAGTACAAAGTCATCGACCGATTTACATCAACAATGGCACGCCCTTTTAAGATGTTTCGACCGACCAATGCCTGATAATTAAACTTACTTCTGTCTGCCAAAGAAAATGGTATCGTTAAATTTTCTTTGCCGAAACGCACATTCATTAAAACAACAAAACGGGCTTCGGAATCTCCCTCCCGTTTGATTTTAACTTGTCGTTGTAACGGTTTTTCAAATAAATGTTTTTCATTGGTTGTCCGATTGATGAGATAAAAAGAAACCCATTTTTCCCCCTCTCGTTCAAATTCCTGTAAATCTGTTACGTCGATGGACGAATTTTTAGCGCCGGTGTCAATACGAGCCGGAAAAGCACTTTTCATCGGTAGAAAATAAATTGGTTCAACTTCTCCGATAATCCCTAACGAATGCGTTTTAATCGGTTTAGGTTTGGGGGCCGGTTTTGGTGCAATAACCGGTTTTTCAATAGGTGGTGGTGTCGGTTCGGGTAATGGTATCACGGGTTCTTGGGGTCGAACGGCACACCCGGCCAATCCCCACACAAATCCCCCCAACATAACAAATGATAACAACCTTTTCATACCGATATCTCCTTCACTAATGATAGAATATTTTAATCATATTCTGATAAATGTAAAGCAAAAAAGTATCAACAATGTTATTTCTTTGTCTGTAACAAAAAAATCCGATGACAGATGCTACCGGATTTTTGTATCAAGAGGGGTAAAACAAATTTAACGACGATGTTTGGGTGGAGATTTATGTCCTCCATGATGTTTGTTGTTATGTCCGTGCCCTTTGTGAGAAGGAGCCGGTTTATAATGATGTTTTTTATCATGACGATGCCATAATCCCCCCAATAAAACACCACCGATTAAACCTGTAACCCCAGCGGCCACAACGGTTTCGGTTGAGGGATAATTTGTTGTATAAGTTGTTTCAACGTTTTGAACAATGACCGGTTGCGAAACAGTCGGTTGAACGACATAAGTTGAAACAGGTGTTGTATTTTGGACAATGATTGTTTGTCCGCTAATACCTCCACCATAATATTGTCCGTTCGGCAAAATAACTGTTTGAGCCAACGCCGGTGAGACAACCTGTGTACACACGGCAATTATGACAAGTGATGTGATGATAGAACGATAACTCATTTTGTTTCTCCTTTCTTCTGTCACAAGATAGAAACGAAAAACAATATTCAAAAGTTCATTTCATCATTCGTCGGCTGTTTTGATTTGACGAAACCGACGGGCTCGATATGTTTCATACGCAACCAATACCATGCCGGAAACAAGCAATGGTAAAACATAGTAAATAATCCGATAAGCAATCAATGCTCCGAATAAATAGGCAGTATTGGTATCATTGGGCAAAATGGCTAGAAACAATGTTTCAAACACACCTAAACCACCGGGGACCTGACTGAAAACCCCTAACACCTGTGCAATGATAAAGACGCCGATAAATACATCAAACGGAATATGTACAAATTCGATGAGGCAAAAATACAAAACAAATGCAGCCAGTACAATATCACATCCCCCGATAATGACTTGTGCCAAAGCCATTTTCACACTTGGCATTTTAAATGGCACATCATGTATCGTTAGTGTTTTTTTATAAAAATGACATAACCCGAAATAAATGAGTAAGCCGATAAATGAAATAAAGGCGACTAAATTCGTTGTCCATTGAGAAGCATTTTGTCCTTCAAACGCATGTGCAGGTGTTAAAATCCACCCTAAATCACTTAAAAAGAAGCAGGCAATCAAATACGTAAAACCTGAAAATGTCACCATGCGAACAATTTCATTTGGTCTGAAACGCCATCGGGTGTAAAGCCGATAGCGAACGGCACCACCCGAAACAACGGCATGACCGGCATTATTACTGACGGCAAAACCGATAAACCCGACAAAAATCCATTTCCATGCCTCTAATTTTCTGCCAATATAACGCAAGGCTAAATAATCATAAGATGATAAAGCCACATACCCCAAAAACGAAGCGACACAAGCCATGATAATGTTGGCAGTCGGAATAGCCAAAACAGCATTTTTAATATCGACAAATGCATATTTTGATAACTGCATGTACAACATGACGGCTGCTAAAACAAAAAAGAACAAACCGGCCCACGAAACGGCCTTTTTTGCAATACGTTTTACTTTTACCTTATCCATATTTTCTCCTTTGCGCTTATTTTAAGGCAAGGATAAGGATTTTTTATCCTTTTGACAAGTTTTATTTTTCAAAAAAGTCATTTGTTACACTTGTTTTTTGGTGTGTTAAAATAAAAAGACATTGACAGAACAATTGTTTGTCTTTATCATGGTACGCAAATGAGTACCTTAACAAACGAACACCAAAACAAATTGATGCGATTAGCATGCGTGTTTTCTGTTTTGACGGCATGTGTTTTGACAGCCATCAAAGCAGTGACATTTTTTTTGACAGGATCGGTTGCCATTTTGGCTGGTTTATTTGATTCTGTGCAAGACATGATGACATCTCTTATCAACTTAATTGCTGTTCGGGAAGCCACGACACCGGCTGATAAACATCATCGTTTCGGTCATGGAAAAGCACAGGCATTGGGGGGATTGTTTCAAGGAATCATTATTAGTGGAGCATCATTGATATTACTTAAAGAATCTGTTTTACGGTTGTTGAATCCTCAACCGATTCGAGAAATGGGTTTGGGGTTAATTATTACTCTTGTTGCCGTTATTTTAACATTTTTTTTGGTCGTGTTTCAAAAAAAGGTTGTTCGACAAACAAATTCGTTGTCTGTTCGGGCTGATTTAGCCCACTATACCGGTGATATTTTTATGAATATCGGTATTATTGTCTCCATGGTGATATCTTATTTTTATCAATGGTATTTCGTTGATTCGTTGTTTGGGATTTTGGTTGTTGGTTATTTGGGGTATAGTGTGTTTTTTATCTTTCAGGCATCATTTAATATGCTTATGGATGCCGAAATTTCGCCCCTTATTCGTAAACAAATTAAACGGATAACTTGTTCGTTAGACGGGGTTTATGATTGTTTTGATTTAAAAACACGTCAATCAGGGAATGAATTGTTTGCCCAATTTTCTGTTTCATTAGATGATGAGTTGACTTTGGCACAAGCCCATGACAAAATCGATAAAATAGAAGAAGCAATTCAAAAAACGTTTCCCGATATGCACCTTGTGATTCACCCCGAACCGATTTCTCAAAACAAACGAGGAAGAAATAAAAACACTCATTAAATATATTAAAATAAAATTTTAATTAAAATTTTATTTTTTAGTATTGACTTTGTATTAAAATGTTGTTATAAACGCATTTGTGGTTGCAATACATTCATTTTACCAATAAACATGCAGCCCATTGTACAGATGGTTTTGTCTTTTTTTTATTATCAAACACACTGACATGTCATCTTTACATGAATTGCCTCGGAATGGCATTTGAAAGTTGGCTGAATAGACGGCTTTTGTGTCATTTGTTCAAGGGAGGATATTAGATGACATCGGCATTTTGTCGATGTCATTTTTTTTGATATGTGGCACAAAGAAACCAAAAAATGAAAAATCCGAATCCATCATTATAAAAACAAGATGATGTAGCTTACCAATACTTTGGATTGTCATTGATATGATTATACTTATACACCGTTTTGCTGTTTTTTCTGATTGATGTTTTGAATGATTTTTTGTGTCAATTGTTGAGATGTGCCATTGCTGGCAATAATTGTGGCGTGTGTTTGTGGTGTGGCATTCCCGTGACAGACCGTATTTCTTAACGTTTTTGCCATTTCGTAATCTTGTTTATCCGTATCCGATATAATACCTTCATCAATTAACCATTGACATTGTTTTTTCCCTTTTAACGGTTTGCCGTTTCCATCAACGGGACCCATACTTTGAAAAGCAATGTCTAAACACTGCATTGCGTGAATTAACGTTGGTGTTTCAATATCTTTGTTTTTTTCAACAATTGGTATGCAATCTTTAATAGAACAATGACTGGCAATATCAATTGCTGTTTGATATTTATCAATCGTCATCAATGTCGGCACTTTTCTGACGGATAAGTTGTGTGTTGTGGTTATCCGACGAATAAAATTCAAAACTGTTTCGTAAACGTCATTAACACAGTCCGGTACATCAACTAATACATCCATATGGATATCAGGATGGGACAATGTATCCCGTAATTGATGCAGTTGAATCAATTTTTGGGCATCTCCTGCTATTCCGATTCGTTCTGCTAATTGAAAAATTTCATCTTTATTGTTTTTTAAAAAAGTTTCAGGCGAAAGTGTGTTATTTAATTCACTCTGTCGGGTTGATATGTCTGTCCTGAAGTGTTTGAGAAGTGTTTCACAAAGCAACCGCCGTATTTGTTCCATAATTTTGATAATCGGTTCGGCCATGGATTGACGAAAATACGGAGATAATACTTCCACCAGAAATTGATTTTTAAAATACATATCAAATTTTTCCTGTGTCTGTTTGCCCTGACATTGAACAGTAAATTCATCGTATGTTTCGGCTAAATAAACTAACTCCTCAATAGCGTGAGGATTCTTGTAAGGAATGTCTTTCAAGGGTATGTCATCATTCGTTTTGGGTAGTATCAATGTATCAGGCGACAAAAAAATACGCATTTTTTTAAACGGACAGTTTAAATCCCCCCATAAATTGATATACCGTTTTTTGAAACGGATTTGTATAGGTAACTGTTTTGTTGAGGAATTATTTTGGTATAAAACCTTAAAAAAATGCTTCGCAGACAATGTTCTTTTATTGGCAACTAAACCATTTTGAGCAAACAGATTCATACCGATACGACTTTTCCCAAAAAAATCATTTTGACGCACTTTAAACCCTTTTTTTGTGCGATTACTTTTAATGACAAGCCGAAAAAAAGAGGTTTCATACGTTTTAAGTCTTTCCATAGATGCTTCATAAACGCCTTTTGTTCGGATAAATTCTTTAAATGCGTCAAATAGGTCTTTTATTTCAGACAAATCATATAAAATCGGACTTTTCGGACTTTTTGTACTTTTCATTTTGCTACCTTTAATCTGTTTTTTGGCAGCGTATCATAGTTATACCAGTTTGTCAATTTTTTTATTTTTGTGTAAAATGTGTATGAAGTGCATTTTTAAATTTACTTTTGCTTCTTTTTTCTTTATATATAGGATATACATTAACACAACAAAGGAGAAAAAATGAAAAACATCGGCGATTTGATGAAAAAAGCACAAATGGTTCAATCTCAAATGAATATTTTGCAAGCCAAAATGGAACGACAGGAATTTGAAGGTTCAGCCGGTAACGGTGCTGTTTCCGTTACGATGACAGGAAAGGGTGTTCCGTTGAAAATTTCCATCAATCCCAGTATTGTAGATAAAGATGACGTGGAAACATTGGAAGATTTGGTTTTGTTAGCCTTGCGTGATTGTCACGACAAAACGGAAGAAACAATGGCTTCCGAAATGGATCGTATTCAAACGTCATTGGGTTTACCAGCCAACTTTAAAATGCCGTTTTAATAACAAAGCGACGGTTATCGCTTTTGAAAATAAAGGTATCTGATGGCTGCACCGGAACTGGAACATTTAATTACACTTTTATCGAAACTGCCGACTTTAGGGCCTCGTTCAGCCCGTCGGGCAGTTTTGTCTTTATTGGCACAAAAAGAAAAACAGTTTGTTCCGTTGGTTGATGCTATGAAACAGGTATTAGACACGGTACAAACATGCCCCGTTTGTGGCAATTTGGATACGTCATCACCTTGCATGGTGTGTCAGGATGTAACCCGTCATAAAACGCAAATTTGTGTTGTTCGGGATGTTGCCGATTTATGGGCTATTGAACGATCCGGTGTTTATCGGGGATACTATCATGTACTGGGGGGCTTGCTATCGGCATTGGATGGTATTGGTCCTGATGAATTGCATATTGAATCCTTGATTGATAAGGCGATGAAACAACCGGATACGGAAATCATTATGGCTTTGCCGGCTACGGTAGAAGGGCAGACAACAGCACATTATTTACTGGACAGATTGGAAAATCTGTCTTGCACGGTATCGACTTTATCTCGGGGTGTACCGGTTGGAGGTGAATTGGATTACCTTGATGACGGGACATTACAAATGGCGTTCAAGGCTCGACGACAAATATAACAAAGGATAAAAAATGGATAGTGTCAAAAATGCAATTTCACGCTTGGAAGAAGCCGTTGTTCAACTAGAAACGGCATTATACGCTGTTAAAAAAGCCCATACGCAAACCAAAGAAAATTCCAAAGAACTCAAACAAGTCGTTCAAACAGCCTATCAACGGATTGATAAAATCATCAGTACACTTAAAGGGAATGAATAATGGCTATCGTATCGTTAAAAATCGGGGAAAAGTTTTATAAATTTTCATGTGCTGATGGGCAGGAAAATTACATGCGAACATTAGCCGAAGGACTAGATGCTCGTGCTAATAATTTAATAAAAACAATCGGTTTTATGCAGGAAGGGCAATTGTTAGCCATGTTATGTTTGCTGTTAGCCGAAGAAAAAAGCCAACTGGAAAAGAATACCAATGCTGCCCGTTTAGATGAAACAAACCGTGAAATCACGGAAAAATTAACACATTTGACAACAAAAATCATCAATATGGCAACGGATTTAAATGCCTTAACGGCTCAACAAACGTCTTCGACAGAAGATTTGAAAGAGAAATAAAATGAAACTGTTATTTTGTGGTGATGTCGTCGGTAAAGCCGGACGCAAAATTGTTCATAACACGATTGAAGTGTTACGACAACAATTTGATATTGATATTGTGATTACCAATGGGGAAAATGCGGCTCACGGTTTTGGTATTACACCGCGTATTTTTGATGAATTTATTAAACATGGGACCGATGTCGTTACCCTTGGGAATCACTCGTTCGACAAAGCCGACATTTTTCCCGTTTTGACAGAGAGTGACCGGATTGTTCGTCCGTTAAATCTGCCTGAAAACACGATTGGGAAAGGCTGGTGTGTTTTTACGACATCATCGGGTGTTCGTGTTG
Source organism: Alphaproteobacteria bacterium (assembly GCA_045635565.1). Lineage (GTDB taxonomy): Bacteria > Pseudomonadota > Alphaproteobacteria > CAAHEQ01 > UBA3637 > RGIG4140. Next base: position 9,975 of record JAZTVX010000005.1, read on the forward strand.
CTGTTGTGCAATTGCTCGGACGTGTTTATATGCGTGCAGCTGAAGATCCATTTTCTGCCATAGAAAAATGGCTTAACACACATCATAAAGGGGTTGATTATGATGTTTTGTTTGTTGACTTCCATGCCGAAGCAACGGCTGAAAAAGTTGCTATGGGGCATTTTTTAGATGGACGGGCCAGTGTTGTCGTGGGAACACATACACATATTCCGACGGCTGATCATCATATTTTGCCTCATCAAACGGCTTATATGACAGATGTGGGCATGTGTGGTGATTATGATTCTGTTATCGGCATGCAAAAAGAAAGTGCTTTGTCTCGTTTCTTTTCTCCTGACAGAAAAGGTCGTCTGCAACCAGCCGAAATAAATAGCACATTTTGTGGTGTTTGCGTTGACATTGATGAGAAAACAGGGCATGCCGTTCAAATTTTTCCGGTTCGGATTGGGAATGCACTTGAAAATACGCACAAAATATGATATAAACCAACCATTCACACATTAACAACATAAGGAAATCAAATTATGGCAGGACATTCACAATTTAAAAACATTATGTATCGTAAAGGCGCACAAGATAAAATGCGTGCCAAAGTCTTTTCAAAATTGGCTCGTGAAATCACGGTTGCCGTTAAGGCCGGTGGGGCAGACCCGACGTCAAACCCCCGTTTACGGTTAGCCATTCAAAACGCTCGTTCTGAAAATATGCCGAAAGACAACATCGAACGAGCCATTGCTAAAGGGTCACAAGGGGCTGATACATCAAACTATGAAGAAGTCCGTTACGAAGGGTTCGGTCCAGGGAAAGTATCTGTTATTGTTGAAGCCTTAACGGATAACCGTGCCAGAACGGCTCCGTCTTTACGGGCAGCCTTTTCTAAAAACGGTGGGGCTTTGGGTGAAACAGGTTCTGTAACATTTAACTTCGAACGCATTGGTTACATTGAATATCCGGTAAGTGTTGGCACACCTGATGCTATTTTTGAAGCCGGATTAGAAGCTGGTGCCGATGATGTTGTTTCAACAGAAGAAACACATGAAATCACATGTTCTCCGGATGATTTATCATCTGTTCGGGAAGCGTTGGAAAATCAATTAGGAACGCCGAATGCTGCCCGTTTAGATTGGAAACCATTGGTACAAAAAGAAATTACGGATTTGGAAACGGCTCAAAAACTGATGAAATTCATCAATATTTTGAATGAAGATGATGATGTTCAACGGGTTATCACAAACGCTGATATTGCTGAAGATATCATGGCTCAAATGGAAGGAGCTGAATAGTGATTCGTATTTTGGGTTTAGATCCCGGATTGCGTCATACAGGATGGGGTGTCATCGAAAAAGATGGCACCCGTTTTCGATTTATTGCCGGTGGTGTCATCAATCCGGAAACAAACGGGAGTTTATCTGACCGTTTGGCAGAACTCCATTTGGAACTCAAAAAAATCATTGAATCATATCAACCGAATGAAGTGTCTGTTGAGCAAACATTTGTGAACAACAATCCGACATCAACTCTTAAACTGGGTCAAGCCCGTGGTGTTGTATTGTTGACACCGGCATTATATCAATTACCGGTTGCCGAATACACACCGAATCAAATTAAAAAAATGATTGTTGGTGCCGGTCATGCCGATAAAAAACAAATTGACATGATGGTTCGTACGTTATTAAAAACTGTTCCCGAAAAAATACCAGCTGACACATCTGATGCTTTGGCAATAGCATTGTGTCATGGTTTTATGAGGCCGTCGTTGGTACATATCAAACTAAAATAACGAAAGGAATGTCATGCATATTGTTCAACAACCCTCGACTCATTTTAACGAACGCACATGTGCGATTGATATGATTGTTTTACATGCAACGGCAACCGACACATTGGCTGATACATTTTACTATCTGATTGAAAAAGAAGAACAACCCCGTGTCAGTTCACATTATGTGATTGACAGGGACGGAACGATTTACCAATTGGTTGATGATGAAAAACGGGCCTGGCATGCCGGAGTTGCTTCATGGGGTAATATAACGGAAGATGTGAATAGTCATTCCATTGGGATTGAATTTCAATGTCCGGCCCATAGTGATTGGACGTTTGATGAATTTACACCTCAACAGATTCAATCCGGTATATCATTATGTCAGGCATTGATGCAAAAATACCACATTCGGCCCGAAAACGTTGTTGCCCATTCTGACATTGCACCGGACAGAAAGTATGACCCAGGTATGACATTTCCATTTGAACAATTTTGGGTAAATGGTATCTGTGACAATCCGTTGCGACGCCCTTTATGTCAGAAATAACCCACATCAACAAAAATATTGATTATCTGTTCACAAAATATTTTGAAAAGTGTTATTACTCTTTCTGACAATACACCTGTCCCGTATTGGTATCTTTCGTTGGTGTTCGTGAGGCATTGCGACACAATTGAGCCGATAATTCATCAATACCGATTTCATTATTGCCGACATTGGTATCTGTATTCCAACAATCGCCGTTGATATCCT
>JAZTVX010000006.1:0-2305 GCA_045635565.1 Alphaproteobacteria bacterium
GAGCGGTGGGTGTTATGATTGTATCAATAACTTATGCGAACCGGATTGTGCCGCTTCTAAACCTTATTGTATGACAACGGATATCAGTCAACACAAATGCGTTGAATGTATCACCAATGAACATTGTCCCAAAGGTGCCGTCTGTGACGAAGCCAACAATAAATGTGTTCAAATCGAAGAAGAATGTGCTCCAAATCATTTTCGTACCAAAAACGGGGCGTGTATGCCTTGTACAACATATAGTAACATTCCCGTCCGCACAGAACCGTTTGAATACATGGTTGATGGAGAAGTTGTTTTTAAAGATGATATGAGCGGACAAGCCATGTGTGAACAACAATGTCAAGATGAAGGTAAGTTCATTGTTCAAACAGATACAAAAGACAATAACGATGAACCGACAACGTATTGTGCTTATACCTGCGTTGACGGATACAGTTACCAATCCGTCGGTGGTTGTATAAAATGTTCGGATAAAAAATCTGCCTTATTACCGGACGGGGTAGAAAAAGCCAAAGACCAATGTGTTGCCTGTGGGGGGATTTGGTACACGAATACAAGTTCTGATTCCGGCTCCGGGAAAACAGTTTGTTACATGGACGAATGCGAAAAAGGGAAAACGTATTTTATCCCATGGCATCTTGGAGTGCGTTGTCGTTCTTGCTCACCTAAAAATATGGAACAAACTTTACAAAATTCATATTTTATTCCATCAGCATCTCATTCAACAAGTGATACTAAAATTGCCTTAATCGCCAAAGAACAGTGTGATGCCTGTAATCGTACATATTATGAAACGGATACGAGGTCTTGGTGTATTCCGACCTGTAAAAAGGGCGAAGAATATCGTGCTACAAATGCTGCATGCAGTACATGTAAAAAAGATGTCGTTGAAGAAATCGACCCGAGTGGCTGGATTAGAGTGTTTGATTTAGAAGAAGCACAAGACTTATGTCGTGCTTGTGGCGGTGATTTTTCAGGACGAAATTGTCATTTTCCCTGCACACGAGGGCAAAAATGGCGTACAAATACCTATGAATGTTTGGATTGTACCAGTTCTAAAACAGAAACAATCAACAACTCCGATTATGAAGATTTATGTATCGCCTGTGGTCGTGACTTTGTTGTGGAAAACGGAATTGCTCATTGCAAAATAAAACAACGAGAATGTCAAACCGGTGAATTTAAAAATATTCATGGTGTTTGTATCCCATGTGATACCAGTTTAATTAAAGAAGATATTCAAGTCGCCCAACCGGAAGATTGTGATAATGCGTGCACTGGTCAAAATGGCATTGCTAAACGTGGCAGTACATCTTATAACGGCACAACATTCTATTGTATTCAGGATTGCCCCGAAGGATATTTTTCAAATTTAAACGGCTGCCACAATTGTAATACGAATGAAGGGGCTGGCCTTGGGAATGGGCAATTTGCTAAAGAAGAATGCAACGCCTGTCCAGCAGCCAAACCTCGCCGTGCAAGTGGTTCAGGCTTTACGGTGTTGTGCGAACGTTCCATTTGTCCTGAAAAGAATTTTTTTAATGCAACTGGATGTTGTTTGTCGTGCACAATTAATCATAATGCTCCTTTGACATATCCTGATTACAATCACAACAATACAGACTATTTAGAAGATAAAAAAGTTGCTTGCCTTGCTTGTGGCAATCGCAAAGTTGTTGAACAAAATGGTGTTTTTTATTGCAACAGAACATCCTGTTATATCAATCAATTTTTAGCAAAAAATGAATGTACGGATTGTTCCAAGGCGGATACCATTGCAATCAATACCAATGAACATACCTCATGTACGAATTGTGGCAACCGAATGGTATTGGATGATAAATGTGTGCTCATTAAAGCAGGAGAATACGGCGTTTGTAATAATCACAACAATGGTACTTATGGAGGGTATGCTTCCGGTGAAGCAAAATTATTCCGCAGTCGGAATGATAATTACAAATGCGAACTATGCACAACAGATAAAGCCATTTTTGTCGGCGATGATGATATCGGTAGAGAACAATGTGCTAGTTGCGGTGGGAATCGTCAATTCAATAACGGTTATTGTATTTTAGGTGATTGTACGGCAGGAATTGACTTTAAAACAAAACATGAAGGCTGTCAACGCTGTGATTTTACCTTCGGCAAATTTGAAATTGATAACAAAGATGCCTTGGAATGTTCATCTGAATGTGACACCAATAAATTTGTACAACAAATCGGAACAGGTGATAATGCTCAATATTATTGCGTAAATAAGCCAACAGCCGATTCTTTTATCAATGTTGATGGGGTGGAAATA
>JAZTVX010000007.1:0-20477 GCA_045635565.1 Alphaproteobacteria bacterium
TCGGGTTGCATTTAGTCAGGAAGCCAATGGGAAAACATTATGGTATTGTTCCAAGTTAGCAACAGATGGGACATTTATTGATAGCACAGGTAATGTGAAAAGTTGTTCGACATCAGGCGATACGCAAATTGCCAATACCACTAAAGCAAGAAATATTTGTGAAGCAAGTGGATGCGATAGAGTTGCTCAATCAGATTCAGACGGTAATTGGTGGTGTCGGAAAGATTAGTTTAATATTCCTTTATAAATAATGTAACAAGGGGGAGATTTTATTGCTTCCCTTTAATTTTAAAAAAAAAGGAAGCCGAGGCTTCCATGGGGTTTGTGAATATACATAGTATGATAATACGACAAAGAGTATTAGTGATATTGACGTAATAAACCGACTAACTGACCTTGTACTTCAACACGGTCGGCATCAAATATGCGTGTTTCATATGATTCGTTTTCAGGAATCAGAGCAATTTGATTGCCTTGAACGTGTATGCGTTTTAAAGTAACTTCATATCCGTCAACCAAAGCAACAACAATTGTTCCATTGGGCGCTGTTTCCGTGCGTTTGATAATAACGGTATCACCATCCATAATGCCTACATTTTTCATGGAATCCCCTTCAACAGTTAAGGCGTAATGTTCCCCTCTGCCCATCATGTGTGTGGGAACACAAACTGTTTCAGGATTGCAGACAGCCTCTATTGGTGTGCCACATGCAATTTTACCGTATAAGGGAATATCAATGGCATTATCATTGACAACTGTTTTCATTTTTGGTAAGATTGTTTTTGACAGGCGAGTAGGGCAGCGTTCTTCGGGCAATGTTAAAATTTCAACAGCACGGGCTTTATTGGGTAAGCGACGGATAAAACCCCGTTGTTCCAATGCATTGATTAACCGATGAATGCCCGATTTAGAATGTAATCCCAAAAATGAACACATTTCTTCATAAGATGGACAAACACCGTCTGATTGAAGTGAACGATGAATGAAAAATAATAAATCACGCTGTTTTTTTGTTAGCATTTATTTCTCCTTTTTTAAATAAGAGATATTCTCCTTTTGTTCTCATACTAGCACTGAGCCTTCTTCTTGTCAAGCATTTTATTTGATAAAAAAAATAAATAAAAACAAAATAGTATTTAAAACAGTATAAAGTTATTTGACAAGATGTCCGTTTTGACATATAATAATAAGACTAACCCATAAAAAAGGAGAGCACCATGCAGGAAGTAGAAAATGCGTATTTGATGTTGGCTCGTCAGGTTCAACGGTCTATTGAAAATGATGATTTAATCGCATTGCGTGATGTGTCTGTTCTGATAGATTTAAAACGATTGAGTTTCGTTGAAATTGATGAAGAAAACGGTCGCAAAGTGGCTAAACCGATAACTGTTTATACAGCAGAGCACGGTTCCGTTGAGATAATGACCTTTTTGCTTGAAGAAGGATGTGATGTCAACGCTCGTGATTCCTACGGTAATACACCGTTAATGTGTGCTGTTGCATCGGATCGAATCGAGATGATTTCATTTTTGTTAAGACAGCCGAATATTCAGATTTTTATGAAAAATTATTATGGTGAAACAATTGGTTCGATTGCGTATTTGAATAACGATGCCGAAGTGATTGCTTATTTGAGTAAATTAACGCAAGCCGTTGATATTTCTCCTGCTTTGTCATCAGAAGCGAATGGGGTAAGTACAAATAATACTTCTCATCTGGTTAGTTGATATTTTTAACGTAGGAACGAATGTCATCCAGATTTCGACTCATCATAACTTGTTTGTAGGCTTTTGCGTTAGGTTGTCCATGGAATAAACCTAACAGATGGGGGCAGATAATGGATAAGTGCGTGCTGTTTTGTTCTAAATACGGTATCATTTTTTCTAAAATTTCAATACGAGATAGAATATCATGCGAATCGTTAAAATAGGTTGCGTCAATTTGTGATAACGCATATGGATTACCGTATGCCCAACGTCCAATCATAACGCCGTCAACATGTTGTAGATGTGTATCAATATTTTGGTATGATAAGACATTCCCGTTTATGGAAATTTTCATATCGGGAAAACTTTTCTTTAAGCGATATACAACATCGTAATTTAACGGCAAACGTTCACTTCTATTATCTTTGGGCGATAGATTTAATTTTGCTTGTCGAGCATGTACAATTAAGTGTGAACAACCGGCTTGTTGAACCAAATCGGCAAAATGAAATAAGGCTTCAAATCCATCCCCAGCGACATCATTTAAAGAAATACGTGTTTTGACCGTGACAGGCAAGGGGGAGGCTTGCACCATTTTATCAACACAATCAGCCACTAATTGAGGTGTTTTCATTAAAATAGCACCAAACTGACCGGCTTGTACACGGGCAGACGGACAACCGGCATTGATGTTAATTTCTTTATATCCCCAATCATAAGCATAACGGGCACATTGTGCTGTCATTATTGGATCACTCCCTCCGATTTGCAATGCTAACGGGTGTTCAGTTGCATTATAATCCAACAAATGATTTTTATTGCCTAACAAAATAGCGGGAACAGCAACCATTTCTGTATAAAACAGTGGTTTTTTTGTTATTAAACGTAAAAAAAAGCGAAAATGTCTATCCGTCCAATCAAGCATGGGCGCAATAGATATTTTATAATAAGGTATGTTTTTTTCTTGTAAATGTGTCATAACTCATCTATAATACACTTGTTTCGTTTAAAAGAAAAGAAAAAAAAGAAAGGAATTGCCATGACTTTAACGCCGGAAGAAATGACGAAAGTTCAAACGTATCTTCAACAACTTTTTTGGAATCCAGAAATTAACGTGCAAAAAGGAACAGGACACGACGCACCGGCCGAAGTCTATGTCGGGAAAGAATTTATCGGTGTTGTTTATAAAAATGATGATGACGGTGATATTTCTTACGATTGGAATATGTCAATTTTACCGGAAGACATTGAAAAATTTTAATCGTTTTTTGTTTTGTAAAATACAGCCCGTTGTTTAAACGGGCTGTATTTATTTTGGTGCATATAAATCACGACCTTGACACGCTAATGTATCTGCTCGTTCATTTTCTGGATGACCGGCATGACCTTTTACCCAATGCCAAACAATATTGTGTTGTTGCAAATATTCATCCAGTATTATCCATAAGTTTTGGTTAAGTACCGGTTTTTTATCGGCTTTTTTCCAATTGTTTTTCTTCCAGCCAGCAAGCCATTTTTGACAACCGTCCAATACATATCGGCTGTCCGTGTATAAATCAATTTCACATGGTTCTTTAAGTGCTTTTAACCCTTCAATAACGGCGGTTAATTCCATTTGATTGTTGGTTGTTTCGGCACAACCTCCAAACGCTTCTTTAACAGCTGATTTATATTTTAAAATATATCCCCAACCACCATGACCGGGGTTGCCTGAACAGGCTCCATCCGTATATAATTCAATTTTTTTCATTGTTTTCAGAAGATTTAAAGTGGGAACTTAATTTTAAAAGTGATGATACAACCTGAGGCATATTGCTTTTTTTGGCACATTGAATCAATGTTAAAAAATCGGCATCGGCAGATTCATTATACGATTGAATAACATTTTTAATAATTTCGGTTCCTCCCGCCAATTTTGTATCAAAAAAACAATCGACCAGTGTTTGATGTATGTCAGCAACACGAAAAAAACCGTTTGGTGATTCAATGGTTAAAATATGGTCATTTGTTGTTTTGGGTGTCTTTTTTAAAATGACTTTTTGATTAAAATAAAAAACAATTTCATCCGTTTCAAATTGATGTGAAAATAATGTGTAATCATTGGGTTTCGAATCGGTTAATTCATGAATTTCAGCCCCTGACCAAGCGGAAAAATAGGCATGAGGATATATTTTGTTTAAAGATCCCATAACATCATTAAAAAAAACATCTTCATCTATCATTCAATTCACCCCCGTTTAGTTTGTCAGTTTTTTTCATGAAGCCAATTTGCCGAATGCATACATAACGTCATGAAATTATCCCATTGTCGCCGACGTTGGGCACAAACAAGTAATGACATCATTTCTTTGTCATTGTTTTCACGGGCAATGTCCATCGGTGTTTTGCCTGCCGTGTTAACGGCCGTTAAATCTGCCCCACCTGAAACAGCCTGAAAAATGGCTTTCTTGTTAACCCAGTGATTTTCATGCGGTTTTTTGGAAATGATGTGTAGAAATGTATCTTTTTGGCTTGAAAAAGACATGGACCATATATTCGTTCCACTGTAACGTTGCGGAATCTTCAATAAAAAATCCTGATATCTTTCGGTGTAACGACCGACGTCGCCTAAAAGATATTCTTTTTTAATATCGTTTAATAATGATTGTATTTGTCTGATTTCATCGGTTGTTAAATGGCGCATCTGATTATTCCTATCAAGTGTTATTGATATGTTAATCTACACAAAACATTCGGATTTGTCAAGATAATTCAAACATGACGATAATGTGACAAAACAATAAAAATGGTTGCAAAGTCTGAAAAAGAATGTTATAAAACAAGCGATTTAATTTTCTATAAGGAGAAAAAATGTTTGATTTAACAGGAAAAACGGCTTTGATTACCGGTGCTACTGGTGGTATCGGAAGGCAAATTGCCAAAAAAATGCACAGTCAAGGAGCAACGTTGGCTTTGACGGATATGAACATGGATACGTTAAAGGCTTTTCAAGCCGAATTAGGTGACAGAGTCTATGTTTATTCTGCCAATTTAACGGATTCTGACAGTTTGAACGAATTGGTCAAGCAAGCCGAAGCCGATATGGGTCGTATTGATATTCTTGTCAATAATGCCGGTATTACAAAAGATGGTTTGGCTATGCGTATGACTGATGACCAATGGCAAGCCGTTTTGAATATCAATTTGACAGCAGGTTTTAAATTGGCTCGTGCTGTTATCCCCGGTATGATGAAACGTCGATTTGGTCGCGTTATCGGGATGGCATCAATTGTTGGTGTAATGGGGAATGCCGGTCAGGCAAACTATTCTGCTTCCAAAGCTGGTTTAATTGCAATGAGTAAGTGTATGGCTCAGGAATTGGCTTCCCGTAATATTACGTTCAACTGTGTTGCACCCGGATTTATCAAAACACCGATGACAGATGCATTGACGGAAGAAGTTCGGGCTCAATTATTAAAAGATGTACCGATGGGACGTTTGGGTACGGCAGAAGATATTGCTAATGCGGTTGTTTTCTTGGCCAGTGACGAAGCCGGTTACATCACGGGACAAACCATTCACGTTAACGGCGGAATGGCAATGATTTAATGTTTGATTGTGCTAAAGTGTTTTCATTAACACATTGAAAGAGCATAAAAAAGCATTAAATAAAAAAAAGTGCTGGACGAAATGAAAAAAATATGCTAAATACAATTTGATTTCGTCTGTTGAAGACAAATTTGTTTAATAAAAGAAAAGGAATTTAAAATGAGTAATGTTGCAGAACGTGTTAAAAAAATTGTTATTGAACACTTAGGTGTTGATGAAGCAAAAGTTGTCGAAAACGCTAGTTTCATCGATGATTTGGGTGCTGACAGTTTGGACACAGTCGAATTAGTTATGGCTTTTGAAGAAGAATTCGGTTGTTCAATTCCGGATGACGCTGCCGAAAAAATTCGTACAGTTAAAGATGCAGTAGATTTCATTGAAAAACAAATGTAATTTTCGAATGAAAAACGAAAGCGGGGCGTCCGAAAACAATAAAAGCGGACGTCCCTTTTTATCTTAATAAAATCAAAAGGAATAGGCATGACAAGAAGAGTTGTTATAACGGGTATGGGAATTTTAAGTCCTCTTGGTCGGGGTTTAAAAACAAACTGGGATAAAATTACAAACGGTGTTTCGGGTATTTCTGCAATTAAATATTTTGATACAGAAGGTTTTGTTGCTAAAATTGCCGGACAAATCCCTGTTGGTGAAGGCGAAGGCGAATTTTTTCCGGATTCAATTCTGTCACCTAAAGAACAACGCCATGTTGATCCTTTTATTTTATATGGGTTGTGTGCCGCAACAGATGCTGTTGAAGATGCCGGCTACATTCCTCAAACGGAAGAGGAAATGTTGCGTGCCGGTGTTTTAATTGGTTCCGGTATCGGTGGTTTGCAATCAATTGAATCCGGTTCGATTTTGGTTCATGAACAAGGGCCCCGTCGTTTATCACCATTTTTTATTCCGTCGGCTTTAATCAATCTGATTTCAGGGCAGGTATCCATTAAATATGGATTTAAAGGTCCGAATCATGCTGTTGTAACAGCTTGTGCAACAGGTACACATGCTATTGGTGATGCTATGCGTATCATTAAAAATAATGAAGCCGATGTGATGGTCGCAGGTGGTGCAGAAGCCGCTATTTGTAAAGTCGGTATTGCCGGTTTCTCACAGGCAAAGGCTTTATCAACTCACTACAATGATAATCCGACAGCCGCTTCTCGTCCTTGGGATACAGGTCGTGATGGTTTTGTTATGGGTGAAGGTGCCGGTGTCGTTGTGTTGGAAGAATATGAACATGCTAAAAAACGGGGTGCTAAAATTTATGCCGAAGTGATTGGTTATGCTATGACAGGTGATGCTCACCATATTACGGCACCCGGTGGTAATGGTGGGTTGCGTGCCATGAAAGGGGCGTTGGCATCTGCCGGTTTGAATCCTGAAGATGTGGATTATATCAACGCTCACGGCACTTCGACACCATTAGGTGATATGGTTGAATTTAACGCTGTTAAGGAAGTTTTTGGTATGGATTCAAAAGTGTCTATGTCATCAACGAAATCATGTGTCGGTCACTTGTTGGGGGCAGCCGGTGCTGTTGAATCGATTTATTCTGTTATGGCTATTCAATCGGGAATTTTACCGCCGACAATCAATTTGGAAAATCCGGAAGAGGCCACAAAAGGATTCGATTTGGTTCCGAATGTTGCCAAAGAAAAACAAGTCAATGTGGCTTTATCTAACTCCTTTGGATTCGGTGGAACAAATGGTAGTTTAATTTTTAAGAAAGTTTAATTTATTTATATGCGGCAACATGTTTTAATTTACTTCTTAATTGTTTTTGTATTGACTTCTCTGATTGGTGGTAGTGTTTTTACAACGTATTCACAATTTGTTAATGAAGGTCCTTTACCGACGCATAAAGAAGTGTACATTCCAAAAGGAACAGGATTAAAGCAGGTTGCTGCTCTATTATATCGGGAGGGCGTTATTGACAGCCCTTCCGTATTTATGTTAGGTGTGCGTGCAAGTGGCAACCGAAACAATATTAAAGCCGGAGAATATTCGTTCCCGCCTCGTTCCAGTGCTAAAATGGTTATGAATATTATTGTGAGCGGGCACACACATATTCGTAAATTACGCATACCGGAGGGGTTGAGTTCTTATCAAATTGTTCAGTTAATGGACAAAGCAAAAGGTTTAACGGGAACGATTGAACAAATGCCGAAAAACGGTACACTTCTGCCGGATACATATCATTATTCGTATGGTGATACTAAAAAGGGAATGATTACCCGTATGCAAAATGCTATGAATCGTACATTGCTAGAATTATGGGAGAAAAGAAGTGACAATTTGCCGTTTTCAACACCTCATGAAGCCGTTGTTTTGGCATCGGTTGTTGAAAAAGAAACGGCTTTGCCAAAGGAACGCTCACTCATTGCATCAGCATTTGTTAATCGATTGAAAAAGGGTATGCCATTACAATCGGATCCAACGGTTATTTATGCGTTGACAGATGGTCGGTATGATTTGAAACGTAATTTAACGTATAAAGATTTGAAACATCCAAGTCCCTACAATACTTATTATGTAAAAGGGCTGCCAAAAGCCCCGATTTCCAATCCTGGAAAGGCGACTATCAGTGCTGTTTTACATCCTGCCGAAACAAAATATATTTATTTTGTTGCAAACGGAAAAGGAGGGCATAATTTTGCCGAAACGTATGATGAACATAAAAAAAATGTTCAGTCATGGAGACAAAAAAACAAAAAATAATTTCGCTTTTTTATTTGATTTTAAAACGATTTTTCATTCATTTAATCGTTGTATTGCATACTAATATATGTTATGATGAAATACATCGAGGATAAAATGAGACATTTTTTTATTATTGGGTTGTTGCTGTTCCTTATTTCTTGTTCGCCTATAAAACCACAATTGGACGGTGAATGTATTGATGCTACGCATTTTAAAGTTATTCAGCGTATTTTGGACAATTGGGCTATTGCTTATCCTTGTCGGAAAAGATGTGTATCTGCTCCGATGTTGTTACCCCCACAACCACAAGTTTTTTATTATCACGGAATGCTTTTTCCAAACCCGACAGATAAGTGTGCAAGTGTTGTCGGTTCGTTTGGATACGAAACGCAAGAGGATACATATCGGCGGATTCCGATTATTAAGTGGAAAGATAAATAAAAAGATGATATTTATCAGATGATATCGGTACATATGATAGACAAAGAGGGACTTTGTTTTGTCTGACAGGTATAGAGGTATATCTTGTTCATTTTTTTATAAAAAAATCCTATCTGGAAGATACACATGTGGGATAAGTTTTATAGCATCGAACGTAACACGACCTGAGTGAGCAGGGGGCATCAGATATATTTATTTTCCGATACAAAAATCACGGAAAATAACATCTAATAATTCATCCGTTTCAATCTGTCCCGTAATTCGTCCTAAAGAACGAGCCGCTAATCGTAAATCTTCTGCTTTCAATTCTAATTCAACGGCATTTAATGCATGACGTAAATTATCCAAACACATGTTTAACGCTGTTCGATATCGCTCACGGGTAATTGTCCCTGTGTCGGTAGGGGAAAATTCTGATTTTAAATAATCCGTAATTTTTTCCCATAATTGTGGAATACCAAAACCAGTTTTAGCGCTAATCAAAAAGCCATCTGTTACCTGAATATCGGAATAAACATCACATTTATTCCATATTGTATAAGTCGGGATATGTTTTAATGCCGTTGGTAAATTATCAGTATGTGGATAATGTGCCAAATCCTGTACATAGAGAATTAAATCCGATTCTTCTGCTTTGCGAACGGCACGACGAATGCCTTCCGTTTCGATTTCATCGGCTTGGTCACGTAATCCTGCTGTATCGGCCAAAATAACAGGAAATCCGGCAACGTCCAAGTGGGCTTCAACAACATCTCGTGTTGTTCCGGCAATACATGACACAATGGCAATGTCTTTATTGGTGAGTGCGTTCATTAAACTGGATTTGCCGACATTTGGCACCCCAACTAATGCAATTTGAAAACCGTCCCGTAATCGTTGTCCTTTTGAATTATCATCTAAATGTTTTTCAATGGCCTCAATCAGTTCTTGGGTTTGTTCATCAATCAGTGCTAATTTTTCAGGTGGAATATCTTCTTCGGGAAAGTCAATAAATGCTTCCAAATAAGCCATATTACGCACGAGCATATGACGCCAGTTTTCATACAAAGAACCCAGCTTGCCTTCCATTTGAGTCAATGCCTGCCGACGTTGTTGTTCTGTTTGGGCATCAATTAAATCCATTAAACCTTCGGCTTCGGTTAAATCCATTTTTCCGTAAACAACGGCTCGTCTTGAAAATTCTCCTCGTTCTGCCGGACGTGTTTCGGCAAATGATGATAATGTTTCAAAAACAGCAGATATGACACCTGTTCCGCCATGTACTTGAAATTCTACAATATCTTCACCTGTAAAACTGTGAGGGCCTTCAAAAAACAAAATCAACGAATGGTCAATAATTTGTCCGTGAATACCTTTAATCGGCTTAAAATACGCATAACGAGGTGTTGGATTATCCAATCCAACCATGCGTGAGCAAATTTCACGAACCATTGACCCTGATACACGAATGACGGCAACGCCACCTTTTCCGGCACCTGATGATAAAGCATAAATCGTATCGGTTAAACAATAAGAAATCATGTTATGCCACCACTAAACACCGGTTAAAACTTTGACGAATTGAGAACGAACTTCTTCAATCCCTTTGTTTTTTTCCGAACTGGTTACCAATATTTCCGGATAACAGGCAACATGGCTTTGAGCCGTTTCCGTTGTTTTACGAATGACTTCTGTCAATTGCTTTTGTGAAATTTTATCCGTTTTGGTTAAAACAATCTGATAACTGACGGCTGCCGTGTCTAACATTTTCATAATTTTGGCATCAACATCTTTAATGCCGTGTCGTGAATCAATCAGTAAAAAAACACGGGCTAATTGAACACGACCCCGTAAATAGTCATGAATTAAACGAGTCCAAGCTTGTACCGTTTTTTCGGGGGCAGCCGCATATCCATATCCGGGTAAATCAACAATGTAAAATTGTTTCGGCATTTCGAAGTAATTTAATGATTGTGTTCTTCCCGGTGTATTGGAAGCCCGAGCCAAACCTTTCACGCCCGTAACGGCGTTAATCAAACTGGATTTGCCGACATTTGAACGACCGGCAAATGCAAATTCTTTTAAATTTCCCGTCGGCAATTGATCAACCTGATTAACGCTTAACCGATATTCAGGTTTTGTTCGAAATAAAGTATTAGCATCGGGAATTAACTTGGTTGTCCATTCCTCGGGCGTTAAAATTATCATTTGACACCTACCTTACGCATGATGTATTTTTGTTGTAATATTGACAAGATGTTGCTCCATGTCCAGTAAATGACTAAACCAGCGGCAAATCCACCTAACATAAAGGTAAATATGATCGGGAACCATTTCATGACCTTGGCTTGTGTCGGATCTGTCGGAGCCGGTGATAATTTTTGTTGAATGTACATTGTTACACCCATTAAAATCGGCCAAATACCAATATTCAATAAAGTCGGAACGGACCAATCAAACAAGCCAAAACCGGTAAATATAGATAACGGGTCGGGTGCCGACAAATCTGTAATCCATCCAAAAAATGGGGCTTGACGCATGTTGATGGCGACGGATAACACTTTGTACAAAGCATAGAAAATCGGAATTTGGAGCAACAACGGTAAACACCCCGACATTGGATTGACTTTTTCCCGTTTGTATAAATTCATCATTTCGATTTGTAGGCGTTGTCTGTCATCTTTGTATCGAGCCTGTAATGCCACCATCTTTGGTTGGACCTTTCGCATGCGAGCCATGCTTTCATATGATTTTGTGGCAACCGGTAACAATGCTAAGCGAATCAATGTTGCAAAAACCAAAATGGCAATACCCATATTCCCTAATAAATCATAAAGCCAGTTCAACAGATATAAAAATGGTTTCGTTAAAAAGTAAAACCAACCGAAATCAATCGTTAAATCAAATTTCGGAATGTTATGTTCTTCTTGATATTTAACCAATAATTCAATATCTTTGGCACCGGCAAATGTCCGTGATACATGTTTATATGTTTGACCGGCCGGAATGGTTATGGTTTCTCCGACAAAACGGGCTAAATATGTTTTGTCAGCTGTTTGTTCAAATTCAACTTTGCCCCGTTCTTTATTTTCCAAAACAAAAGCCGTTTGCCAATATTTATCCGTAATTCCGAACCAGCCACCTTTTGTTTTTTCGCTAAATGTATCATCACTGTATTTTTCTTCAATCAATTTATCTTTTAAAACAGCAACAAATCCTTCATGAACGTTAGACATCCCCTTTTCATCTGGCAATGTTCGTTCAATTTCGGCTTTAAAGACAACGTCTATCGATTTGTCCGATAAGTTGGTTATCGAATCCGTAACCGTCAATAAATAAGCATCATCCAATGATACGGTACGATTGATCTGTATGGTTTCATGACTTGCGTGCAAGTGAATGGGATTATTTGTTGTTAATGTAATATTGGCATCAGCCGTTGACGGTGTCGGAATAACTGTGTGTGGGCTTGTCCAAGATATTTTTGTCTGATATGTATCAGATAGCAAATTAACATTCGGACTGTTTTCTTGAGTTGTTTCACGGTATTTTAATAAATTTAAGTGATTGATGCCTGATGATGCCGTATTAAAGTTTCCACTAATGAAATCATTTGTTAAAGAAATGTTTTGTTCAATAACGGGTATCGAATCGGCAATTGTTTGCTTGGTTGTCGGTAACGCAGGTTGTTTATTCGTAACAATTGTTGTTGCTTCACTCGGTTGTGTTGTTTGTTGAGATTGTTTGTTCGGTTCAAAAACGTTTGCTCCGAATAAAATAATTGTAACCAACAATAACGCCCAAATCATATTGCGTTGTTCGGCTTTTTCCTGCATTATGTTATTATTCATTTATTTTCCTTCGTTTTTCTTGTTGAACACGAGGGGGACAGGATCATATCCATACCCGCCCCATGGGTGGCATCTTAAAATTCTTTTGAGCGTGAGCATAGCACCTTTTATTGGTCCGTGCAACAAAAAAGCATCTTTTGCGTAAGCCGAACATGTCGGTACATATCGGCAACAACACGGTTTTAACGGTGATATAAATAATTGATAGCACCGTATCAGCATCAAAAAAAAGAGTAAAACAACTGTGGTAATATTTTTTTTAATCAACATTTTTAACCGTTTCATGACAATCCTTATCCATAACGGCTGATGGGTTTCGTCCCAGTGATAATCGGTCCAAAAATTGTTTCAACACATAACGAGCATCGGCACATAATAAATCAAACGGTCGATCAATCGTGGCTGTTCTGCCAATAAAAATATAATCATATCCCGTTGGTACTTGTTGGAATGTTAAACGGCAAACTTCCCGTAATCGACGACGAACACGATTACGAATAACGGCACTGCCTAATTTTTTGGTTGTCGTAAAACCAACCCGTTTTTTGTTCGGCAGATTGTTTTTAACAATTTGAACAATAAATCCACGTGCAACAAACTTCCAACCATTGTGTGTTGCCAATAAAAACGTTTTGCGTTTTTTAACTCGTTCCGGTAAAAAAAATCTATCGTCAGTCATTGTTTCTATCTAATAAAAAAAGGACGAATACGCCCTTTTTTATATTTCCATACAGTTGAATACCCGTAATTAAGCACTCAAAACTTTACGACCCTTGCGACGACGTGCATTTAAAACTTTACGACCGCCAACAGTAGCCATTCTTGCACGGAAGCCATGACGGCGTGTGCGAACTAATTTACTTGGTTGATATGTACGTTTCATGGTCTTTCTCCTAACTTATAACAATAAAATTAAAACTCTTTAAACCCATTTCCACATAAAAGGTTACTACTTATACCTTTTTTTTGTGTATAAGTCAAGAGATTTTTTATCTTTTTTTCTTTTTGTCGTATCAATCCCTATTTATAGGCAATGAAATAAAAAAACGGTATTTCAACGAATGGGTCAAAATACCGTTTCATTTCTTTCAAAAATAGTCGTTAATCAGATAATTTGAATGATGATAATAATTCGGCTGATTTTTGAGCATTTCTTGGGTTAATCATAGCATTTTTGTGATAACCGGCATCAACATGAACGATTTCACCTGTAATACCAGAAGCCATGTCCGAACATAAGAACATGCCCGTGTGACCAACATCTTCAATCGTAACATTACGACATAAAGCAGAATTGTTTTCCGTCCAACCGAGAATTTGTCTGAAGTCACCAATGCCGGCAGCAGCCAATGTGCGAATCGGACCGGCAGAAATAGCGTTGACACGGATATTTTGATGACCCAGGTCAAATGCAATAAAATGAACAGATGCTTCCAATGCGGCTTTGGCAACGCCCATCACATTGTAGTTTGGTAAATAACGTTCGGCCCCCAAATATGTCAATGTCAAACAAGCACCGCCGTCAACCATTAAGTCAGCAGCCCGACGGCAAACGTCTGTAAACGAATAACAGGAAATCATCATGGAATTGACAAAATTGGATGCTGATGTATCAACATAGCGACCCTTTAATTCATTTTTATCCGAAAAAGCAATTGCATGAACGATGAAATCTAATTTGCCCCATTTTTCTTTAATTGTATCAAATGCCTTGTCCATTGATTCGCTGTCAAGAACATCGCAAGGAATTAAAATGTCTGACCCAATTGATTCGGCTAACGGACGGACACGTTTTTCCAAAGCATCCCCTTGATACGTAAAGGCAATTTCAGCCCCTTGTTCTGCCATGGATTTTGCAATGCCCCAAGCGATTGAATGATCGTTGGCAACCCCCATGATTAGCCCTTTTTTACCGGCCATAATTCCTGTTTTCATTATTTTTCCTTCCTTTTGTTATAAATGAACTGTTTTCTTTATAAAGAAAATTTTGTCAAAAATCAAATGACACTTTTATGACACTTTTGTGAATTTATTTTCACAAGTAGATAAAAACGCCTATAATTCCGGCAATGATTATCATCGGAATAATCGGTATTTTTGTTTTTAACGTTAAAATACATGCTATTATAGTAATTATCAATTCAGGTATTAAAATAAAAAATGTTTCGCTAGGTTGCCAAACAGCAGTTGTTATAAATAATTTTATGGTCTGCCACGGAATCGGAGTAGAAAAGACCGACATATCCATAAAAATCAAACAAGCATACATAATCATACCCAGTGCCGCTAATCGAGCCCCTTTTAACAAACCATTCAGCCATGGTTTTTCTTTCCATTTATTTAACAAGGAAACAGCCAATAAACTTAAAAACAATGTTGGGAAAATTAAACCGAAACTGGCAGACAACGCACCCCAAACACCATTTTCAATAAAACCGATATATGTTGCCGCATTCATACTGACGGCACCGGGAGTCATTTGAGCAATAGCAACCAAATTCCCAAATTCATTGAGTGTTAAAACATGTCGTTCTTCAACAAATGTTGTCATTAAAAACGGAATAATCATATATCCGCCTCCGAACAACATAACGCTGAATTGTACAAATTTAAAAAATAACCAAATATTTGTCATAACTTGTCACTTTTTAAAAGATTCGTCTGACGTTTGTTAAACACATGAACGATAACCATTCCTATTCCCATTGATAATACAATGACGTATATCGGATTGATTCGAGCAACTAACAGCACGAAAAATAATACAACGCAACATGCATCAAGCCATGAATGGACAATTTGTCTCATAAAACGAATGGCTGTTGCAATTAAAACACCGGTCACGCAGGCTCTGATAGCCGAAAAAGCATGAGTAACTATTGGATTGTTTGAACTTAAATCGGGAAAAAAGGCAGCAATAGTCATGACAATCATAACAGATGGAGCAATAACACCCAATACGGCCACAAACGAACCCCATATGCCGGCAATTTTTTTTCCGACAAATACAGCCGAATTAACGGCAATCAATCCAGGAATCGTTTGTGTAATAATAACCATATCCAAAATATCTTCTTGTGTTAAGTATTTATGTTTTCTGGTAAAAGTTTGTTCAATAACTGGCAACATAGCCAAACCTCCCCCAATGACAAAGAGGGCAGTTTTAAAAAAAGTTGCAAACAGCAACCACAAACGACCGATATATGACATTTTAACCTACTTTACCAAAACGACGATGTCGGGTTTCATATGAAGCAAGGGCTTTATCTAATTCTTTTTCATCAAAATCAGGCCAATAAACCGAAGTAAAATAAAATTCGGCATACGCAATTTCCCATAATAAAAAATTGCTGATACGTTCTTCACCACTTGTTCGAATGACCAAATCAGGTTCTGCCATTCCCCGCGTTGATAAATAAGAAGAAAACAATGTTGAATCAATGTCTGTTGCTTTTATTGTACCTGATTGTACGTCTTGTGCAATGCGACGACTGGCTTGAACAATATCGTCACGTGAACCGTAACTTAATGCCAAAACAACATGAAATGATTGTAAATCATGTGTTTTTTCTTCCAATTCATTCATCTGTTTCTGTAAATCATCGGCAAATTTTGTTCTATCACCGATAAAAGAAACACGAACGCCTTCTTTCGTTAATTGAGAAATGTCATTTTTTAAATAAGATCGAAACAGATTCATGAGAATATCAACTTCTTCTTTCGGCCGATTCCAGTTTTCCGATGAAAAAGCGTATAATGTGACGATTTGTATGCCTTTTTGACGGGCATGCATCAACACTTTTTTTAATGTTTCAGCACCGACTTTATGTCCTGCCGTACGAGGTAATCCCCGTTTTTGAGCCCATCGACCGTTTCCATCCATAATGATGGCAATATGTTTTGGTATCATAATATTTTCTCTCTTTCGGGATGTATTTTACAAAAACAGTGATTAAAATGCAATCAATTTATTCTTTTTCGTTAATAAGACAAATATACAATGTGATGTATGACATATTTTTTTATTGCATTATTCAAAAAAAAGAAGTATGAATAGCCCATTCAAACAGTTGTTAAAAAAGGATTGATATCAAAATGTTCCAACCTTATCGGATAATGAGTTTTGTTTTTGTTGTTTTGTCGATGATGATGTATGGTGTTTCTTATGCTCATGAAAGTATGTCTCAAACAGATACTGTTTCTTCATCGGAAGAACCGTTTCGATTGAGTATTTATGAACGTCCTTATTCACTGGATGAAAATATTATTGATAAGAAGATGTTGGGCCGTAATACGGCTGCTTTATTCGGAACAGGGATTGGTACCATGGGTTTACTATATGTCATGCCCAGCAGTTTTACCAACTGGGAAGATGATGGTAAAAGCCCGACAAAAAAATGGTGGGATAATGTTTCACAAGCCCCTGTTTGGGATAAAGATGATTTATTTTTGAATTATGTGACTCATCCGTATGCAGGTGCCATTTATTACATGGGAGCCCGTTCTGCTGGTGCCAATGCAGTGTATTCGTGTTTATATTCATTTGCTTTATCCACATTCTTTTGGGAATATGGTTTGGAAGCCTTTGCTGAACGACCATCAATTCAGGATTTGATTGTCACACCGGTCGCCGGTTCGTTGTTAGGTGAATGGTTTTACAAAAGTAAGCGAGAAATCATAAAAAACAACAATACGCTTTGGGGGTCAAAATCGATGGGCAAAACGGCTTTGATTTTAATGGATCCAATGACGGAAGTCAGTAATTATTTATGGGGTGACGAAAAACCGATGAATAATACGTTTTCGTTAAGTTCACAACCGATTATTACACGTTCCGGTCGTTTGGGATATGGTTTATCCCTTCGTTTTTCATTTTAATTTTGGAATACTTGATTTTTTATAAAACAGTAAAATGTTCATTTTGTTAAGGTGTTTTTTGTTTCTCCGAAGTATTGGGAAAACAGATGGTTATACTTAATAATTTATCATATCTCTTGTTTTTTATTGATAGTCCCATCATATAATAAGCAGGGGGAAATATCAGTGAAAAAAATGATTTTTATTTTGACAATTAGTTTTTGTTGTTCTGTTTTAGCAGAGGAAATAACCGTTCCCATGTATCAGGTTACGACGGAAGGTATTGGTCAACAAATCGGAACGGTTTTATTGCAGGATTCAAAAGACGGTCTTGTGGTTGAAACGGATTTAAATCATCTGACAGCAGGACCACATGGTTTTCATATTCACGAATATCCTTCTTGTTATCCACAGCAAGATAAAAAGGGCATTATGCAAGCGGCTTTGAGTGCCGGTAATCATTATGACCCACTTCACAAAAATCATCATGCCGGACCAAACGGAGGAGGACATTTAGGGGATTTGCCGTATTTATCTGTATCACAGGCTGGTACAAATAAAACTCGTTTTTTAATGAAAGACATAACTGTTCATATGTTAAAAAACAAATCGCTGATTATCCATGAAAATGGTGATAATTATAAAGATATGCCACTTCCGTTGGGAGGAGGCGGATTAAGAATTGCTTGTGGCATCATTCGGTAGAAATTTTGATTGTTTTTTATTCATTTGTTAATCTGTGTTCATTTATAATTTAGTGAGCATTATTTGATATATAGCATTAACTGATTTAATAACGTGTATTGCTGATTACAATAATAAAGACTTAATATCTGCAATTTGAAATAAAAAATAAATCATTTTTTTATTTTATCTGATGAGATAAAAACGAATCGTTTTTTGTGTTTAAAATAGTTACTTGAGAATGAAAAAAGGCTTTTGCTAAACGATAAAACATGTTCGAAAATAACAATTAAAAATCAATATATTCTCAACGAAAAACGTGTCAAAAAAAGGTACGTTTTTTTTCCCATATTATTGTGCAAAATACCCTTTGTCAACTAAAAAATACAATTGTTTGATTTTTATATCTTTTTTACTTCACTAAAAGCCCTTTCCGTCCGTCAAAAAAAAGCGTCAAAAAAACGTACCTTTTTTTGACATAAATTATGAGGGGAACTATATGAAAAATAATTGTTTTTTTTACACGATAAAATCACTTTTTACACAAAGAAAATTATCCTTTTTTAGGGCTTGTTTTTTGATGTTTTTTGTTTTGTTTTCAGTATGTTTTATCCAAAACAACGTAGGGTATTCTCAAAGTATACGTCTGGCGTTGGGCACATACGAATGCACAACGGATAATGATTGTGAAGCCGATGAATATTGTGGTATTGATGATCATATCTGTAAAAAATTGCCGACTTGTAATTCGGATGAAAATTACACGGAAGAAACATGCAATCCTGAAGAAATCTGTCCTCAACCGGAAGATCGTGAAGGGTGTGACAGCAATGCTGATTGCACAGATTCATCTAAACCGTTTTGCGTCAATCGTTCCTGTGTGGCATGTACAGGCGATGCCGATTGTCCACAAAATCCGCCTCGTTTTTGTGTGAATAATGTTTGTCAACTCGGATGTACTTCCAATGATGATTGTACAGAAGAAACAGCCCCTCGTTGTAATACAGAATGGGGCAGATGCTTACCGTGTCCTGATGATAAACCGTATTTAAACAAAGAAACATGGCAATGTAGTGAAGGGTGTAATACAAATGCTGATTGTAAAGATGATATGCGACCGTTTTGTCGAAAAACAGGACCGGAAGATGTCGGTACATGCAGATGTCCTGATAAATCGGTTTATTTGCCAGAATGGCAAACGTGTGCTTATAAAAAAGCAATTTCGACATCGGGTGGTAAAGACGGAACGAGGGAAGTTGCTACGCTATGGACCGGTGGTGGAACAGATACCTCAACGCCTATACGAGAAGCTGATTATGTTTATGTGTGGGTATCTCCCAGTGTAGATGATCGTGTCAATGTTTATAAAAATGGAACAAAAATTTTGGTCTTAAGTGGCTATAGTGTTTCAAATTTTTCTAATTTGGCATACACTTTTAAGAAAGGAGATTCATTCAAATTCAGATTGCAAAATAAAGGAAAAGATAACCGTTGGTATTGTTACGGAACATTCTATATGGTGTATAAGGATGGATTTAAACCTTTGACAGGAGAAGATTGTTCAGGTGATCAACCTATTATGACATCTGGTGGACAATGTATAGATTGTGATAAAATTGCTGATGGTACGACGGTTAATTCACCTAATTATTGTTATAAATGTACGCAAAAAGGTCCATTCTATGCAGCCCACAGTGGAAAAGGCAAAACAGACAGTGTTTGTCGTTCCTGTGATAATGCCAGCAAATATTATTATGCCGAACAATCAGAGTGTTTAAGATGTTCAAATCGTTTTCATCGGTCGTATGATACGTATTGTTTTTCATGTGATTATACATCAACAATTGTTAATACGACAAAAGAAGAATGTACTCGATGTTCAAATCGGTATTGGGTTGAAACAAATGCAACAGCACATTTAGGAACGTGTTATCCGTGTTCTGATGGTTCGCTGGTTGACGAAAGTGGCACAAGTTGTGGTATTTGTCCGAATGAAAATCCAATTGAAAAATATAATTCAGTCACAAATGGTTGTACAAATTGTGATCAATTAACAACCGGAACAAAAGTTGCTCGTAATGAAGAATGTCATAAGTGCGGTGAAAAATTGTGGTATGCCGCTCATAGTGCTAAAACGGCAACGGACAGTCTTTGTCGTCCATGTGAAAGTGGAGATTATTACTATTATGCCGATAGCGAAGAATGTAATTCATGTGGTAATCGTTTTTGGCGTCCCTATGATACATCTTGTTTTGATTGTAATTATTCCAGTTATATCACATTGTATGACGGTGATGTTAACACTTGTTCGAATCGGTTAACGTTTAAAAGTGATGGAAAAATGTATTCCCGCTTATGTACTTATTCTTCCAATTTAACGACAACACATGATGAATGTTTACGGTGTGACAACCGTTATTGGACACCCAGTGGTAAAGATGATGGGTGGGGTACTTGTAAGATTTGTCCTTCTGGTGCTTTAGCAACGGCTGATGGATTATCATGCGGTTGTAAAGAAAATGAAATCATGGATGATGCCGGTAAATGTTTTGCATGTGATACGATTGTTAGTGGAGATGTCATCAATCCGGAAACAAAAGAACAATGTATTGCCTGTAATTTTACATACCGAGCCTACGATAAAAAATGTTTAAACTGTGATACAACAGAT
>JAZTVX010000008.1:0-32467 GCA_045635565.1 Alphaproteobacteria bacterium
GGAGGAAAACATGAAAAAATTATTATTCATTTTAATATTATCAATAACGATACCGAGTCTGACGTACGCTAAATGTGATGGTGGCGTAGAAACGAAGGGTAAAAATGGGCATGATTATTGTATCAGTGACCAAAAAATGAACTGGTGGAGTGCCTTTGCTTGGTGTAAGGCTAACGAACGGCATCTGGCAACGTTGGATGAAGCCTGTAACAATCAAAGTTGGTCTAATAATTGTCAAAATTTAGCCGTTGGTCTTAATAAAGGCGGATGGACAGCGATAGCAACAGGCGAGGATTCTGCTTATTATGTTTTTATTAGTGTTGGAAATGTGCTTAAAGATGTTCGAAACAACTATCGAGATCGTCGTGCCTTATGTTATTAACCCTGTTTGTCGTTCAAAAAAGCCCTATTTGAATAAACAGGGCTTCTTTTTATCAAACAAAATATCAATTATTTTACAACAAAATTAACCAACCTGTTCGGAACATAGACTTCTTTCAAAATGGTTTTCCCGTCAATAAATGTTTTTACATTATCATTTTCTTTGGCTAATGATAAAACATCTTCTTTGGAAATTTGAACAGGAACGGTGATAACAGCCCGTTTTTTACCCATAACTTGTACAACGATGTCCATTGTGTCCGATTGAGTCATGGCTTCATCATATGTCGGCCAAGAAGCATAGGCTATACTGTCATGATGTCCCAGTCTTTCCCATAATTCTTCGGCAATGTGAGGGGCTTGTGGTGAAAGTAATAACACAAATTTTTCCATATCAGCATAGGAAACAGGTTCAGCCGACTTATAAACGGCATTGATAAATTCCATCAATTTGGCAATAGCCGTATTATAACTCATTCTGTCCATATCTTCACTGACACCTTTGACTGTTTTATGCATCAGTTTTGTTAATTCAACACTACCGTTTTCGGCTAATTTACCTTCTGTTTCAAATAAATTCCATACTCGTTTTAAGAAACGATTAACCCCGTTAATACCGTCATTTGACCATGGTTTTTCGGCTTCAATCGGTCCCATAAACATTTCGTATAAACGCATGGAATCTGCCCCGTGTTCAATCACAACATCGTCCGGATTGACAACGTTGTAACGGGATTTACTCATCTTTTCAATTTGTGTTTTAACAGGTACACCCGTTTGTTTAACAAACCATTGTCCGTTTTTGTTTTCAACTTCATGCGGATAGTAATATTTCCCGTTGTCATCTTGGTATGAATAAGCCAAAACCATCCCTTGATTGACTAATTTTTTAAACGGTTCATCGCAAGAAACCAAACCGGCATCAAATAAAACTTTTTGCCAGAAACGGGCGTACAATAAGTGTAAAACAGCATGTTCAACACCGCCGATATAGACATCAACCGGCATCCAATATTCATCGGCTTCCTTGCTCCATGCTTCATTGGTGTTGTGCGGGTCACAATAACGCAGGAAATACCACGATGATCCAGCCCATTGAGGCATTGTATTTGTTTCCCGTTGTGCCGGTTTTCCTGTTTCACTGTCAATCGTGTTAACCCAATCCGTTACACGAGCCAACGGTGGTTCCCCATCTTCTGTTGGTCTGAATTCGGCTAATGGTGGTAATAAAACCGGTAAATCCGTCATCGGAACAGATTTAATCGTGCCGTCTTCACAATGGATAATCGGGAACGGTTCGCCCCAGTAACGTTGACGAGCAAATAACCAATCCCGCAAACGATAGTTAACGGTACCTTTTCCGACATGATTGGCTTCTAACCATTCAATCATTTTGGCTTTGGATTCTTTGACATGTAATCCATTCAAGAAGGAGGAGTTAATTAAAGCCCCATCACCTTCATGTGCTTCAACCGTAATATCGCCGCCTTCAATAACCTGAATAATGGGAATATTGAATTTTTTGGCAAAATCATAGTCCCGTTGGTCGTGAGCAGGTACTGCCATAATGGCACCATAACCATAGTCACCTAACACATAATCAGCAATGTAAATCGGTAATTTGTGACCATTAACCGGATTGATGGCATAAGCCCCTGTGAACGCTCCTGTTTTTTCTTTGGAATCAGCTAATCTGTCTTGAGCTGACTTGTGAGCCGTTGCTTCAATATATTTTTCAACGGTTTCTTTTTGTTCGGGGGTCGTAATTTCCTTAACAAGAGCATGTTCCGGTGCTAAAACACAATAAGTTGCCCCAAACAACGTATCAGGACGAGTGGTATAAACCGTAAATTCGGCATTTGTGCCATCGATTTTGAAGATAACATCAGCCCCTGTTGATTTGCCAATCCATTCCCGTTGCATTGTTTTAATGCTTTCCGGCCAATCTACTTTATCCAATCCTTCAAGTAATTTTTCAGCATAAGCCGTGATTTTTAACATCCATTGACGTAATGGTTTACGAACAACTTCATCACCTGTTTCGACGTATTTACCGTCTTTGACTTCTTCATTGGCTAAAACAGTCCCCAATTTCGGACACCAGTTCACCGGTGTGATAACTTCATAAGCCAACCCTTTATCAAACAAAATTTTGAAAATCCATTGTGTCCATTTGTAGTAGTTGGGGTCAGTTGTATCAATTTCTCTGTCCCAGTCATATGAAAAACCGATTTTTTTCAATTGAGAACGAAACTTGTCAGCATTCATTTTACTGACATCTGCCGGATGCATGCCTGAACGTTCGGCATATCTTTCCGTTGGCAAACCGAAAGCATCCCAGCCCATCGGGTGAAGGACGTTATAACCCTGCATGCGTTTATGACGGGCAATAATATCGGAAATCGTGTAGTTTTCTGCATGACCGACATGTAATCCGGCTCCTGACGGATAAGGGAACATATCCAACACATAAAATTTCTTTTTCGACTTATCAATTTCAGCCTTGAATGTTTTGTGTTCATCCCAATATTTTTGCCATTTTTGTTCTATCTCAATATGATTATATTCTGCCATTGCTTTTCCTTATCAGTTAATAGTTTCAGAATGTTCTAATCGTATAATATTTTCAACAAAAAAGAAAGTTTTTTTTATAAAAAAATCAACAATCGTCCTTGATGATGCTCTCTCTTGGACTGCATATAAAAAAAGCGAGAAGAATATCCTCTCGCTTCTATGATTTATTTTATCCTTATTTTGTGACACATTGCGGACAAGGGTCATTCGGATTCGGACACGGACAAACAACTTTTGGTTCTGTCGGTGCTTTTTCCTTTTGATATGTTTCCCACCATGTTTCATTTGGCAATGGTTTCGGAGCCGGAACAACTTCCAACGGTTTTTCAACAACTGTTTCTGTTGTGGTTACCGTAACGACTTTCGGTTGTTCAACGATAACTTTTTGTTGAGCACATGTTGTACATGGAGCCATTTCTGCTTCATATAATTCCTGTGTTTTAAATACGCAGTTTGTTGCAGCCCCACACGGAGCAACTTCTTGAACAATGACTTGTGCCGGTTGGGCCTGAACAACAGGAACAGGAGCTAAAACAGGTTGCGGTGCCGGTTGAGATACCGGTTGAACGGCAACTTCTTTTACCGTTGTTGTTACCTGTTTTGTTTGAACTTGACCATCAGCCGTAACCGTTCCCTTGGAAACACCGTTGCTGACAACAGCAACCGGTTGACCGGAACAATCTTCTGTTACGGTGTATGTTTTCGGTTTATTGTTTTCATACGTTGCAATCACACAACGACGATAAGCATCATGTTCATCAATAAATTGACAACCGATGGCATTACGGATTTCTGATCGATTTTTTGCCCGTTCTTCGGCTGCTTTATCCAAATCCGGTTCAAAAGCCGTACATGCTGACAATAATGTCAAAGCAACACCAATACATAATAATTTTTTCATGCAACGCTCCTTTTAAAATTAACTCTATTTACCGTTATACAAACTTTTTTTTCAAAAATCAATTGATTTTTTCATCTTTTTTATTTTTTAAACGGATATCTTTGGATTGAAGTGATATTCAATCCTGAAAAGAAACAGATTGAAGAATGTGATTAAATTGCATCATTTTTGTTTTTGTTAACTGCGAACACGGTCTGTATTTGTCCGTTTCGGGTGTTGAGAAGAAGTCATCTTTTGTTCGTAATACGGAATGAGGTATTTTTCAACCCCTCGGTCAAAATAGGACAATAAAGCCGTCACCGTTTCATAGGAACAAGCAATGTCAATCAGTGATTTTTCAGGTTTAGATTGATTGATATACAAATACGTTAAATATGAATCATTATGCGGTTTCATGTCTCTTGCTCGAATAAATCCCATGTATCGACCTTCCAATCGTTCCATGTATTGTTTGAAGTATTCAGAAGGTTGTCTTGGGGCTAATTTTTGCCGTTTTTCCGGTTGTACCAAGACTTGAGTGCGTAAAAGATAATCTTGTCGCATCGATAAATGTAACTCATCTAATTGTCGTTGTTGACAATACAAATGACGTAAATATTCAATCAACATCAATTGTGATCGTTGTCGATATCTTAAATTGATACCGACTCTGTCAATCACATCGAATGTTTTTTCCAATTCTGCCCGTGTTAAATTGATTTTGCGTAATTGTGTGAAATCAAATACCGGTCCCATCGGGGTCATTTTAATTTGCTGTCGTGCTTTTTCCGGCATTTTATATAATACTTTGTCATACGGTTGTACAAACTCACGCATATAACCGGTCATCGATGATATTGAGGCATAATGCCAAGCCCGTGATAAACGTTCTTTTTCAATTTCTTCAAGGGTCCATTCTCCGGCATTGTCAGGAGGTAACCATTGAGCAAACAATTTACAAAATCGATTAAAATGAGCCGAAACTTTTTGAGCGTAATCAGGTGACAATGCGATGCTTTGTGATTCAAATGCTAATTGTTTGGATAAGGCGTTTTTTTCGGCTTCTTCCAGTATCATCAATTGCATAACTTCTGCTTCTGTTAATGTGTCGGATAAATAATGACACCATTTTTCCCCGTCGTTAACAGGTAAATACGGAAAAATACTCAATCCGACAAATAAATAACGGTCAATTGTGTGTGCTAATTCATGTATTAAGGTTGTCGTTACAAAAGGGGTTGGCAGACAAACCTGTTTTGATGATAAAAAAACCATACCGTTGCCGGAATAACCATTTGTGTTTTCATCTTGTTCATCAAATATATCCAATGTAATGCCGGCAGGAACCTGACGTAACCACAGACGGGCCGACGGTAGTTGATTGGCAAAATGTAATGCCGATAAAACAATATCTGAAAATGTTTTTGTTTCATCGGTTACCAAATCGATTTTGTGATGTGGATTGATGATACGAAACGATTCAAAAATGGCTTGGATATCTTGTTCCGATAAAGGGGGATTTATTTGATTTTTTTGTTTTAAATCAAATTCTTCCGGATTAGAATGTTGTGTATAAAAAACGCTTGAACATGGCGGGTATAACATTTGATATCCTTTTGTTAAATTGTATTATACGTCGATTATATATATTTGTCAATATTTCATAAATATAAGAACTTTAAAATATTTTTATATCTGGAGGCAGATGGTGTATTTGTATCAAAAAATGTGTGGAAAAAATTGATTTGTATCCGATTGTAACCATTTGTTGGTTGTGTAACAGATGGCATTTTCCATTTCGTTTTTTTGTTTTCATTTTCGTAGTCATGCTTGTTAAATGACCCTTGCAACACAGATAAAAGCATGTTAAAATAAAAAAAAAGATATCTTTGAATGAAAGGATAACGCATGACAAAACAAAAAACGTTTCCTGATATGTCTGAATTAACGGCTTTTTTGAATGCTCAATCAGGCAGTGTTTCCAAAAAACAATTGGCTCGGGTTTTTAAAATTAAAGGGGATGACAGAACCCTGTTACGCCGTATGCTCAAAGATTTGCAAAAAAAGGGGGTGGTGGAACGGGAAAAATCATCTCACAGTTATCGGATTTTAATGTCCGGACGGTTGCCTGAACTGTGTCAGGCTGAAATTACAGGTCAGGATTCTATGGGTGATTTATTGGCTCGCCCGTATGAATGGACATCACAGGAAACACCCCCTCAAATCTTGATTGTTAAGAATAAAATTACACCACCTGCCGGTGTGGGAGATGTTGTACAGGTTCGTGTCAAATATATCAGTCAACACCTGTATGAGGGGACGGTTTTGAAACGATTGACACATGGGGATAATCAATTGGTCGGACTTTATGAAAACGGGCGTGTTTTATGTGTTGACAGACGTATTACAACGCCTTTTTCATTGCCGGACATTCCTCGTTATGTGAAAAATCGTGATTTGATTTTGTTTGACGCCCCGATGATACGTTCCCGTCAACCGGTGGCACGTTTTGTGCAACGTATCGGGTCAGCTGATGAACCGTTTTCGGCAACATTGATGGCATTATATATCCATAAAATTCCATTTTTGTTTTCTGAACAAACGTTAAAGCAGGCAGAAAAAGTCAAAGTTCCTGATGTAGATGACAATCGTCTTGATTTAACACAAATTCCTTTTGTCACGATTGACGGAGATGATGCACGGGATTTTGATGATGCCGTTTGGGCTGAGGAAGATAAAAATCCGTCAAATAAAGGTGGATTTCATATCATGGTCGGGATTGCCGATGTATCATGGTATGTGCGTAGTGGAACGGCTCTTGACCGTGACGCATGGACACGGGGTAATTCCGTTTATTTTCCCGACAGAGTGATTCCCATGTTACCCGTTGAATTATCGAATGGTGTTTGTTCGTTGAAACCCCATGAAAAAAGGGCTTCTTTAGTATGTGAAATTTGGATTGACAAGAACGGCCGTAAAATCAAACATCGGTTTCAACGGTGTTTAATTCAATCCGAACGTCGTTTGACGTATGCACAAGTACAAGATGCGTTAGATAATAAACAACTAATTATCGGATTGGAACGGGAAATTCAAGCCCTGCATGATGTTTATGTTTTATTGAAAAAGCAACGCACAAAACGAGGTGTCATGGAAATTGATGTACCCGAACAGGAAATCCGCCTGAACAAGGCCGGTGAAGTTGTTCGTATTCAAACACGTCAACAAACGGACAGTA
This sequence comes from Alphaproteobacteria bacterium, assembly GCA_045635565.1. Taxonomy (GTDB): domain Bacteria; phylum Pseudomonadota; class Alphaproteobacteria; order CAAHEQ01; family UBA3637; genus RGIG4140. The sequence goes on from JAZTVX010000008.1 coordinate 7,074, forward strand.
TGCGTTTGATTGAAGAATTGATGATTTTAGCGAATGTATCGGCAGCCGAAACGTTGGAAGAAAAGGGATTACCAACGATGTATCGGGTTCATGATAAACCGTCGGCTTCCAAAGTTGCTTTGTTAAACATGTTTTTAAAATCTGTTGGATTACAAACAAAACACCCGTTAAATGAACAATCACAAGCCAAAGATTTTAATGCTGTTTTAACCCAAACAGACGGGACAAGTAAAGATTTTGCCATTAACGAATTTGTATTAAGAACGCAATCGCAAGCCATCTATTCATCGGAAAATATCGGTCATTTTGGTTTGTCTTTGGAACGGTATGCTCATTTTACGTCCCCCATTCGTCGATATGCTGATTTGATGGTGCATCGGGCATTGGTAACGGCTCTCAAATTAGGGGAGGGTGGTTTAAGTGATGATGACAAAGCCTCTTTTGATAAAACGGCACAACATATTTCTTACACAGAAAGGCAGGCGTCTTCTGCCGAACATGATGCGAATGACAGATATACGTCTTCGTTTTTGAAAAACAAAGTCGGTAAAAAACTGACAGGACAAATTTCATCTGTCACAGCATTTGGTTTATTTGTACGTCTCAAACCGTTTGGGGCAGACGGATTTTTACCAATGCGATATTTAGGCAGTGATTTTTTTGATTATGATGATGAAAAACAACGCTTGACAGGGCGTTCAACCGGTCAAACATATACGTTAGGCGATACAATTCATGTGTTGTTAAAAGAATGTGATACACTGACAGGCAGTATTTTATTACAACCCGTCCGACGATGAAAAAGTACCTAATGCGTTGGCATGCAGACGATGAACACATTTGTTTTGCTGTTGTACTTTATTGTAATATAACAGAGTATGTGATGTTATATTCAAAGAATGCGATACACGAACAAGGTGTTTTTTGCTGTCATACATGCTTTTGGGGTGTGAGTTACATCTTGTTTATCGGGTTATGTTTTTTTTACCAACCTATTATTCTCTCTATCATTCATTTTACGGAGCGAAAAACTTCGTTAACAGTGTTAAAATCTGCATATGTGTTTGTTCAGGTAACAAACCGATTTTATTTTTGAGTTGATTTTTATTCATGGGTTGTATCATATCCATGGCAATCCATGCCCGTTTACCTTTTAAACCGATACCGATACGGGACGGTAACGGTGTCGGAACGGTTGTAATTGGGGCAATCAGAACATAGGGTAACATATCATTTAATTCATCAGGCGAAATAATTAAACACGGTTTTTCGGCCTCTGTTTCACCACACATATATACTTCAAAACGTTTTACCATTGCCATTCTCCGTCATAAGCCGTTAAAGAAAGTTGTGCATCGGCTATTTTTTCACGCCAACCGGCTCGTTCCTGATGAATGGCAGATAAAACAACTCTCTTTTGTTCTACTGTTAAATTGAGTTCTTTTTGAAATTCGCATTCCTTAATTACGTTTTTGGGTAAGCGAATCCCCCATGAATTGCCGATTTTGGTTAATTTAACACGCATTTAAGCCTCCCTTTTTATCATATCAGCCAAGACCATATAGAGCCGACCGACGTCTGAACCGATAAGAACGCTCATCAGTAACTTACTTTCTTCGCCTTCTTGTGCTTTTTTCGTCATGCCTTCAAATTCAGCCATGTAACGGGTAACAGCCAATCTGAAATCCGTGTTGTCTTCATATAATTGTCGCATTTTCTTGTGCTGGCTTGCTTTGATGGTTTTGGTAATGTGTCGCATAAAAACAGCCTGATCTCCTTCATGATATTTTTTCCAGAGCATATCTTCCGAACGGGGTGTAAAAATATGAGCCATATCTACGGAAAAATTTTGTAACCTGTCTAGAATAACGGTTGCATCTTGTAGTAAATCTGTTTGGATTCTATCATGAGCCGTCGGGAAAACTTGAACGCCTTTTTGAACGTTGGTTTCCATATCGGTTTTGATTTGTGCAATGTCTTGCTTCATATCAGCAACCAATTGACGCATTTTTTGTGTGCTTGTTTCAAAATCTTTGTCAATACCGTTTAATTCTTGTACGACCCCTTTTGTGGTTTGTATCATGCCTTTGGCGTGACCACTTAAAGAATCTGATAATACCCCAATGCGATTAGCCATGCTTTGCACTTCGTTATCAATTAAAGCACCTTGATTTTTAAAGACGTTTAACACTTTTTCCAAGTTTCCGAATAATCGTTTTGTTTGTTCGGCTGTATTTGTTTCATGTGTTTCCATGGTTTCTTCTATGTAACGACTGGCTTCATTCATGTGAGCAATGATTTGTTCGGCATTATCCAATGCTGTCATGGTACGATTGTTAGCAACTTCCAACGCATGACTCATATTCTGCACGTCCCCTGTATGCGTGGATAACGTTCCCGATAGAGCACGCATTTTGTCATCGGCCTGTACGACAACCTGTGCCAATAAATCAGCCTGTTCGATGAACATTTGTGCTGTTTGTTGAGATTGGTTGTTTGCTTGTTGTGTTATTTGCGTTAAATTTTGAATATGACCGGCAACTTCCCGAACGGAATTCATTGTTTGCGTATCAACATGTTTCATGATTTGACTTAAATCATCAATCCATTGTTTCAATTCATCACGGACAATTTGTGTTTCATGGTTGACTTGTGAAAAAACTGTTCGAAATTCTTGGATTTGCGTTCTTAATGATTCTGTTAATGCTTGTGTATAGACAGCCCCTTCTTCCGTCGGATAAACCAAATCGTTTAAATAGGATTGTAATTGTTGGGCTTCGTTTGCTAATTGAGATGATCTGTCAAAATACGCCGTCACCAAAAACATCACAATGACAGGGACAAATAGTCCACAAATACTGCCGACTAATTCGGCTGGTGACAAATCATACCGATTGCCCCACCAACCCGAAGAACCTAAATAATCCCAGATGAAAATAATCCAGAGAAACGCAAATGCAACCGACAGTAAAAAACCACCCTTTTGCCATAAAGGGGGAACAAAAGAACGTTCCCGTTGGATAAAAACATCATCGGCTTGACGGGGATATTGTGAAAAAAACATTTTTCCTCCTCAAAGAAATGAAACACGTGAATTACTTTGTTTATACATTTTTTTCAAAAACCCGTCAATAATTATTTTGACATCCCCACTAAAGAATGATTGGTGGTTATAATGTAATTACATTGTAGAATTAAAAACGTATTTGTCGGGGCGGTTGATTTCTTCCTGACATACTAATTGATGCCGAAACCAAGTTACTTGTCGTTTGGCATAATGTCTGGTTGCCGTTTGGGCTTTTTGTATCATCTCATCAAAAGTGATTTCTTGTTTGAGATAGGCCGTTATTTCAGGGACACCAATGGCTTTTGTGACCCCTCCTGTGGCTTGAATATTTAACAAGTGTTGTACTTCTTCTATGGCGCCCGTTTCAATCATGTGTATCAATCTGTTATTACAACGTTGATACAAGACATCACGGTCGGGATTGACAAAGAGTATATGAAAATCGGCATCAATCAACTTGCGAGGTGGTTGTTTTTGAAAATAGGATAACGGTTTTCCTGTTGTTAACTGTACTTCCAATGCCCGACGCAAGCGTTGTGAATCAATGGCAGAACAATCTTGGACAAGGGATTTGACTTCCTCTATCGGCATTGCACGAACCCGTTGACGGACAGATACATCTACGTCTGGAATGACAGATAATCCGTGAACAAGTGCTTGAACATACATACCTGTCCCTCCGACAAGAACGGGGTGAGGCGTTTCATTTAACACTTTGACAGCCTGATTGACCCAATCTTGTACGTTGTTATGTGTATAAGCATCAACATATCCGTATAATTTATGTTCAATTCCGTCCATTTCCGATGCCGTCGGACGAGCCGACAAAATCTGCAAATCCCGATAGATTTGCATAGAATCAGCATTGATAATCGTTCCATGAACAGCATGAGCAATTTGTAATGACAATGCTGATTTTCCGCTGGCTGTCGGACCGACGACAATGTATATTTTGCGTAAAGACATGAAATATCCCTTGTTTTTTACAGAAAATAAAGATAAAATAACTTAACTTTTAAAAGGATAGCACAATGTTTTATAAAAATCTATTATTTTTCGGTTTAATTTTTGTATCGGCGTGTGGTTTTTCACCACTGAATACAACGCAAGATGTCGGTATTACACAGCAAACACAACAAATTGCCGTTCATCCTATCCCGAACGCTGAAGGGTGGCAACTGAAACGGTTGTTGACGGATAAACTCAATCCCACACACGATAATGCCCCGAAACGATACACATTAGACATCAGTCTGAACGCACCGACATTTACCGATCAAAGTATTCAAGGAGACAACTTTGCCAGTCGGGAAACGATTTATATTTCGGCAACATACACATTGAAAGATACACAGACCAATCAAGTGTTGCTGACGCAGGCAACAGGAGCCAGAGGGGCATATAATATTGTGTTGGAACCGTATGCAACACAAGTTGCCCGTAATCGGGTTAAAACTGATTTAATCAACATTATCAGCGATAATATCAGTCTTCGTATTAAGGCTTATTTCAAAGCACAAGAGGATAATCGTGAAAGCCAAACCGTTTCAAATTGATGCTTTAAAAACGCAAATCCAAAAACAATTCAAAGGGGCGTTGATTTTTGGGCCGGATTTAAGCATTGTCGAAGATTGTGCTAAACAAATCATACCAATGATTGTGCCTCAAAAAGATGATTTTTCTTTGATTAAAATTCATAAAAACCAACTCAAAGAAACGCCGTCTTTATTGTTGGATGAAGGTAATGCTATTTCCTTGTTAGGTACACGCAAACTCATCTGGTTTAAAGAGGCGGATAACACCACTTTTCCTCAGATTGAAGACTACTTTAATCATATTAAATCTGATACGTTTTTATTGATGACGGCTGAAAATCTTGTTAAAACCTCGGTTTTAAAAGTTTTTTGCGAAAATGCTTCGGATATTTTGACAATTGCTTGTTACCAAGATGAAGAAAAAGACGTTCGTTTGTTAATACAAACATATCTCAAAGAAAAAGGGGTTGTTTTTTCGGAAAATGTCATGACGTTATTATTGAGCCGACTTCACGATAATCGTCAAACAATTAAAAACGAATTGGAAAAACTGATAACCTATTTAGGACACAAAACAACTATTGAAGAAGATGATGTGCATGCCGTTATTCCTGATACAGCAACGGCAACAACGGATATATTATGTTTTGCCGTATCGGGTGGACTGCAACAAAAAGCCGATACGGCTTTAAAGATATTATTGACAGATGGGGAAAATCCGGTTGCAATTACACGGGTTTTAATCAGTCATTTCAATAAATTGTTATTGGGTGTTGATTTGCTTTCCCGCCATAGAAGCAGTGATGAAATTTGTCGCAAAACGTTACGGGCAAATCAGTTTCGCCTCAAAGAAGATATGATACGACAGATTTATTTTTGGCCGAAAGAAGATTTGGTCAAAGTGCTACAACTTTTATTGGACACAGAAAAGCAAATTAAATCGACGGGTTTTCCACCTGAGTTGGTTATTGAACGCACGGTAACAATGATTACAGGGCGGGGTAAAAAATTATCTCGGAGGCGATAGATGATAAAACAAATTATGCGTTTTAGTTGCGTTGTATTGCTGGGTTTCTTATCTTGTTTGCCTGTCTTGGCTGATGAAACAGGTGTGGATAATATTTTAGTGCAAAAAAGCAAACGTCTTATGATGTTGCGTCAAGGTGATACACTTGTTCGTTCGTATAAAATTGCATTGGGTGATGAACCTGTCGGTGCCAAAGAAAAAGAGGGGGATGAAAAAACACCTGAAGGTACATATAAAATCACTTATCACAATCCCCGAAGTGCATATCATTTGTCGTTACGGATTTCATATCCGACCCCTCAACAAGAAAAACAAGCCCGACAAAACGGTTATTCAGCCGGTGGTGACATCATGATACACGGTTATCCGAATTGGGCTATTGATACGGCTTTTGATTTTATTCATCAAAACGATGATTGGACCGATGGGTGTATTGCTGTCACAAACAAAGAAATTGAAGAAATATATCATCTTGTCAAAGACGGTACGCCGATAACCATTGTTCCGTAATTATTGTTTGATTTCAAAACACATTGGATAGGTTTTTCCTTGAACAGCAAAATAAACAATACCGTCTTGCCGGTGTAACACCAACTGTGAGTCAGCATTATCGTATCGATACCCGTTTTCATCTTCAACACGATTTAATACGTTGCTTTCGCCATTTGATGTCAAAATGACAGAATCATCATCTAAATAATCAACATGAATGATTTTGTCTCCACATTTGTATGTAGTGCTTTTATCAATATCAACAGTTGGTGTGCATCCGACTAATCCTGCAAGCCCGCATAATAAAAAAAATAAATATGGCATGAAACCCTCCTTTTATAAGGATATAGGTTTTAAAATGATATTATCAAGTCTGGAATGTTTATTTCTTTTTTAAATCACAAGGGGATTGATAAGTCGGTACAGACTGTGTTGTTTCAACACATTGATAGATGGCTTTACGGGGTTTAAATAAAGAACATGAAAAATTTTCCCGATGAAGAAAAACGGCTTTTCTGTTTGTTTTGGCACATTCATTTTGAGCCAGCCATTCGATTTTTTCCGGTTTGTTTAATCCATAACAAATAACCGGATAATCATTCGTAGATGTGCCGACTTGTGCTATCTGACCGGCTTCCCGACGGGCATCAACAAATGGGTCTAATGACGAACATGCCGACAAACCGACAAATAATAAACCCATAAAAACAAAACGAATCCAAATAGATGGTTGCATGTTAAAATAAATGATTATTCATCATCTTCTGATTTATTTTTCAAAATAGCATCTAATTTAGCAGATGCTTCATCTTCCTTCATTTTGTGAACCAATGCGTATTCCGGTAAAAATAAACTCAATGCCTGATCATAAATTTGACGTTCACTGTATGTTTGATCGGCTTTGTCCGGGTCACGATATAAATCACGCAATACTTCTGCCAACATAATTGGATTACCTGTTTTTATTTTTTCCAGATATTCCTGTGAACGGCGGCTCCATTGAACACGACGAACCTTGGCTTTACTGCGTAACACACGAACAGCCGAATCCATAATTTCATCTGATGAAATCTGACGCAAAGAAGATGCTTCTTTTTTGACTTTTGTTAATGGAATTTTAACGGTAGCCTTATCTTTTTGAAAACTGACAGATACGAAATCCAACTGTTGTCCACAGACATTTTCGGATTGAATACCTGTAACACGGCCAACACCTCGTGTCGGATAAACAACGAAATCGCCCGGATTAAACATATATTCATTTTTCATTATAAGAACTCCTTCCTATTTTCGCACTAACAGGGGCAGTATATCACAAATTTTTGCTTATTTCAAATAAAAAAACATTTTTTTCATTTTTTTTAGTCTAAAAAGGGATTTGTGACGAAAAAACTTAAAATTGAAAAAAAATCTTGCAAAACGGTAAAAGGTGTGGTAGAGTAGCATGTATTGTGGGTCTGTAGCGCAGTTGGTTAGAGCTGGCCGCTCATAACGGTCTGGTCGGGGGTTCGAGTCCCTCCGGACCCACCATTTTAAAAGTCTTATCAAAATTGATAAGACTTTTTTTATTTTGCTATGGGATGTTTAATTCTAACATCAATACGTTTATGAGGTGTGCCTCAACTCATTGTGTTTCATTGCGTCTCGCTGCAAAACTCCGGTCATCGGCAGGTTTTTGCGGTGTCATCCTCTTTTTTTTTGTGCCTAGATGAGGCCTCAAAAGCCCACCGTTTGCGGGGTTTGTAAGATTCGGCGCTTCATTTATGATGTGAGCACATAAACCACCGCTAAGCGATTTTTTATTAAAATCACAAAAAATAGATACTTTTGGATTGACCTCGTCCAAAACAAAAAATGACTAATTTGAGGGATTTTCTTACCACCCAACCTCGCACCCCATATCCATGACCAGACTACAGCCAAAGAACCACAGACCACTTGGGGGATATTAGTTGGATAATAGAGAAAGCGTCAGACTATCGCGTTCACCATTATAAAAGGTATTTAATATAGTATTAAAAATATCCTTTGGAGCAACCACATCAAATAAAGTCATTGAAGATTTCAGTTTTAACGCATCAATATGGCCTAAAATATCTTCGATTGATTTATCAGTGTGTTCTAATAATGCTGTTAATATTTCTTTTAATCTTGTACCTAATACGGGATGAAAAAAATACTCTTTTGCTTCTTCCAAACAACTAATCCCATAAAATTTAGAGTTATAACTATAACCTAAATCTTCATGTTGAGGAAAAATGTACCATATCCAATGAGATTGCTTATAACCATCTTTTATTTCGTTTAAGGCTGTTTCATATGTATTTTGTTGTGCTTCGATAAAGCGATTTAGATTATAAGTATTCATTTTTATTGTGCCTTGGCCATATTGCAACCCTTTCTTTTCAAGATTTTCTACATTCTATCCGAAAGTTTTATAAATTACAAGGTTCTAGCACTATTTTTTCATAATTAACTGGACTTTCTCTTTTTTCCAAGCATTCATTGTCTTGTAACGAAAGGAGTTCATTATGGAAACAGTTAAAGTTTATATGGTGCGAAAACCTTCAGATTTTGAAGAAGTAAAAACTTTATGCAAAAAGTATACGCATGAGGCCGAAGAGGTCTTAATTGAAGAAACTGTCAACCTAATCAATCGTCTTGCACATAAACTGGAGCAAATGGCCGCCAGATATAAAGCCATTGAAAAGGAGTTGGAATATGTCAAATCCCAAATGTCCTGAGATAACTGTGCATCTGGTGGGCGAGAACGGGAATGTATTTTATATTTTAGGCAAGTGTCTTTCGGCAATGAGGCGTGCTAACATCTCCAAAGAAGAACAAGACGAATTTTATCGCTAAGCCACCGCCAGCGACTATAATCACTTACTCATCACCTATCTGGAATGGTTTAACGTGGCATAGAACTACAATTTCAAATACTTCAAAAAAGCATCGCAACCTTCAACGATATCCCAATAGGTTTCATCAAAGTTACCGGTGTACCAAGGGTCTTTGATATTGCGGGGCTTGTTTGCAAAATCTAGTAAGCGGTGGATTTTATTGTCTGTATCTACGCCAACGATAGATTGAATATCCTCTATATTATTATCGTCCATCGCTAAGATATAATCATAATATGCATAATCACGTGGTCGAATGCGGCGAGAATAATGTTCTTCAAACGGCACATGCATAGATTTCAACATCTTACGCGTACCATAGTGAATACCGGCATGACACATTTCATTATATCCCTCGGTGGCGGCAGAATCTATTTCAAACTTATCAGACAGGCCTTGCTCTTCAACCATTTGTTTAAAAACAAATTGAGCCATCGGCGACCGACATATATTTCCAAGACACACAAATAAAACTCTTTTCATTTTCTGTTCACTAATCATTTTGGGGAAGTTGAAATCCATAAATTAAAGCCCTTTTTCTAAAAGCATCTGAAGCACCTTCTAAAATATCGCAAGTCATTTTATTGGTCTCTATACGATCAATAGAACCTCTTTCTTTTATAATCGTTTTATCAACTGTTGCACGGAGTGGTAGTATTAATTCTGCATCGCCAAGAACTGCAATGTTTGGATTATGTGTTACAATAATAATTTGTCGACGCTCTTTTGCTCTTCTTAAAATAGGAATAAAAGATTGATAAATAAATTCACCATCTAAATTATCTTCTGGTTGATCAACTATGAGAGGATAGCAACTATTTGATAAAAGAATAAAACTTAATAGAATAGATTGTTGCTGTCCTAATGACATATTTAAAAATGACTTAACCAAAGGCTTAGTTGCTCCAGGTATAATTTTAGAAACAATTATTTTTGGTGTATCACTAACTTGTTGTTCTTCTAATTCAAAAATTATTTTTTCATCACCCAGTTTATTTACAATTTCTAAAGCTTCATCAGTTGTAAAGGTTCTTGTTTCATTGTTAGTAATATTATGTATAGTATTAACATCTTTTTCTTTTATAACTTTAATAAGTGAGGATAACCCGAGCTCTTCTACCAATATTGATGCCTTACAAACCTGTGAAGTTCTCCACGACATTGTTTTCTTTATTAGTTCTACTGTTTTGGGTGAATAATTTTGCTCTCTGTATTTAAGCGAAACACTTAAATCATTCAAATTATCTTTTAATAATTTGGATGTTATTTGGGCATAAGATTTTCTTTTTTGAGATATTTGTTTACGTATATTATCTAATTCTTCTATAATTATTTGCCTATTTTCTCTCAATTTTTTGATACACTCATTGTATCCATTAAGCTGTATTAATTGATTTTTCAATGACGTTTGTTGAGATATTAATTTTGAAATACTGGATAAGTCAGTAATACCGGCTTTTATTGCAGTTTCTTTCTTCTGAGAAATTAATTGTTTTAATTTGTTTTCCCGTTCTGTCCATTTGCCAAAGATTGTATTCAAAGGTTCTTTATATTTTTGCATATTTAAATGTAACTCAGAAAAGAATTTTCTAATTTCCTTTTCGATTAACACTACTTGCTCGGAAATTTCTTTGACTTCTGTTTTTTCCAGTAAAAGATCTTGAGTAAACAGTTGATTAAGAGCAGAAAAAGATTCGTCTATATTTTCTTGTAATTCGATTGATAATATATTTTTAAGATGATTAATTATATCTTTCTTGAAGAGATCCTCCTGAGTTAAATCTTGCTCTAATTTTATAATTTCTTTTAACTGGAGATCCGAAATAGTTTTAAGTTTTGTTTCTATTTCTTTTAATTGCTGAGGAACTGCTATAAGTGGTTGTACCAGTTTACACTGAGATAATAACGCATTTTTATTATCTTTTAGTTCTTCAATTTTTGCCAGTTCTTCATTTATTAAATTTTCAAAATCGATAAAGGAGTCTAGAAATTTTATCAAATTGGACGGATCTTTATCAATATCTGAAACAATTTTTGAGGTATCACCTTGACCAAATGTTTCAAGACAGAAACCACAAAATTTTTCTGAAGATGATAAGTTATTTATATCATGATATTTCAGACGTGATAAATAAGTTTTATTATTTAGTTCATCCTGCCATATATAATTTATATCTTCTGGCCAAATTTCTGTATCAATTCTAGTAGAATCAAAACGATTTTTATCTAAACATCTAACAGTATCAAAAATTGTCGATTTACCTGTTCCTCTTCCACCAATAATACAATTAAGATTTTTACTAAACTTAATTTCTTGATTATTCAGAATACCCCCAATATATTTAATCCCATAAATGAAAGGTATACTTTCAGGTATTTCATCTTCTATTCGTATTCTTGAATCATTTTCCATAAATGCATGTTTTAACGAAGAAAACGTTAGGTCATCCATTTTTATTCTTGTGATTCTTTTATTACCCAATGCGTTTTTACCAAAGCTTTCAAGTGAATGAGCGTCAGAAAACATAACACGCGCTAAAAATTGCCTTTTTCCAATATTAAGATTTTCTATTCTTTGTTTTGCAATATTTTTTCTTCTAGAATCTGCATCTTTATCGCAAAAATAAACTTCGGATGTCTGTTCTTTTACCTCAAAGGCCACAATTTTAGGATGTTTTAGTATATCCAGAATATAGTTTTGGTTAATATTATCGGAATTCTCTAATAGTCCTTTGGGTTTATCAATATGAGCCAAAATAGCAAATGCTTTATCATAATTTTTTAGCTTTTCTAAACACTCAAACATCCCTGTATTACATCTGGTTTCTTTATTAGTTTCTACTATAATTGAGAGAGAGCACATAAATTTATTTAAGTCTTCATATTTTTCAAAATACGTTAACAAATGTCCTTGTGGCGTTGAAAGTTCTACTCCTGGAACTAATAACATTCCATTTTCTTTTCCCTTATTATATAAGTATTGTAAGTTATCAATATTATTATGGTTAGTAATGGATAATATTTTTATATTCTCATTTTTTGCTTTAGAAATTAAATTATCTAATGTCATTTTATCATCTGTAACACAAGGGGACGATCCATATAGATGGATGTGTAAATCTGCTCTATAAAATTCTGCCCCGCAATTTTTTGAATTTATATCAAATAAAAGATCTTCGCAAGCTTTTTTCATAAACTAATCCCTTTCAGTTCACCTTCATAAATATCACATTTCTTTACCTACGCCGCTTTCTTATACAGATACTGTTGGAAGGTGCAGAACATTGAGCGGATTTCATCCGGTTTGCCAAGTTCCTGCAAGGCGTTCATCGGCGAACCATATTTCAAGTTGACCAGTTTACCAATTCTCTCGTCATCAAGCTCGGATATACCTTCTTTAACATACTGCTGTAATACAAATTCAATAAAGGCGAACTGTCTTGCCGCATAGTTATCCATAACATAAAACTTGCATTGGTCTGCTCTTTCGCTTCTTGTCATCATATCATTGCAGAATTCCGCTAAGAAGCTTAAAACATCAAACACATCATTATTTTCGGCATTTAAAGCTTTCTGAATATACTTAAATGTCTCTCGGTTACAGCCGCGTTCGGCAAAACGTTTGAGCAATGTCTTTCTGGTTATCGGGTCAAGCCATACTTGGCGTAATTCTTCTTCCGTCTTAAAGAAGTTTGGCATCTGTCCGACCAGTCTTTCAATAAATTCTTTGGCACTGATAGGTTTGCCCAAGTCTTTATCATAGAAGGTTGTTCCATCATCAAAAATTTTTACTTCACGACCTTTACCTAATTTAATCTTAGTTATTTTTTTAGGTTCCGGAGTTTCACCACCATTGCCATTTCCGCCGTTACCTCCTTGACCGCCTTTACCACCATTGCCACCGCTAGGCTTTCCGGTATATTCTGTCGGTCCGTCCCATTCTTTATCTTCAAAGTTCTTGGAAGCGCCCACAAAATCATAAATTGTGAAATAGTCTTTATCTTCGCAAACTCTGGTTCCTCTACCGATAATCTGTTTAAATTCAATCATTGAGTTCACCGGCCGGAGCAAAACGATGTTTTTTACCTGAATAGCGTCCACTCCGGTAGAAAGCTTTTGTGATGTGGTTAAAATGGTTGGGATAGTTTTTGACGTATCTTGGAATTGCCGCAAAAACATCTCTCCACGTGCGCCATCATCTGCAGTCACGCGCACACAATAGTTTGGGTTAGTGCTTGCGGTTTTATATTGGTTTATCATATCTCTAATTAAACCGGCGTGCGTCTGTGTGGCGCAAAAGACAAGTGTTTTATTGTTTTGATTGATTTCATCCATAAACTTTTTAACCCGCTCAAGCTCCTTATCAACAATAAATACCTCATTGTCCTTATAAGTTTTTTCCGGGTCAATTTCCCCGTCAACATCATCAGAGGCATTATACTGATATTCGTCAAAGTTTGTGCTTAGGTTTCTAACCCTAAACGGTGTTAAAAAACCGTCATTTATGCCTTGTTTTAATGAGTATGTATAAACCGGCTCGCCAAAATATTTATAAGTGTCCACATTATCTTTGCGTTTTGGTGTAGCTGTTAAACCTAAGTGAACGGCGCAATCAAAATAGTTCAAAATCTCGCGCCAATTACTTTCATCATTAGCCCCACCGCGATGACATTCATCAATAATCACCAAATCAAAAAAGTCTTTCGGATATTGCCCAAAATATGGCTTTTCGCCGCTCATAAAGGTTTGGAAGATGGTGAAGAATATGCTTTGCGCATCCGGTACTCTACCATTTTTCTTAATATCCGCCGGCGTAATTCGGGCAAGTGAATTGAGCGGAAAAGCCTGAAAAGCGTTAAAAGCTTGGTCGGCTAATATGTTCCGGTCGGCTAAAAACAACACGCGAGGCAAGCGGTCGCCGATGTTTTTAATATTCCACTTTGCCTGCATCAGTTTCCACACAATTTGGAAAGCAATACAGGTTTTGCCGGTTCCGGTAGCAAGGGTTAATAAAATTCTTGGCTTTCCTTCGCTTAATGCTTTTATCGTGGCGTTGATAGCATTTTCTTGATAGTAGCGCAGCTCAAACTGCCCATCTGTCTTAGATGGAATAGCAGAAAGCAGATTAAAAATCTTGTTGTCTTGGCTGTATGTCATCTGCCAGAGTTCTTCCGGAGATGGATAAGCATTAACTTGCTGTTCCTTGCCGGTTTCCATATCTATTTGGTAGATTTCTGTGCCATTTGTGGCATAAGTAAAGCGAATATTTAAGAGTTCGGCATATTGTTTGGCTTGCGCTACGCCATCGGTATAAGAGCGAGAAGATTTTTTGGCTTCTACCACCGCTAATTTAACATTTTTGTAAATAAGCACATAATCGGCACTTAGCTTCGGTGCGCGAGCGTTCATGCCGATAATTTTACCCTTAGAGATAGGATATTCCCGACGAACGATTACATTGTCGCCGGTTTTCCAACCGCACTCTATTAACTTAGGGTTTATCAGTTCTTCTCTGGTATCAGCTTCAGAAACCATTATAGTTCTCCTCTAAATGCTTTTTGCAATATAGATTGTTTTAATTCATCAAGGGCTTTGATTTTTTTAGTATATATTGCTTCAAGCTTAGCAATATTTTTTCTCATAGAATCTAATTTTATCACAATTTTATCTTGAGTTGATTTATCAGGAAACGGAAAATATTGTCCTTCAAAGGTACCAAGATTGATGTTATCTTGAGCACTTCCTTTACCCTCTGCTTGTAGTACGGACTTAAATGACTGCAGTAGATATTCTACATAATCAATATTGGTCTTTAAATTATCAAAAACACATCCTATAACACTATCAGGAAAACAAGAATCAAATGTTAATACTCCGGTTTCTGCAATATTAGCCGCAATTGTTATGCATAAAGTGCCTTTGGGCCACAACTTGCTTTGTGCTAAACCAACTTCGTTATATGTCTGGGAATATTTTGTAATGAAGTGATTACAATTTCTTATATCGCCAGTCTGTATAAATGGATATTTTCCGCCATAGAGCTTTTTATCATTTCTTGGTCTATGTCGTGAGCGTCCACGCCCAAAATCAACTGCAACTTCACTAAGTTTTTTCTTTTCCCAATCCTTTTTATTCACGAGTATTGAGGTTAAATAACTTTCAAACAGCTCTTTTGCATTCTTTAGATTGGTTTCGGCTATGATTTTGGCTTTATCTATCGCTTCAAAGACTTTATCCAACTTCGCCACAATCCTCTCTTGCTCAGGTAATGGGGGATAGCTAATTATAAAATCCTTAAAATTACCAATTTTTATATAATTTGTTGCAGAACCATATTGCTTATCAGAGTTAGCTTTTTTCCAATAAAGTAATAAGAAATAATAAAGGTATGAAACATTAATATGTTTTATATTACTTGCCACATATGTTCGCTGATAGGCATCAAATTTACCACTATAACGATATACATCTCCTACATTTGCACCATTTCCAGGAAATATTAGGCAATCGCCACAATATCTAAAAGTATTACATAATAATGGTTCCGATGCACAGGTATAAAATTTGTATAAACCAGATTCTACAGAATGATTTGCATCCCATTTTCCTGTGGTTATTTCAGCAATATCATATAAACTTTTTTCTTCCCAACCTTGAGGTATCATAGCTTATCTACCTCCGTTTTGTTAAATTCTTCATTATGATCAGCCATATATTCAACTTTTCTAACGGCATCAGCTTTTCTCTTTTTGCTGATATATGCTCTCTGATATTTGATTGGCGTAAAAAGTTTAACAATAAAACTGCAAAAATCCTTGAATAAACTAAATAAATTGAAGCATTTATCATTCTCTAAATAGATGTAACTATATAAAATTTCATCTATATTTTGTAGAGTATGAGCTATTTTTTGCTCAAATTGGTCAATGGTATATTTGCCATTATGGTAGGCATCGGAATAACGCAATAATTTCTTATAGCAGTCTCTCAATTCTTCGGCATCATATTCGTTAATTAAATACCTGTAAGTGCTAAATTGTTTGTCAAAAAGCCCAATTTCTTGCTGTATCAACTTTGAAAAATTAAAACTCTTATTTCCTAAAACAGAATATATTTTATTAAGACTTTCTCTGATAGGAATAATAAAGCCAGTGTATCGCAAATTAAACATATCTTTTTTTATTTCACGTTCACTGGTGCGCCATTGCTGATAAGCGATATATACAGCAACAATCGCTGTAAATGAGGTTATGAACTTTTCCATTACAGCAACTCCTTAATCTTGGCTAAAATCTCTGAACTTTCTTTATCTAATCTTTTAATCTCTTGGATAATAGCGGTCGGCTCTCTATATTCAACCTCATCACTCTTGTTCGGATTTTTAACCGATAAATCTAACGTATCTGGATTAACATCCTTCAAATCAACGAACCAAGAATTCTCAGTTTCTTTTTGCCCTTTGAAGCACTCTATGAAATCTGCCAAATCATTTTCATTTAAGGGGTTAGTCTTGCCTAAATTCCGGTCAAGGTTTAGCTGATAATACCAAATTTTCTTGGTTGGTTCGCCTTTTTTGAAAAACAGCACCACCGTTTTTACTCCGGCAGAAAATACCTTTGCCGGCAAATCTAATACGGCATATAAATTACAGCTTTCTAATAGTTCTCGTCTGACTTCTGTTGCATCACCATTGCTTAAAAAGGTGTTTTTAATAACCACACCGGCATTGCCTCCGGCTTTGAGGTATTTAATAAAATGCTGAATAAACATATAAGCCGTTTCACTGGTCTTTATCGGAAAGTTTTGAATGTCCGATTTGCTGGTGGCGGCACCAAACGGCGGATTGGCTAAAATAACATTAAACTGGTCTTTGGTTTGCACCGCCATAATGTTTTCAGAAAGCGTATCTTTGCGGATAATATTCGGTGCTTCAACCCCATGCAAAATCATATTCATAATAGCAATGATATACGGCAACGGCTTAAATTCTTTACCATAGAGCGTTTTCTTCTGCAAAGTTTCCATCTCATCAACGGTTAATTGCTTGCTTTCCTTAAGATAATTAAAAGCCTCCACCAAGAAGCCGGCAGAACCGCAAGCGCCGTCATAAATCTTATCGCCTAGTTTGGGTTGAACAACATTGATAATGGCTCTGATGAGCGGTCTTGGGGTATAATATTCACCACCGTTGCGCCCGCTGTTCCCCATGTTTTGAATTTTACCTTCGTAAAGTTCAGAAAGCTCGTGCTTTTCTTCCGAGGTTTGAAAACGCATTTCCTGCATAATATTGATAACAGTACGCAAAATATAGCCATCATTGATTTTGTTTCTTAATTCGCTGAAAATAACCCCGATTTTGTATTCCAAAGTATCTGCCGCTTCCGCTAATTCCTTAAAATGCGCCAAATAAGGCCATAACTTATCCCTGACGAAGTTGACTAAGTCATCACCGGTCATAGCTTTGTGATAATCAAGCTTGCCATCAGCAGTTTTAGGATACGCCCAACTGCTCCAAGTGTAATTCTCGTCAATAATCGGGGTATATTTTTTGCCGTTAAGCTCGGCTTCCATTGCCCGATTGTTTTCCAAATCTTCCAGATATTTCAAGAACAACAGCCACGAAGTCTGCTCAATATAATCCATTTCGGTTGAGCAGCCGGCGTCTTTGTGCAACTCATTATCAATATTCTTAAAACTTTGTTCAAACATATTATATCCTCTAGTATTAGTTTCTTTTGATGGTTACGTATTTTTGATTAGGGGCATGTGGAGAATCTGGATTAGTTCTTTTCAATAATCCTCTCTCTAACATAGGGTTTAAAAGTTTTTCCCTAAAATGTCCCCGACTATTATAATTAGTTAATTCCATAATATCTAACAATGATTTTGGTTCCATACAAAATTCCAGAATCTGGTTTTCTTGATCACTTACTTGATCACTTACTTGATCACTACGTGGATCCTTTATTTTATGAGAGGTTGCAGAGATAACTTGATCACTACTTGTTCCGTCAAATAAGTTTATTTTCCAGTCTAACTTAAATACATTACCGTCATTTAATATAGGTTCATAGCCTGCATATATTTTTGCATACTTTGCTATTTTCCGAACGCCTGATCCTAACTCTTCTGCCCATCCAATTTCCTTAAAGAATCTCGCAATTGTTGGATTTTTAGGATAAGGAGTGTTGTTATCCGGATTAATATTACCGCAGATATAGGGTTTGTTTCCATTTTCTGTAATTATTCTATCGTGTTCAATAACTAATTTTGCTGGATAGTGGTTGGTAAATTCTCGATGCATCAGTAAATTGACAGTGATTTCTCGAAATAGTATACCTCTTAAATCTTTACGAATATCCCCATCTAAATAGAATGGCGATGGTAAATGCTTATTGACAAAGGCCATTATACGATCATAGCTTTCTATTAAATTTGTTCTTACGTCATCTCTATCATCAAATCTTTCAAAATCCTTAACTTTTAATATGAGATCTGTTTTATAATGTGGGAGAATTGACTGAATTACTTCATCCTTACCAAATAATAAGGCACAGGCTAGAGTATATCCTTCCTTTTGTGAATTAAAATCTTTTTTGTATAAACCAGCACTTTTTAATAATTGTTCATTATTCATATCTTTCCAAGGATGATCAGGTTGTCTATTTATTGCCATCTTGCGGCAACGTTCTATCAAATCTGTACGCAAGTCATCTATCTGGATTCCCGCATAAATTTCATTTTCAGAATATGTTTTTTCTTTATTGGCAAATAAATGAGCTACTTGGGAATGATTATGAGTTATATCCCGATCCCCATCATCTGTTCGTACATATATTTTAGATCCTGTATAATGAACTTCCGAGCTAGCTGGAACTAAAATATACAAAATAATTTTATCGCCAATCTCAACCTCTTTACACTCCAAATAAAGTGGCGGATGAAATTTTGAAATATTGCAGATTGTATTGGCAAAATCACGTTCTATTTGAGGTAACAAACTAAGATTAACACCCAAAATACTTCCATCATCAGCAACACCTAATAAAATTTCACCACCTTGAGTATTAGAAAAGGCACAAATTGTTTCATAAATGTTTTTAGGTAAACCACCCTGAGTTTCCTTAAATTCGACCTTCAAACCTTCACCTTGGGCTATTAATGCTTTTATTTTCTCTATCATAGTTGCTCCTTCAAGGTCTTTGTATTATTTATTTTTAATCCATTCTTCTATTTCAACTTTTTTAAAACGCCAAAATTTTCCAACTCTAAAAGCTGGAATCTTTTTCTCTGCCGCAAGTTTATAGACAGTTTTCTTAGCAAGCTTTAAATACTCAGCTACTTCTTCAACGGTTAGGATATCACTTGTCATTGTTTTTCTCCATCTTATAAATAACACATTGTTATTCTAGTAAAACATAAAATATAATGCAAGAAAAAATTCCATCAAAAGGAACAAAAGGGAACAAAAAGGTGTAAAAAATATCTGATTAGTACACTTATATATTTTTCCTTTTATCCAAAGTGACCAGGCAGAAGTGACCAGTGACCAGCCAGGAAAAATTGGGTTCCTTTATAACCCTTGTGTTTATTGGGGTTTAGGATATACCCGACCAGCCAGAATTTTCCTGTTTCGCTAGAAATATGACACGGCTTGCGTCCCCGTATATGAATTATTGCTAGGAAGGACCCGCTGGTACCTTTACCCCCTAAAAAGGATTGCCTCACTATACCCAACCGGCAGTTATGGTCATGTTAGTATGATACTATCTGCCAAAATCCGAGATAGTATGTAGATACTATGATAGTATCCGGTAATTGGGCGAAAAATCTGAGTTACTATCTTGTTAGTATGATACTATCCTTAAATCTAGAAACCGCCGCTCATTTTGTATTGGGAATAGGGCAGATTTGTTTATTACCTCCTTTACAAATACTCGCCGGTTTTGTGGGTATGGCACAGGGCAAAGTGCCAGCCGTCCAGTTTCTTACCGCTTCGTTCACACCAACCGTTGGCTTCATAATAACTGTAAAAACCTTACAAGTTGATATGGACGTTCTTTTCGGCCATATATCTTTCCACTTCCCGCCAGTTAGGTGGCAATTGTGTAAAGTGATACTTGAACTTCGTGCCCACTCCTAATCCTTGCCGAGCCAAAACATCACCAAGCCCAACCAAACCACCGCCGGTTCGTTTTTGCTCAAAAATCTCACGTCCGACTAATTTCTTTTCATTATTTACATTATTACCTTGTTTTCTTTCTTCTGTCGTTGGTGGATAGTCGGCGATTAAACGGCTTTCATCCGGCGAACAAGTGCGGTGGGGGCTGGCGTAGTATCCTCAAAGCCCTGATATTTATTATAGTTAATGAGCCTGACAAGAGTGGCACATCCGATACGCGTTGTTGTAATATCATTGGTGCGTTTCAGTTTATTGAGCAATCGCCTGATTTGGTCCTTTGATTTATCCAAAGTTTCAGCCAATCGCATGTGGCTGATAACCACTTCGCCCCGATGAACGATAATATCCTTAAAGGGCTTATCTTTGAAATTTGCCGTCAGCATCAAGTGGAGATAGAGTTGCAAAACATTTGCGTCCGAATACCAATGCCAATCTTGAAAATCGCGGTAGAACTTAATAAATCCGCCTTTAATAACTTCCTTTTTGTGTTTGACTTTGCCAAGATAAACCAGATTTTTGAGCAAGTGTTTTATCATCTCTCGACGATATTCTATACCGTAATTATCTTTAACTAACTTACAAACAGCGGTAATGGATTTATGTTTTAGATAACTTTCAAACATAAAGCGTATCATTTCGCCTTCTTCCGGTTTAATTTTAAGCTTTTTATTGATAGCAACATAACCGGTTGGAACGGCACTGCCCATCCACATTAAGGTAAATTCCAAAAAAAGTCGAAATATTCCCCTTGGAGGAAAATTTTTTTAAATCTGTTTTTACCTTTTGGAGAGAAGAACTTTTTATGCCTTTCACGTATAATAAAAAGCCCGGAGTTCGATTTTTCATCCCCCAAAAAATGCGAAAAAAATGAATTGTTTTATAAGTGATTGAATTTGCAGATAAATAAGTATCTGTGTCTTTTTCATTTCATGATTTTGCAAGTTTTTATATTGCAAAAAAAAGACACAACTCTTGACTTTTTGTAAATTATGGTTTACATTATATATAGTTAATGTAAATTATAGTTTACGGTATAGCAATATGAAAAAAGTAAAGATTATTCCAATTCCTGTAAAAAAAGCTTTAGAAAAACTCGGATCAGATATTAAAGAAGCACGTATTAGACGTAGAATATCTAAAGAGCTTATGGCAAAACGCGCCGGTATAACACGCCCGACCTTGACTAAAATAGAACAAGGTGATGCGACTGCATCAATAGGAGTATATGCTAAAGTACTTTTTATTTTAGGGTTAGATGATAATTTATCAAATATCGCGGATATTCGTAATGATAAAGTAGGAATTATGATTGAAAGTAGCAGTTTACCTAAAACTGCACGAGCTATAAAGAATAAAGAGGTGGATATTGGCTGATAGAAAAATTTATGTATATTGCGAATTAGACGGACAAGATGTTTTTGTTGGCTATTTATGGTCGCATATTAAAGGAAGAAATGAAACATCTTCGTTCCAGTATGCGGATAGCTGGTTAAATAATCCAAAAGCATTTGCGATAGATCCCAATCTTTATTTAACATATGGTACACAATATTCGAATAATCCGCTGTTTGGTGTTTTTACAGACTGTGCACCAGATAGATGGGGACGAGTTTTAATGCAACGTTTTGAACAAACATTAGCTAAAGAAGAAAAACGTAGCCCTAAAACGCTTAATGAAATTGATTATATGATGTTGGTAAATGATGATGCAAGACAAGGTGCTTTGCGCTTTAAGGATGATCCAAGTAGTGAGTTTTTATTTCCAGCAGATATAAAACCAATTCCGCCACTTATTAAATTACCAGAATTGTTATCTGCATCTGAAAAAATAACCGATAATCAAGAAACAGCCAATGATTTGAAGATTTTATTAGCTCCGGGTTCTTCACTCGGTGGAGCCAGACCAAAAGCTTCGGTTGTAGATAATGAAGGTAACTTGTGTATTGCTAAGTTTCCTAAGAAAGATGATGTTGGAAATGTCGTTTTATGGGAAGGTGTTGCACTAACTTTAGCTAAAGAAGCGGGCATAGATACCCCGGAATGGAGTATAAAAGAGATCTTAGGAAAGCATGTATTGATTATAAAGCGATTTGATAGGGTTAATAATAAGCGAATACCATTTGTATCGGCAATGACAATGTTATCGGCTACCGATGGAGATAAAAACTATTCTTACCAAGATATTGCCGATGTTATCAGGCAGAATAGCTCAGATCCCAAGGCCGATATGGAAGAGTTGTGGAAACGAATTGTATTTTCAGTTCTTATTTCTAATACAGATGACCATTTGCGAAATCATGGATTTTTAAGGTTTGATAATAACGGTTGGCGGTTATCTCCCGTTTACGATATTAATCCTTGCATTGATAATATTGGTGTTTTAAGTACAATGATTACCCAAGGTGATTCATCTGCGACGTTAGAAAATGCATTATCTGTTGCAGAATATTTAGAAATATCACAAGAAAAAGCTAATCAAATAGTTGAGCAAATAAAAGTGAGTGTTATGCAATGGAAGCAAGTTGCAAAACGTTTAGGTCTATCACAAGCTGAAATCAATAAAATGGAACCGGCATTTAAGGTGTAGTTATAGATACTTTTGAAATTACAGCTCAAAATTTAAGGTGTTTTGTGCGCTAAAATGGGGATTGATTGGAATTCGCATCTATATATATTTTTCCAGCAAAGCAAAATGTGCCGAAAAATAAAGTATATTATAAGTGACTGAATTTGCAGATAAATAAGTACTGGTGTTTTTTTGTTTGATGGTTTTGCAGAAATTCATTTCGTGTTTTTGCAATTTTTAGTTTGGCAGTTTGTGGATTTTTCGTATTGTGTCTTACAAAAAATTTTTATCATAGACAGAAAGTGCCGTCCTCTTTTTTATTCTTTCATATGGTTGTAAAAAAATATTATCAGACTTCATGATGTATGGCTCTTTATTTATGGTATAATCAGTTTCATTCCTTATAAAGTGTTTTTTTACAATAAATATAAACATGTTGTTTTAACATATTAAACAATGGGTTTTGTTTTATATCGGGCTAAAAAAGGATTTTCAAGATTGGGATTTCCAAAACAATTATCACTGGATGCTTTACAGCCTCCTTGACACTTTTTTACCATTTTACACTTATTACAAAAAATGGGATGTGCTTTAATAAAATTTTTCGATTTTTCCGTTTGAAACATTTCACGCAAAGTCATATGTTGAATATTTCCAATAATCGTTTGTGCAAAAGGACATAATCGAATATTTCCCAAATAGTCCATATGAATCATCTTTTGTTTAAAGCCAACCCCACAAAGCGTAAAATGAATGTGTTTAAATTTTTGTAAATCAACTAAACAAGGAGGAATGTTAATTGGTGAATGAATAACAACATTGGGGTGCTCAATTGCAAATTGTTCACAAATTTCTAACCCCCTTGTCAATTCTGATGGAGATAATTGCAAATCATCTGTAAAAGTTTTTCCGTTGCCACACGGATTAAATCGATTAAAGGAAAAGTTTCTAACGCCTAATGCATAAGATAAATTGAAAGTATCCGATAATGTGTGAATATTTTTTTGGGTTGCTACAAAAATGTGCGACACACACATATTTTGTTTAACGATTTCTTGAGTCGCATAAACAGCATTATCGAAGGCAGAAAAACCCCGTGCACGTGATTCTGCATCAAAAATTTTCTTATCGGCTGATATAAAAGACATTTCAAATAATGTCACTTTATGTGCTTTGGCAAAAGCGATTTTATCTGCATCTAAAAAAGACCCGTTCGTCATAATATGAATACTTTGAATACCACTTTCTTCTGCCGCTAAAATAATATCATTCACATCTGAACGTGTATAGACTTCACCACCGGTCAACACCAGATGTTTGCAACCGATTTTTTGGATAGCCAACTTTAAAAGTGTTATTGTATCTTGTGTATTCAAAATTTGTTTAGGATAATCAGATGATATTTTTTGAATATTATAACAGTGACGACAATTGAGGGAACAATGTGACGTTGTTTCAAAAATAAGACATGAAATATTGGGTGTGCTAATCATTGATTTTCATTATTCAATAG
Source organism: Alphaproteobacteria bacterium (assembly GCA_045635565.1). GTDB lineage: Bacteria > Pseudomonadota > Alphaproteobacteria > CAAHEQ01 > UBA3637 > RGIG4140. The sequence continues at coordinate 31,359 of JAZTVX010000008.1, forward strand.
AATCATCCCAAACAACTCCACTCATATCAACAATTGCTGATTCGATTGTATCGAACTTAAATAACAGCAATAATAAAAGAGGAAATAAAGAAAAAATGATAACCTTTAACCAAACTTTATGATAACCGTCTTTTGATTTTTTGTTAAAATAATACAGGTACCAAATCAAAAGGAAAAGCCATATAGAAATACATACCCATATAATGCCAAATAAGACCATCGTTTCAACATTATGCAATCGTCCTGCGTTCGTATCATATACCAAAATCGCCAACAAACATGTCAGTATCAAAAAAATTACTCCAAGTGTTTTCTTCATTTTTTTTGAAAGATGATAAGGTGATTTAAAGATAGTTATCTCCGTTAAAATCAATCCGAAAGATACACATATCGTATTGATAGTGGGGAAATCATATAAAAGAAAATGAAGACGGTATTCATCTTCGGAAAACCAAATCGGAACACCAGACAAAAACCAAACCAACGAAAACATAATAAAAAACATATATCCCGTATAGGAAAGCCAACCCCACACCCCTTCTTTTTTAGATTTTAAAAGAGGTTGTTTAGAGTTGGTTGGATTGTTTAAAATCTCTTGAATATTTGCTTCATGTCTTTTCGGAGGTATCATGTTTGTGTCCTTTTTGTATTTGAGTGTATTTTATATCAAAACCTATTTCAGGTCAACTGTTTTAATTAAAAAAAATAAAAACAAATGGTTGTTCTTGTCTATTCTTTTAAATCAACTAAACGATTTGTTTGTTCCCTCAACAACTTTTTGCACAAAAAAGGCTTTTGTCACATGGTAAAACCTATTCAAAAATAAGGCTTAAAAATCAATATACTCTCTTAAAAAAACGTGTCAAAAAAAGGTACGTTTTTTTTCCCATATTATTATGCGAAATACTTCTTGTCAACTAAAAAATGTAATCATCTGGTTTTTATATCTTTTTTACCCCATTATAAACACACGTCGTCCATCAAAAAAAAGCGTCAAAAAAACGTACCTTTTTTTGACACGTTTTTTTAAGAGAGTATATTGATTTTTAAGCCTTATTTTTGAATAGGTTTTACCATGTGACAAAAGCCTTTTTTGTGCAAAAAGTTGT
>JAZTVX010000009.1:0-2308 GCA_045635565.1 Alphaproteobacteria bacterium
GAGCGGTGGGTGTTATGATTGTATCAATAACTTATGCGAACCGGATTGTGCCGCTTCTAAACCTTATTGTATGACAACGGATATCAGTCAACACAAATGCGTTGAATGTATCACCAATGAACATTGTCCCAAAGGTGCCGTTTGTGACGAAGCCAACAATAAATGTGTTCAAATCGAAGAAGAATGTGCTCCAAATCATTTTCGTACTAAAAACGGGGCGTGTATGCCATGTACAACATATAGTAACATTCCCGTCCGCACAGAACCGTTTGAATACATGGTTGATGGAGAAGTTGTTTTTAAAGATGATATGAGCGGACAAACCATGTGTGAACAACAATGCCAAGATGAAGGTAAGTTCATTGTTCAAACAGATACAAAAGACAATAACGATGAACCGACAACGTATTGTGCTTATACCTGTGTTGACGGATACAGTTACCAATCCGTCGGTGGGTGTATAAAATGTTCGGACAAAAAATCTGCCTTATTACCGGACGGGATAGAAAAAGCCAAAGACCAATGTGTTGCCTGTGGGGGAATTTGGTACACGGATACCTATGTTGGAAAAACAGTTTGTTACATGGATGAATGTGAAAAAGGGAAAAACTTTTTTATGCCTTGGTATAAAGATGTCCATTGCCATGCTTGTACGAGTAAGTATAGTTCTGTTTTTGAAGATACCTATTTTACTCCTTCACCCGCACAGCAAACAAGTGACAGTACTATTTTGTCACTCGCTAAAGAACAATGCAAAGCCTGTAATCGCATATATTCCAAACCAGAACATACGACACGTGCTTGGTGTATTCCAGTCTGCAAAAAAGGAATAGAATATCGTGCCTCATACGCCATGTGTGAACCTTGTCAAAAAGATGTTGTTCTGGAAATAAATCCTCGAAACTGGGTTCTTATCTATGATTTAGAAGAAGCCCATGAATTGTGTCGTGCTTGTGGTGGTGATGTATTTGACAAAGATTGTTATTTCCCTTGCACACGAGGACAAAAATGGCGAAACAAATCATTCAAATGTATTGATTGTCATAATTCAGCAGCAGCAACAGAAACAATCAATAACTCTGATTATGAAGATTTATGTGTTGCCTGTGGTCGTGACTTTGTTGTAGAAAACGGGGTTGCTCATTGTAAAATGAAACAAGGCGAATGCAAAACCGGTGAATTTAAAAATGCTTATGGTGTTTGCATACCATGCGATACGGATTTAGCCCAAGAAGAAATGCGTGTCACAAAACCCGAAGATTGTACCAATGCTTGTACCGGTGAAAACGGCATTGCGAAACGAGGTGTAACAACTCATTGGGAATCACCATCGTGGTATTATTGCTATAAAGATTGCCCCAATGGATATTTTAGCCATTATTCAGGTTGTAAAGCATGTAATGATAATGGTTCTTTTGGGATTGGAAACGGACAATTTGCCAAAGATGAATGTAATTCTTGTCCGGCAAGTAATCCCAGACGGGCAAACGGAACAGGTCTTGGCGCAACATGCGAACGGACAACCTGTCCTAACGGTCAATTCTTAAATGATATCGGTCAATGTATTTCTTGTTTAAGTGGAGGCAATCATGCGTTGACATATAGCGGATATAATCATGAAAATAATACTTATTTAGAAGATAAAAAAGCCGTTTGTCTTGCATGTGGCAATCGAACGGTTGTTGAACAAAACGGGATTTTTTATTGCAACAGAACATCGTGTTATACAAATCAATTTTCAGCACAAAATACGTGTACCAATTGTTCCGAAACAAATGTAAAAGAAATTAACACTAATGAACACGCTTCATGTACGAATTGTGGTAATCGCATGGTATTAGATGGTAAATGCGTTCTTGTTAAACCTGGTGAATACGGCATTTGTAACAATCACAACAACGGTACCTATGGGGGGTATGCTTCCGGTGAAACAAAATTATTTCGGAGTCTGAATAATAATTACAAATGCGAACTATGCACAACGGATAAAGCCGTTTTTGTCGGGGATGATGATATCGGTAGAGAACAATGTGCCAGTTGCGGAGGCAATCGTCAATTCAATAACGGTTATTGTATTTTAGGTGATTGTACGGCAGGGATTGACTTTAAAACAAAACATGAAGGCTGTCAACGCTGTGATTTTACCTTCGGCAAATTTGAAATTGACAACAAAGATGCCTTGGAATGTTCATCTGAATGTGACACCAATAAATTTGTACAACAAATCGGAACAGGTGATAATGCTCAATATTATTGCGTAAATAAGCCAACAGCCGATTCTTTTATCAATGTTGATGGGGTGGAAATA
>JAZTVX010000010.1:0-21558 GCA_045635565.1 Alphaproteobacteria bacterium
ATACCGATTGTACCAGCCTCTGTGGAACGGCAACATGCGATGCTGATAAAATGATTTGTAAAAACAGTTGCACAGGAACAGCAAACCCACATTGTTTCGATAATGATGGCACGGGTGTTTGTGTGGAATGTTTAACAAACAAAGATTGTCCGAATGAGAATCAAATTTGTGATTTAACAAACCATAAATGTGTGGCATTGCCCGAAACATGTGGTGAAGGCGAACGATATGGCAAAGAATATCGGGCAGCGAACGGATCATGTGTCAGTTGTGACTATATGAGTGAAATCATCATTCTTAACTCTGATGAAAATGACGGTGTTTTTGAAAAACAAGTTGGCGGTGTATCCATTAAAGACACCCATAGCGGGATTGATATGTGCAATGCCTGTCAATCTGTGCAACATCGGATTGAAGAAGCGGGAACAGGTAATAATATTAAAACCTATTGTGCAACAAGTTGTGTCAAAGGCAATAGTTTTTTAAGCAAAGACAAGGGATGTATCCCGTGTAATTCTTTGGAAGAATTAGCCATTCCGAATGAGGATCAAGCACGGGTTCAATGTACGTCTTGTCCAAATAGGGTGTGGTACCGTCATGAAACAAGCAATAACTCAAATTATCTATGTGTCTTACGTAATTGCCCGAATGGTTATTTTAAAAATTATGGTCAATGTCGAAAATGTGTATATCCTAATGGTCAAGATTGGACACAATATCATGATTTTTACGCTGCAGTTGTATGGACACGTTATTCACGTACGTCTGCTGGTAATTTAGCAGAGGAGTGGTCTAATGAATGTTTGCAATGTGCTAATTCATCAGATCCGAAACTGCGTGCAAATTATCAGATTGCTCAACAAGGTAGTAGTGGACGAATGTGTACAGATATATGCGGTAAAAATCAATTTCAAGATTCTATAGGCAATTGCTATGATTGTGATACAGATGACAATCCACAACTAGGAATATTAAATGGCTGGATGTCACACACATGGCTTCAAAATTTATGCACATCCTGCACAACGGCTAAACGAGAAGTTCAAAGTGATAAATGCGTAAAAGTACGCAACAATGATTGTTCTGGTGAAGAAGTATTATCCTTTATGGGAGATGATTATAAATGTTATCCGTGTACATACAATGGTCGTGTTCCTGTTTTTACAGATGCGAATGAAGACGGAATTGACGATTATGGTGGATGTACCAGTGTTTGCGGGGAAGACAAACGCTTCTTAATCGGTAATTCCTGTTATAAAAAATGCGATGCAAAGCAAATTATCAATTCAGCGGGAAAATGTGTCAATTGTTCAGATATCGGTTTTGCCAAAGAATTACCGGGGAGTCACCCTGTAACGGATGCGTTGTGTAAAACAGCGTGTGGTACAGGTGTATATGATATTTATAAATGTCCTGAAGCCTATTATTGTGCACCGATAAATTGTGGAACAGGACGATTACATGCTTTTTCACAAGATTATAGCGGACCGTGTGATAAATGTCCGACAATTGATACAAAAACGCTTTATATGAATACAGAAGAAACAATTTATAAAGCCGAATGTGAAGCCTGTGGTAATCATATGTATTTAAATAAATATTGTATTTATGTCAAAGAAGGAACGTCTGGCATTTGTAATAATGATAGCCCCGATACAAGTAAATGGCCAAATTATCCAGCCGGAATTGGTGTATTTTATCGTGATAATACGGGTGTTTGTCGTCGGTGTGATGACCAAAACAATTCATATACGGCAACAGAAACAGAATGTAATAGTTGTGTTGTCAACGGTGTACAAATTCGTCGTTTAGCCGGAGGTGCATGTGTCTATGGTGGGTGTAGTGAAGGTGATACATTTAGAACGCCGACAGGTTGCACCAATTGTTCAACGAGTGCCGTTAAAGTGGAAACCACAGGACAAGATGCCCCCTTGCTTTGTAATGCGTGTCATCGGCGAATTATGACAACCATTGATGAAAAACAATATTGTGTTCAAACATGTGATTCGGGAGAATGGCAAGATATCAACGGTGATTGTTGGAATACAGATACTGATGTGGGTAGTAATGAAATCGGTGTTGATGAATTATCGTCTCAATTGTGTCGTAATGCGTCACGAACACCAACGAAAGATACCAATACGGGACAAGTGTATTGTATCAAATAACATATCTGTTATCCATTGTTTTATTAACGTAAACAAAGGATAAAATAAAACCCTCCGATAAAGGTATAATCAATCATATACCTATCGGAGGGTTAATTTATTTTTATTTGTTTAAGATGTAAAATCTTCCCAAATTTTTTTAATCTGACAAAGAAAATCAGAACACGCTTCTTGATTGTCTTCACCACTTTCTTCAGCAAATTGACGTAACAATTCTTTCTGTTTGGCATTCAGTTTTGTCGGCGTTTCAACACGGAATGTCACATATAAATCACCATATGAATCACTACGTAATTTCGGCATACCTTTACCACGCAATTTAACTTGTGTTCCCGATTGCATACCGGCTTTAATGTCGTATGTTTCAGGTGTACCGCTCATGGTCGGTATTTTAACGCTGCCACCCAATGCAGCCGTTGTCATCGGAACAGGCATTTCACAATATAAATCAGCCCCTTCCCGATCAAAAATACTATGCTTTTTAACCGTTAAGAAAACATATAAATCACCATTTGGTCCACCAAACTGACCAGCATCTCCTTCGCCGGACAAACGCATACGAACACCTGTATCAACCCCTTTCGGAATAGAAATTTCAAGCGTTCTTTTTTTACGAATACTTCCTCTGCCCCGACATTCGGAACACGGTTCTTTAACCATTTTACCTGTTCCGTGACAATCCAGACAATCTGTGTCAACAACGAAAAATCCTTGTCGTTGACGAATACGTCCCATACCACCACAGGTAGAGCATGTTTCAACTTTTTTACCACCCTTGCCAGCACAAGCATCACACGCAACACTTGTTTCAACAACAATTGGTTTTTTCAATCCTTCATATGCTTCCTGCAATGTAATAGATACGTCATGACGAACATCAGCCCCACGCAAATTGGCTTCTCGTGGCTGACTGCGACGACCACCGAATCCGGCAAACATTTCTTCAAAAATATTTTCAAATCCGCTTCCGGTAAAATCAAATCCGCCAAATCCGGCACCCCCACCGAATCCACCGTTTCCACCCATATTACTTGTAAACGCATCATGACCATATCGATCATAAGCCGCCCGTTTTTGATCGTCTTTTAATACTTCATATGCTTCATTGATTGCTTTAAATTGTACTTCGGCAGCAGCATCGCCGGGATGAATGTCCGGATGACATTCTTTTGCTTTTGAACGGAACGCCCGTTTTATTTCAGATGCACTTGCATCTTTACTAACACCGAGTGTTTCATAATAGTCTTTTTGTGCCACGTTTTTTTTCCTTGTTTTACGCGGAAAGGTCTTTCCCACACATATAAATATATGCTATCGGAAAAGACCCTCCCCATTTTACCCATTTAGAAGTTATTTTTTAACCTCTTCAAAATCAGCATCAACAACTGTATCATCTGCCGGTTTTGTACCGGCATCAGTAGCTGTATCAGATTGAGCGTTTGCTTCGGTAGATTGTTTATACATTGCTTCGCCCAATTTCAAAGATGCCTGAGTCAACGCATTTGTTTTGTCTTTAATTTTTTCAGCATCGTTGCTGTCTAATACATCTTTTAATTCCTGAACGGCTTTTTCAATTGTTTCTTTTTCACTTGAACCGATTTTATCACCGTTTTCTTTTAATTGTTTTTCTGTTTCATGAATCAAAGCATCAGCATGGTTACGGGCTTCAATGGCTTCTTTTAATTTTTTGTCTTCTTCAGCATGTTGTTCTGCTTCTTTAACCATTTTTTCAATGTCTTCATCTTTCAAACCACCAGAAGCTTGAATCCGAATATTTTGTTCTTTACCCGTTGCTTTGTCCTTGGCAGAAACGTTAACAATACCGTTTGCATCAATATCAAAAGTCACTTCAATTTGAGGCATACCACGTGGTGCCGGCGGAATACCGATTAAATCAAATTGACCTAACAATTTGTTATCACGAGCCATTTCACGTTCCCCTTGGAAAACACGAATGGTAACGGCTGTTTGACCATCTTCTGCCGTTGAGAAAACTTGACTTTTCTTTGTCGGAATAGTTGTATTTCTTTCAATTAAGCGTGTGAAAACACCACCCAATGTTTCAATACCGAGTGATAATGGTGTCACGTCAAGCAATAAAACGTCTTTAACATCACCTTTCAAAACACCACCTTGAATGGCTGCACCCATAGCAACAACTTCATCAGGGTTCACGCCTTTATGTGGTTCTTTTCCAAAGAAATCATGAACGATTTCTTGAACTTTCGGCATACGAGTCATACCACCGACCAAAATAACTTCGTCAATTTCACCTTTTGATAAACCGGCATCTTTCAATGCTTTTTCCATCGGACCTTTTGTACGTGCCAATAAATCTTCGACCAAACTTTCTAATTTTGCACGTGTCAAAGAAACATTTAAGTGTTTCGGACCTGTTGCATCTGCCGTAATAAACGGTAAGTTAATATCTGTTTGTGTTGCAGAAGATAATTCGATTTTGGCTTTTTCGGCTGCTTCCTTTAACCGTTGCAAAGCCATTCTGTCCTGACGCAAATCAATGCCGTTTTCTTTTTTAAATTCATCAGCTAAGTAATCCATGATACGAGCATCGAAATCTTCCCCACCCAAGAATGTATCACCGTTTGTGGATTTTACTTCAAAAACACCGTCACCAATTTCTAAAATGGATACGTCAAATGTACCACCACCCAAGTCATAAACAGCAATTGTACCGGATTTCTTACTATCCATACCGTATGCTAATGCAGCAGCCGTCGGTTCATTGATAATACGCAAAACTTCCAAACCGGCAATTTTACCGGCATCTTTTGTTGCCTGACGTTGAGAATCATCAAAATAAGCCGGAACAGTAATAATGGCTTGTGTGATTTTTTCGCCCAAGTAACTTTCGGCATCTTCTTTTAATTTTTGCAATACATATGCCGAAATTTGGCTGGGAGCATATTTTTTATCAGCAACTTCAACCCAAGCATCACCATTGTCACCGGCAACGATTTTATAAGGCATTAAACCTTTATCCCGTTCAACCATTTTATCATCATACCGACGACCAATTAACCGTTTAATAGAAAACAATGTACCTGCCGGATTGGTAACGGCTTGACGTTTAGCCGGCTGACCGACCAAACGTTCCCCTTTACTTGTAAAAGCAACCATTGACGGCGTTGTTCTTGCCCCTTCACGGTTTTCCAAAACCTTGGCGTCTTTACCGTCCATGATACACATACATGAGTTTGTTGTACCTAAGTCAATTCCTAAAATTTTTGCCATATTTTTTCTCCTTATAATTAAAAAATGATTTGTTTGATGTTATATAGGGCATAACATCGTATTTCGCAACATCTAAAACAAAAATTTTTTCAATTTTTTGCTTACTCTTTGAAAAAACAAATAAAATTGTATGTTTTATTTTCTTTTTTTTTATTTTTCATCAAAAAAAACACTCATCCTAATCAATTTTTATAATGTTTATATTTCACTTCTCTATTTTTCTTGAGGTATTATTATTGGAAGATTTAAGTCGTTTTATATTGAGAAACGACTCCAATAACAAGAAAAGCACCTCATTATGACCGACCTGACAGAAAATCAAGTCATACACCTTGACATTTCAACAGAAAAACGTTAAACATCTTACTTAATTTAAGAGAGGTTTAATCATGTTTTTTTCAAGGGCTTGGCTGATTCCTTTTATTTGTTTGTTAATGACGGCGTATTTTATCTTTCACGGGATTCAAGGTAATCACGGGATTCGTCGCATGATACAAATTCGTGAAGAAATTGCTTATGCCGATAAAATCAAACAAGAAAGCACTATCACAAAAGAACTACTACAAGCAAAAGTAAATGCCCTATCACCCAAATCTCTTGATTTAGACCAATTATCCGAATCGGCTTTGCGTATTTTAAATATGGGTGATTCATCCCTTAAAGTCATTTTTCAATAGTTTTTTATCAGTATATTGCGTTTTATTTTTTGTTTCCCTATTTGATAACATAATCAAACAAAGGGAGGGATACATGATTAGTCTGGAAAAAAAAACACATCATTGGGTCAACAAAAACATTATATCCATGGCTCAACGAGAACAAATTTTAGAACAAGAACATATTGCCCGAAAACCATTTGTTTTTTTTAGTTTTATCTGGTTGAGCATTTTTTTGATTATCTTAGGATTAAGTTCTGTTATCGGTTCATTTTGGCAATCTATACCTGAAAGCGTCAAACTGGGTGTTGCAACAGTATTATTGTTCAGTAGTTTAATTTTTTCGGCATTAGCCATCAAAAAAGAAAAACAAAAAATTGCCGAAATCGCCTTGTGTATTGCCTTTTTTATGATTGGTGGTGGTATCGGACTTGTCGCTCAAATCTTTAATTTACCGGTCAATGGGTCAACAGGATTATTTTTATGGCTGTTTTTATCATTCGGTATTGTTTTATTAAGTAAACATCGATTATTAGCCTTTTTGTGGATTCCGTTATTTTTCGGAGGCGTTATCGGTTATATGAAATTAGAATTACTGCTTTTATTTTTTGAACAAAGTCCCTTATTTGCAACAATATTACTGGGCGGTATTTTAATTTGCTTAATTTATTTATCCCACTTTTTTACAGATAAATTTGCCGTCAGTTTGTATCACTGGTCCGTGTTTTTATACTTTCCGGTTGTCTTTTTAGGCGACATTGCCATGCGTGAAGTGTATCAGGGATTTTTAATTTCTCTTGTGTGTTTGGGCTTGTTGCTTTTCTTTGCCGTAACAGCCCGACGAACACTGTTATTCAATGTCACAGGATTTTTTATCATTTTACGAATTTTGTTGTTTTATTTTCAAAATATTCATCACCTGTATCATATCGGCATTGCTTTTTCATTGGCCGGTATCGGCTTATTGGGATGTATCGGAATTTGGATATTCTTGAAGAAAAAACACATTATCTGACTTTAAAGAATAATAAACTTATTGACGTATCTTTGCATTTTTCATATAATTCATTCATGTTTTAATTTGATAACGGGAGAAAAATATGAAAAAACTTTTATTTGCAACAGTGGCATTGGTTGTCTTGGGAGCAGCCGGAACTCTTATTTACGGTGATATGCCATTAAAAACATATTATCCGAACGGTGTATTACGCACAGAAACACAACGATCTTTCTTTAAGAAAAATGGCACACATAAGGAATATCACCCAAACGGTCAACTAAAATTGGAGGCCATGTATGTTGACAATGTTCAAAACGGTCAGGAAAAACAATATCTGGATAATGGAACACTCAAACGTAAAGTTACGTACGTGAATGGTGCTAAAAACGGAACAGAAACAATTTACTATGATAAATCCCGTATAGAAATTCCGTATGAAAACGGTAAAAAAGAAGGAAAAGCAAACATTATCGTGTCAAACGTAGAACACTATGCCGTCACTTATAAAAACAACGTTTTGGACGGACCGGTTGAATCAATTGACGATATTGAAATAACAATTCTGCCCGATGGCCAATTTTCCATTCGTCCAACCGATGAAGAAATTGGTTCAGCAGAAGGACGTATTGTTTGTCCGGACGAAAAATTGTTTGAAGTTGCTTTTATCAATGATGAAGTTGATAAAACCGTCGCTTTACTGCGTTGCTTATCAATTGAAAAAATAACCGCTGCCGATGAGGAATTTTCCTTTGAATGGAAAGGGGCTTTCAACTTCCCTCGTTTTACAAAAACAACAACCTTAACCGCAACTGATTTGAAACAAAAATTAAAAAATATATCCGTCCCTGTTGATTTTGTCGGAGAAGAAGTATTTAAAACATTACAAACACACTATTCTCCGAATAAAATTATCCTTACCATCAGTGATGACAATCAAACTATTTCACTTAATATTCCTGATACACAAAATAAAAACATTATACAAGGACGCATTCAATTTGATGATATTGCCGGTTTAATTGAAACAGGTGTTGCCATCAGCAAAGATAATGATTTTAATAAATTGATTCCGTTATTGAAAAATGCATCATTAAATGAAATCATTTTTTCAACGGCACATGCAACAAAAGATATCGCTTTATTGGGAAAAATCCAACCGTTTTTGTTAAAAGTTGCCGATAATACAGCATTTACAATTTATAATCCGGATGAAAAACCCGTTTTAGAAATCAAAAAAGGACAAACGGGTGTTCACTTTGATATACGTTATCCGTTATCGACAAAACCGATGCTTTCTTTTTCTGAAGAAATCGAATTTTCGGAACTGTCAAAATTACAAGAAAGTTTGGAACAAGCCCAAAACACACAAGATTACATGATGATTGGTATGACATACGGACAAAACCCAACAGAAACCATACCTCAAAAAGTTATCATCAAAGATTTAAAATTAACCGGTGCTGACGGAACGGTTTTGGCTCAAAGTGATAAAATAAGCATTTATCCGAATAAACAGCATATTGACGGAATGATAACAATAACAGGCGAAAATAATCAACAAGTCAAAATAGCCTATGCAAATCAAAACCAGATATCTATTACCGATACAAACGGATCAACACAAACGATTGATATAGACGATTTACAAACTTATTTTGAAAAAATCGGTTTACAAAATATCGTCAAACAAAACGTATTAGAACCATTAACACAAGAAGGCAGACAACTTGCAAATGGAGATAAACATTCCTTATTGTCTTTGTTTTTTGTTGGATTTATTTCGGAAATGGATAAATTAAATACGTTGACAGATAAAACTATGTCCCCGCAACACCCTATGGTTCAAAATATCATAGATGTTGCCGGCAAATATGCGAACCTGCAATATGCCATTTATATGGTATCACAGGCTCGTGGCGTAGAATACAAACCAACATCTTTTGAAGAAACGGATTTAGGTCAATTGCCGGATGGCATATCTTTTGAACTTGAAAAAATTGATCAAACAGAAGGCTCGGCAACCATTCGTATCACATCACTTTATGATGAGGCCTTATTATCGGCCATCATAAAAGAAAGACCGGATATGGCTCAAATCGTTGATGCAAATACAATTTTAGTAACATTTCCTCAATAATGGATAAAAATATGCCTGATTTTGCCATCGAATCACGTTTAAACGAATATACGACCGTCTTTGGATTAGACGAAGCCGGTCGTGGTCCGTGGTGTGGACCAGTCGTTGCGGCTTGTGCCTGTTGGCAAAATCAGGACATCCCCATTTCTTTAAGACATCAAATTGACGATTCGAAAAAATTATCAGCTGTCAAACGGGAACGATTATTTGATGAAATTATACAATCATCTTGTATTTACGGTATCGGTTGTGCATCAGCAGAAGAAATCGATTCGCTCAATATTTTACAAGCCACGTTTTTGGCCATGAAACGAGCCTTGGAAAATGCCCGACAAACATTTCACATTCATCCGTCTTATGCGTTAATTGATGGGAATCGACTGCCGAAAGATTGGCATATTCCGTGTCAATGTGTTATCAAGGGCGACCATCTGTCATTATCCATTGCAACAGCTTCTATTCTTGCCAAAGTTACACGAGACAGAATCATGTGTGAACTGGCACAGATTTACCCGCAATACGGGTGGGAACAAAATGCCGGTTACGGCACAAAACAGCATATTCAAGCCCTTGAACAATACGGCATTACACCTTATCATCGTCGCTCCTACGCTCCGATTAGAGCCCTGATTACCAAAACATCATTAAAAAAGAATGATTAAGCAAATTTTACTTGCAATTAAATAAAAAAAAGTGTATAAGAGATGCACTTTTGTAAAGGCAAGAGTCAAAGATTAATTCACCCCTGGAGGATTTTTCTTTGTTTTTTTATTTTTTAGATAAGGAATTTATTATGCAAGTTTCTCAATTAAACGCAGTCAAACGTGAAAAAGCTGGTAAGGGGGCCTCTCGCGCTAAACGTCGTGAAGGGTTCGTTCCTGCCGTTATTTACGGAGATAAAAAAGAACCGTTAATCATCGCATTAGAAGAAAAAGTCATCGTTGCTGAAATGGCTAAAAAAGGTTTGTGGACACGTCAATTCAATATCGTTGTTGATGGTCAAAATAACCACGTTTTGTGCCAAGATATTCAAAAACACCCTGTTTCTTCCCGTCCGATGCACGTCGATTTCCTGCGTATTTCAAAAGATGCCGAAATGACATTGGATATCCCTGTTCGTTTCGAAAATGAAACAACATGTCCGGGCATTAAATTAGGCGGTGTTTTGAACGTTGTTCACAGAACATTAGAAGCAAAATGTAAAGCCGACAATATTCCGGAAGCTTTCGTTATCGACTTATCAAAAGTTGAAATGGGTACATCCATCACGGCTTTCTCAATTGAATTGCCTGCTGGTGTTAAATTGGCAGCAACAGAAGATTTCACGGTTGCTACAATTGTTGCCGCTCACGGTTCATCTGACGCTGCTTCAACAGAAGCCAAATAATCATGTTTTTGTTGGTTGGTCTAGGAAATCCGGGAACCGAATACGCCGAAACCCGCCACAATGTTGGATTTATGGCGGTGGACGAAATTGTCCGCCGCCATCATTTTTCCGGTTTTAAATCCAAATTCAAAGGCGTTTACGCAGATGGTTCAGTTCAACAAGAAAAAGTCATCGTCTTAAAACCGATGACATACATGAATTTATCCGGTGAATCTGTCGGAGCATTATGTCATTTTTTTAAAATACCTCCGGAAAAAGTTATCGTGTTTCATGACGACATGGATTTACCGGTCGGCAAAATCAAAGTAAAAACCGGCGGTGGTTCCGGTGGTCACAATGGCATAAAAAGCATTGATGCCCATATCGGAAACGGCTATACCCGTGTTCGAATCGGTGTTTCAAAACCGCCGTTAAAAGAACAGGTTGTCGATTGGGTTTTGTCTCGCTTTTCATCTGCTGACAGAACTGTTTTAGAGGAGTTAATTACAAAAACAGCCACAGAACTTCCAACATTGTTGACAAAAGACGGCAGTTGTTTTATGAATAAAATAATAACAAAATAACAACAACGGGGGTAACATCATGAAAAAATATATAACAATAATCTATATGTGGATAGTTTTGTTTTTATCCATCAGTGTTACTCCTGCTTTTTCCGTTAATCTTCCCTATTATACACCCCCGATTATCGATGAAGCAAATTTGATATCTGACGAGGATAAATCTACCATTCGACGCATGTTGCGTGATCAATACCATCCACACATATTGGTTGTTACACTCAAATCTGACCGAGGAAAGGGAGATGCTTACTTTTCCGATTTAATGAAAAACTGGGGTTTGTCTCAATACGAAATTGATAACACATTATTTATCGGATTATCACATCAAACAAAACGGATTGCCATATTAGTCGGCAAAAATGTATCAGCCATTGTACCGTCTCGACGGGATATTATCATGAAACAGTTAATATCTTATGCCAATCGACGTGATTTTAGTACAGGCATACTTGAAACTGTCAAAACAGTCCAATCGTTTTTGCATAATCGGCCTCAAAAAACAAGCAAAAAACACAACTCAACCAATCAGTCTGATAAACATATTCAAGATGTCATTTTCGATATTTTCCTGCCGATTGGATTTATGATATTTGGATTATCATTCTTTTTTAAAATGGTTGCAGTAGCCAGTCGTTGTTTCCAACAAATTGAAAACGGGCAACGCCTATGGCGATATAGTTCAAGTGTTAACAAAAACGCCTTGTTGCAAAAACAACTCAATCAAAAAATTCATCAGTCTAAACAAACGAATCAAATACAACCGACGCAAATTCCCCCGATTCCAACACCGGTTGAACCAACCCCCATTGCTTCATGTCCCTACCATCAAGATGTTGAAAAACGTTGTTCGGATTACAATTTGTTTGGTTTTGTCAAAAAACGTTCAACGATTACCGGCATTTTATCAAAAGTCAACCCAATCAAGAAAAAGGGACCTCGTATCATTGGTGAAGAACGCCAATCTGGTGGAGGGCGTGAATTTTAACACACAATAAAACAAATAAAAAAAACGAATAGGAAAGGATATTATTATGGGATTTAATTGTGGAATTGTCGGCTTGCCGAACGTGGGAAAATCAACATTATTTAACGCTTTAACATCAACCGTACAAGCACAGGCCGCCAATTATCCGTTTTGCACGATTGAACCGAATGTCGGTCGGGTTGCCGTACCGGATGCACGTTTAGATGTCTTACAAAAAATCGATAATGCTCAAAAAATCATTCCGACACAGTTGGAATTTGTTGACATTGCCGGATTGGTTCGGGGGGCCTCTCGGGGTGAAGGATTGGGCAATCAGTTTTTAGCCAATATACGGGAAGTAGATGCCATTATTCATGTATTGAGATGTTTTGATGATTCAAACATTGTTCATGTAGAAGGAACAATCGATCCGATTCGTGACGCCGAAACGGTTGAAACAGAACTCATGCTTGCCGATTTAGAAAGCATGGAAAAACGCATTACTCCCATTCAAAAAAAAGCACAAACAGGCGATAAAGAATCAAAACAATGGTTGGAAGTCATGCAACCGGTTCTTGATTTATTAAGAAACGGCAAACCCGCTCGGTTAGCCCGCCCAAGCGAACCGGACAAGT
Source organism: Alphaproteobacteria bacterium (assembly GCA_045635565.1). Taxonomy (GTDB): domain Bacteria; phylum Pseudomonadota; class Alphaproteobacteria; order CAAHEQ01; family UBA3637; genus RGIG4140. Next base: position 12,763 of record JAZTVX010000010.1, read on the forward strand.
TAAAATTATTCAATCAATTATTTTTATTGACAGGCAAACCCGTTTTGTACGTTTGTAACGTTGACGAAGCCAGTGCAGCCACAGGAAATGATTTTTCAGCAAAAGTGGAGCAAATGGCTCGTGAACAAGGTAATTCCAGCGTTGTGATTTCAGCCGCCATTGAAGCCGAAGTTGCCCAATTAACAAATTTGGATGAACAACGTGAATTTTTGGATACATTAGGCTTGACAGAAACCGGTTTAAACCGCATTATTAAAGCAGGGTATCGTTTATTGGGGTTGGAAACATTTTTTACTTCCGGACCGAAAGAAACCCATGCTTGGACAATGCAGTCCGGCATAACGGCTCCACAGGCCGCCGGCATTATTCATACGGATTTTGAACGTGGTTTTATTCGTGCCGAAGTCATTTCCTATACGGATTATGTTACCTACAACGGTGAATCCGGAGCCCGTGAAAACGGTAAATTACGGCAGGAAGGTAAAACCTATGTTATGCAAGACGGCGATGTTGTTCATTTCCTCTTTAATGTTTAGGTTGATGCTTTCTGCCTAACATGAAAGGCAGAAACATGAATCAAATAACTTGGCGTAAACAAATGGATTTACAATATCCGCCGATTGATGATGAACATCAGGCGTTTATGAAAGTTGTCAACAAAGCACAAGAAGCCGCTCAGAAAGATGACTTTATGTGTTTTAATGACATTTTTGAACAATGTTACGAATACGCACGCACACATTTTCCACATGAAGAAGATTTAATGGAACGCATTTCTTATCCAGGTTTGGAATCACATGCCTTATCTCATCAAAAATTCATTCAAAATATATCTGAATTGCGACAAATATACAACCAAGCCAAAACATTGGAAGAATATCGTTCCATTGTCCGTAAAACTGCTCATTTTTTGAGTGCTTGGTTTTTAGGGCATATTTTGGGCAAAGACAGATTATATAAGCCATACCTTGTCCGATTACGGCAATTACCGCCTCGTATGAACTACGATTCGCCTTAAAAACAACAGACAGAACTCACATCTGAACGCACAACCGAATCCGATAGATTCCTTATTTTTATCCTTCACGATAAAAATTAAAACAAGACAAATAAAAAACGCTTGACTTTTCGAATAAAATCGTGTAAAAGGATTTCAGTTTTATTTTATTTTAGAAAGGGATTATACCATGACAAAAAAGTGCCTCGTCACGGGGAAAGGTGTTCAAACAGGAAATAATGTAAGTAAATCAAATCGTAAAACACGTCGTCGTTTTATGCCGAACTTGCAAAACGTTGCTATTTACAGCGAAATCTTAGGTCAACAAGTTAACGTTCGCATCACATCACATGGTTTACGTACAATTGAAAAGAATGGTGGTTTGGATTTGTATTTGTTAAACACACCTGTTTCAAAATTAACACCGGAATCCAAAGAATTGCGTAATCGCATTGCCGGTGCCAAAGCCAAAAAAGGTTTGTAATTAGCACAAAATTTTCAAAAAGACCACCGTTCTCGGTGGTTTTTTTGTATTCAAACAAATTGATGATTAAAAACCTTTGACGTTTATTGAAAAAAGAGATAATTTCACTTATATGACAAAAACAAAAATCAAGACGGATTTTACTCTTCAAAACATCAATCAAGTTCTACCCGAATTTGCATTAGATGCTGTTCAAGCCGATTTGTTTCATAAGTTAGAAACAACATCGAATAACTATTTTGTTCAAGGACAAGCCGGGACAGGCAAATCAACTTTTATCCGACATTTAAAAACACACAGTAAAAAGAAAATCCGTATTGCCTGCCCGACGGCTTTGGCCGCCATACATATCGGGGGTGTAACAATACATTCATTGTTTCAACTACCGTTAAAAGATTTTTTTATTCCCGAAGAATTAGAATTAAAACGCAAAACAGCCAACATTTTAAAAAAAACCGACTTACTGATTATTGATGAAGCATCCATGATTCGTCCCGATATTTTGGATGCTATTCATATATTGGCACAACGGGCTCGTCAATCCGTTTTACCGTTCGGAGGAATGCAACTATTGTTAATCGGTGATTTATGCCAGTTACCTCCTGTTATCAAATCATCAACTTATCCCATTTTTCGGGCAAAATACGGGCATAGTGAATCCTATTTTTTTGATGCTAAATCCTATCAAACGGGTCAATTCGAAACAGTGTTTTTCACAACTGTTTATCGTCAACAAGATAATGAATTAGTCAATCATCTTGTTAATTTACGTCACCATCGTCATTTGGATAAAACCGTATCCTTTTTTAATAATCAGGTTAATGATACAAACACTGATTATCCGAATGCTATCACCATTACCCCTTACAAAGAAACAGCCGAACGCATTAACGAAGAACGATTAAACGAATTAAGCGGGCAATTGTTTTTATATACAGCCATATCACAAGGCAGTTTTTTAACACAATCAGAAACACCCGCCCCCCATTTGCTAAAATTAAAAGTCGGCACACAAATTATTTTCAATAAGAACAATCCGCCATATTGGATTAACGGGTCCACCGGTATCATATCAGAATGCCAAGAAGACTGCATCTGGGTTCATTCGACACATAACAATCGTATTGTTGCCGTCAAACGTGAAACATGGGAAAGTTATATCTATGAATATCGTAAAGAAACAGATGAAGTTATTGAAAAATTAAACGGTACGTTCACACAATTTCCATTACAGGTCGGATATGCTCTAACCATTCACAAAGCACAGGGCAAAACACTTGACCGAGTAATGATTGATTTATCACGAGGGACATTTGCTCATGGGCAATTATACGTTGCATTAAGCCGAACCCGTCTTTTTCAGGATATGCGTTTAAAACGACCACTCACAACTCAAGATGTCATTATGAACAACCGTGTTTTATTATTTTTACGGTCACAATCGGCATCCCAAAATAGGATATCATCTACCATTAAAAATCCTGACTGCTAACAGAAAAATCATCAAAAAACATATCATCATCCAATTCGATTTCATTTAATTCTTCTTCCGTAAAAGGTTTACTTTCCAAATACCGATACAACGTTGAGGGACTCACATTGCATGCTTGAGCAATTTGTGTCTTTTTCACACGAGAACGTAACATTCTTTTAATTTGTACCACATGAAAACTTAACTTGTGTTCCCTGTTACCTCGTCCGGTCGGACGCCCTAATTTTTTCCCTTCCGTTTTTAAACGAGCCAAGGCCTCCTTCGTACGCTGAGAAATCAAATTACGTTCAATTTCAGCTGACAATCCAAAAGCAAATGCCAATACTTTGGATTGAATATCTGCTCCCAATCGATAATTTTCTTTAATCGTCCAAACCTGACATTCCCGACGCATACAATGATGTAAAATACCCATAACCTGCAATAAATTACGACCCAAGCGAGATAATTCACAAGTAATCAGAATATCACCCCGTTTTAAATTACGCAACAAAGGTCCTAATTTTCGTCTGTCTAACTCTTGTGTTGAACTGATTGTTTCTTCAACCCATCGATCAACTTTAATTTTATGTTTGGCTGCATAACGCTTGATTTCAAAAAACTGATTATCAACTTGCTGTTTATCGGTACTGATTCGTATATATCCGTATATCATTTTACACACCCTTTCGTGACTACATCATATATATTTATGACAAAAAGTCTTAAAAAATCAGTAACACAATTCTTTTTTTTCTTTAAATAAATAAAAAACATTATCTTTTTTCAAAAAAATATGGTATTGTCAGCCAAAAATAAGGGAAATATCATGTTTTTTTCATTTGTCGAATTATCTCATTTAATCACACATACACTTGCTGATTCAATCGGAATCATTCCGTATTTATTCTTAACATATTTAGTCCTTGAATATATTGAACATAACTCACAATCAAGGATTCGCAAAATTATTCATTGGGCTAATCCTTATGGTCCATTGTACGGAGCATTGTTGACACCTGTCAGTGGATGTGGTTTAGCAGCAACAGCCAGCAATTTATATATCACAAAACTAATATCATTCGGAACATTAATTGCTGTTTATTTAGCAACAGCCGATGAAATGTTACCAATGTTGATTGTAGCAGGTATCAATGGTTCAACCATTTTTACTCTTGTTTTATTTCAATTAGCATTTGCCGTTTGTATCGGCTTTTTGATTGACCGTTTTCAAAAAACAACACCAACATTTCAAATTCACACATTGTGTCATCACGATAACTGTCAATGTCATCATCATGGTATTGTCAAATCGGCTATCTGGCATACCATTCGTATCATGATATTTATCTTATTCATTTCATTTGTATTAAATTGTTTATTTCAATTGATAGGAGAACGTGTTATCACTGATTTAACCACACAAAATACAGGCTGGGGTATTGTGTTATCTGCCACATTGGGATTATTACCGAATTGTGCCGTACCGGTTACACTTACACGGTTATATATTGAACAAATTATTCCATTACCGGTTATGACTGCAGGACTGTTCAGTAATGCCGGTATCGGATTACTTGTCTTTTATAAGTCAGGTGGAACAGCCAAACAGTTATGTCAAACTGCCTGTTTATTGATGCTTTGTGGCATATTGGGTGGTTTTTTGACATGGGCTATTTTTTAAACCTTCTATTATAAAAAAATGGCTTATCTGCATGATAGACCGTTAAATAAACAAATAAACCCACTATAAAATTATTTTTTATTTGCTTCAAGAAAACTTCGTGTATAAAGACATGTTGAAAAATAGTATGTAATTATACCATTTAGAACTTTGAAAAACAGATACGTGTATTGGATTATGTTCAATGACGATATAAAAAACGGTTACACATTGTAACCGTTTCTATACTGTTAATTATGTGATTAACCACAATATTTTTGCCGACATATCTCCTCAGAATGATGCCATTCATTCATACAAGCATTCATGCAATCATCGTTTAAATTTTCAAAATATAATCCGAGTGCACAAATGATTATTCCAATGAGTGCCAAAAACACAAAAACGGAACCAATCAAAATAGCAAAACAAAATGAAATACTTTTATGGATTGTATTTTTGACTGATGATGTCGTGACAATTTCCTTGAGGATATGTTCGTCCGATGTTTCTTCCATAAATATTAGCCTCCATATCTTCATCACTTTCTTGGGATGTATTTTTACCGCATAATACATCATAATTTTCTTTAAGTCCAGATAATATTTGAGACACTTTTTCTGATTTGCCTCCATCTTGTGCCATCAAACAATTTATCATGGCATGTTTGTATTTGTCACTCACATTCATTTGCCGATATTGTTTATTATAATTTTTGATGTGGTTAATGGGTTCCCATAGGTGTCTTTTTTATCCATTTTGTTTTTCAGAGTGATTATACAATCGTTTTATAATAAAACTATGACCTTCTTCGTAAAGGGCATCAAGTCTTTGATGGTTGATTTCTGCTTCACTCAGTTCACTGATTGACTTGATTAAATAATGTAATGCATCTATGGATGGATGCCTATGTTCAGATACAAAACCCATTGAATACTTGCTTGAACAAGGAGCAAATCCTCATATCAAAGATAAGTTTGGCTTAACTGCTTTTGATTATGCTATCAGAAACCAGAAAAATGGGCAAAAGTGTTGAATTACTTTGCATTAAAATAAAAGGACTGTTCATCAGTCCTTTTATATAATTTATTTTATCATCCACCTTTTAATATAATACCTCTTGGACAAGCATATGTTACATCTTCAATGCACTTACTATGTTGATACATCTTTTTTAAATCGGGATTAAAATATATTAACCCGACAATGAAAACAACAGAAAAAATCAATGCTAAATTATTCCATTTATTAAACGGTTTGAAAATATACCACAAACAGATTATATAAAACAAGAATCCTGTTGTTTTTAACCATATCAAAGCCGAATTATTTGAATAATATTCACTTCCGATTGTTATTATATCAATTAACAACATTGTCACACATAATATCGGTATAATTAAAATCAAACCTCTTTTAACACAACCGAAACAATATGTTGAAATTTGTTTAAATGTCATTTGAATCCTTTTCCAATAAAGTGATTATATAAAAAAAACAATAAAAGTCAAGAGTTATTAAATTATTGATAATACTCCGGATTAAAATAAACCTTTGGATCAGTTGGGTACACATCTTTTAAACTTAAACCTTGTTGAGCACCATTCCAACCCATTTGGTTAGCATTCCAATCTTTTCGTATGTCAGATAGTGAATCTCTTGTTATCAAGCCGTATATAAAAAAACAAAAAAAACGGTCACATGTTGCAACCGTTTCTATATAAAGTTTAATCTTGATTATTTTGGCGTGGAAAACCGTAAAAATTATCCGTACATAATTCTTGTGTTTTTCCTTCTTTCATACAATTTTCAACAAAAATCCGCTTATCTTCGCTCGGGTTAGCCTTACTTGTTTTAACTTCGACTGTAAAGCCAACATATATTCCCATCGCTATTAAAATAATTAAATAAAGTATTCCATAAACCAAATAACGCATTATATTTTATCCTTCATCAAAAAATATCATCCATACAACGATGTTTTGAATATCCATATTTCATACATATTTCTATATATTCTTTGTTGTGGTCGGCAAAAATATAATCATGTCCATGCCATATTCCCATTACAAAAGCACAAAAGAAAACAATGATAGAAAAAATAAAAATAAAACTATAAAGAAAAAGTTTTCCAATTAATTTAAAAAAAATCATAAACACCTCTTTATTTATATTATCAATTATTTCTATCATATTTTGTTTTCTTTGTCTATATATATTTTTACTTATATTTTTTTATATATTGTTGTAACATTTCATCACAATCATGGGTGGGATATTTCGTTCCCATTAACCGTCCGATTTTGTTGGCATAATTATCAGCCCAACTTGCATCTAATGTGTTGCTTTTTTCAAACAAATCCTGCCCTTCTTTCCCGTATTATAGCCGTTTCTATATAAAGTTTCATTTTAATTATTTGAGTACTTCATTTTTAATTTGTTATAAAATATTCTTAAACACCCAATAACAAACATAAGGGGAACAATATACAGTGTTGCACCCAAAAATGTTAAAAGTAAAACAGAGATAGAAAGTGTTGTATGAGTAGCCGATATATATATTAAATAAATCCAATAACCGAAAATCAACACACTTGTTTGAATAATAAACAATTTAAATATAGATTGTTTTGTTGTGTTAATGGACAAAGGTTTATTTTGAATCTTCTGATAAATGTATTTTAATACCTTCATAATAAAACAAAACAAACCATACAAAACAACAAGCACAATATATGATGAAATATATGTCGATAATGTAAACATACATGGAGTGTCATTTAAAAACCATTGATAGATTGAATCATAATTAGGTACATATATGCAATTTTCACCATTATTATTTGTATCGGTTACAGGCATGAGCGTTAAGATAATTATTATTAAACAAAAACCCATCCAAATGAGTTGTGTGCACAATTTTAAAAGTATTGCTTTATTTTGCTTCATAATGACACTTTCTTTTATTCTAACCAAAGTTTTGTTTCATAAGCAGTTTTAATACGAGCACCAACACTATTGATTTGATTTACACTTGTATTATTCCACAATGTGCCAATTCTATCAGGAGTTGGATTATCTAGAGAATTTTGAATGTTTTTCAATATTTGAGTCCCTAATTCAATGTTTTGCTCAGAATCATATGTGTCATAACGATAAGCCGTTTTTTTAATACAACCCATCATCAAATTATTTTGTATTTGCAGCTAAAGAGCGTTGAATATTTAGGGCAACAGAATCCAAAACCCGTGTTTTATCACCAGACAAAACACGTTGGATGTTTTGAACGGCACCCTCCAACATGCTCCGATCACCAGCAAACCATAAACCACCCAACCGTTTACGTGCTTTATCAAAATGTTTCTCTTCCAATTTATCCATTAACAAATGGCCTCCAGCATGCATGGGCAAACCCATATCCCACAAACTTTCCCGAATCTTTTGCTTGTCCACTTCTGAAAATAATTCATACGCTTTATTGTTTAGTGTATATGTTTTAACTGGTCCGCCAAAACCAATAATAGGACGAGAAACAAACAACTCACTAACTAAATCCCGATGTGATTTAATATTATCCAATGAGTGTGTGATTTGTTGCATTAAATCATCGCATGTTTCTTTGGTTCCGATATATCTGATACCGCCCGTCCGACGACGTGCTGTATCAAATCCGTTAACATCATTTGAACCATCCTGATAAACCTGATTACCAGTGTATAATTTAACAGCACACAAATTTTTTCTGACAACCGATTTTTGTTCTGCCGATAATGTTCCGTATTCTTTGTTTTTTAATGTCATTATCCATGTATGACCATCTTTATCAATCAGTTCCATATCAAACAAATCTTGAACCGGCAATGTTTCTTTTTTCCCTGTCATTAACAACTCCTTTTAACGCTCTGATATTTTATGTACTTTATTTTATACTTTTTTATAAAGTTTGTCAACTATTTTTACATACCGTTATTAATAAAATTGTCTGACATACAAAATAAAGGGAACACATTGTGTTCCCCCATTGTCTTTAATCTTTCCGACACCACCAATTACCGTCTGTATCTGATTGAGCAACTCTATCGCATCCACTTGCTTCACAAATATTTCTTGCTTTGGTGGTATTGGCAATTTGCGTATCGCCTGATGTCGAACAACTTTTCACATTACCTGTGCTATCAATA
>JAZTVX010000011.1:0-11308 GCA_045635565.1 Alphaproteobacteria bacterium
CATCAGCGGCAATAAAGTATCATGTAATGCCGGTAAAACACAAATTTACAATTCAGCGAAAGCCAAAGAAATTTGTCGTTCTTGTACCACTTATGAACGGGAAGTCACGACAGATTTAGATGGTAACTTCTACTGCGAAAAGGTGTTGTAATTTAAACAACAAAGTAGGCAATAAAATCCCCCGATAAGTGAAAAACAAATCTTATCGGGGGATAATTTTGAGAGAATATATTTTTATCTTGTTATCAATACAAAAACATCAATTCGGGTAACAAAAAAACCACTTTCAAGTGGTTTTTTATTTGATTTTGTTCAGTGCAATTAGGCTTTAAAACCGGCAAATTTTTTGTTAAATTTAGCCAATTGACCACCTGTATCGATTAAACGATAAACACCTGTCCATGCCGGATGAGATAACGGATCAATGTCCAAACGAACAACGGCACCTTCTTTACCAAGAGTTGAACGTGTTTTAAATTCTGTTCCGTCAGTCATCACAATTGTAATTTCATGGTAATCGGGATGAATGTCTTTTTTCATTTTTAACTCCATAGAATCTGTTGAGGTTTCTCTTATACACAATCTTTATCAAAAAATCAAGTATTTTTTTTGATTTTTCCAAAAAAACAAAAGATAAGCCGTTCTAATGCATATCGCCGGTAATATTCATCTTTCTTTCGTCTAAAATCAAAATCCCCCCGTTTGCATGGGGAATCATTAAACGACGCACAATTTGGCCCCCCGGTAAATAGAGAAATTCTTCCGTTGTTTTTGTCAATTGTGCAAAGGTACTCAACTGAACCTTTTTATATTGTGCAAAGTCTTTTACTTGGGGCAATAAGCCTTTTTCTTGAATTTTATCCAAAAAAGAGGCATATAACGGTTCTTTTTTCAACCATTGTGAATCGATGCCCCATAGTTCACTGAATGCGTTGTTAAAAAATATTAAACGTGTATTAGAATCAAATAAAACAACCCCAAACGGAATTTCTTTTAAAACAGCCTTGTGTGCCCTATCTGCATCAGCAAGCAATGTTGACAAGCCTTCTTCTGTTGTTTTATCCTGCCCGTATTTTAACGTATAAGAAGTATTTTTACCCAATGCTAATGGCATATCAATCCAATGAATATCGGCAAAATCATCTTTCGATTCCGTGTAGGCTTTATTCGCAAAACAAACCGTTGCATTTTTATCTTCAACATATAACGGAAATGGTAACGTGTTGAGCGTTTTTGTTAAAATTTCCCGTTGTTGTAATAAATGCGTATAGGCTTGTCGTTCTTCTATCAACAGAGCCGTTTTGCGGGTCATGTCTTTAAACCATAGCACATACGAATTTTGTTTTGAATCCGACATGTATAAAATCCGACCGATAACCACAAAAAACAAACGTTTGTTATCTGTGGAAACAGTCAATTCAAATGGCATGCCTTTTTCAATCAGATGTTGAAACGATTCTGTCAATAATCGGGCATCTTTAGCTTCTAATCGTTGTAAAACAGTATTAAATGAAGCGTTGGATTCAACGATGTTGAGTAACAAGCACAACCGACGAGAACAATGAGCGTAATCTTTGCCATGAATACGGGTCATACAAAAATAACCGTCCGGAGCCGATTCTAAAATGTCTTCCATTTGGTTTGCTGTTTCTAAATTTTTACGGGCAACCGACCGTAAGCGTGATACAAAAATAGCCGCAAAAATGACACACAGCAAAATAAATGAAAAAAACCATACAAAGACGATTGTTACAGAAACCATGGATTCCTCTTGTTAATGTCTTTATAACGATACAGAATTTTTAACTTCTTTGCAAGGGATTTCGAAAAGAAAGTGCCTCTGACACATGGATTTTCCGAATTTCATCTGTTTCGTTCATGTCTGCAATGGTACGGGCAATCCGAATGATTCGATGATAGCCCCGAGCCGATAATTTTAACTGTTCTGCTGCTTTTTGTAATAATGACAGTGACTCATTATCCATACGAGCAATTTTTTCCAGAAAAGAACCATCGGCTTGTGCGTTGTTTAAATAAGGTGTTCCTTCAAACCGATTCACGGCAAACAGGCGAGCTTTTTGAACACGTTCCCGAACAGTTGCTGAATCTTCCCCTGTTGGCACATTTGCTAATTCCCATGGATGTACGGCTGGTACTTCGATTTGTAAATCAATTCTGTCTAACAACGGACCGGATAGTTTGGCTTGATAATCTAATCCACATTTCGGAGAGCGACTACATTCATGTCCCGGTGTTCCTAAATACCCACATCGGCACGGATTCATAGCTGCAATCAATTGAAAGCGCGCCGGATAAGTAATATGTGCATTGGCTCGGGAAACGCTGATGTGACCTGTTTCCATCGGTTGACGGAGAGATTCCAATGTTGCTCGATTGAACTCCGGCAATTCGTCTAAAAATAAAATTCCCCGATGAGCCAAAGAAATTTCCCCCGGTTTTGCCATAGAACCACCCCCAACCAATGAGGGCATTGTAGCCGAATGATGGGGAGCCCGATACGGACGAGATGTAATCAATTTGCCTTCTTTGAGTTTACCGGCAATTGAATGAATTTGACTGACTTCCAGTATTTCTGTCTTGCTCATTGGTGGTAAAATAGATGGTAAACGACTGGCTAACATGGATTTGCCTGACCCCGGAGGTCCAATCATTAACAAATTATGCCCACCGACGGCAGCAATTTCCAACGCTCGTTTGGCAACTTCCTGACCTTTTATTTCTTTTAAATCAACAAAAGGTGTTTCATCAAAAGACGTATCGTCCGCTTTAATTATCGGTATGGGAGTGGCATTTTTAAAATAATTGATGAGATGTAATAAATTAGGTGGGGTTAATAATGGTTGCACCTCGGACCAAGAGGCTTCCCGACTTTGTTGTGCCGAACAAATTAAACCCATTTGTTCTTTATGTGCTGTTATACCTGCCGGTAAAATACCTGAAACAGGACGGATTGATGCGTCTAATCCCAATTCACCCATCATAATGAAAGAAGAAATGCGTTTCGGTTCAATCACTTCCATAGCTGCCAACAATGCCATGGCAATCGGCAAATCGTAATGTGTCCCTTCCTTGACCACATCAGCCGGAGCCAAATTGACTGTAATATGTTGTGACGGTAATGTTAATCCCAATGAATATAAAGCAGCCCGAACGCGTTCCCTGCTTTCGGCAATGGCTTTATCGGCTAATCCGACAATGGAAAATGCCGGCAACCCATTTGTCAGTTGAACTTCTGTACTGATTTTTAAAACATCAACACCCGAAAATGCAACGGTATGTGTGGTTGCAAGCATGAAACGTCCTTAGACAAAAAACTACCAACGGGGAATACTGTTCATATCCCATTCAACATTTTGATAAACCGGTGTCGGTTGTTGTGGAATGATAACCGGTGCAGCTGGAACAACAGATGTTGATGTTGTTGTCGTTGTACTTTGAACCTGTGTGTAACCTTGTTGTTGATAAGAAGCAATACACATCACATCAACAGCAGAACATTGTACGGTTTCATTCCGATTGGGATTTTTAAAATAGACGACTGTTTCCGTCGTTTGTGATGGAACAGGCGGTGTGAAATTAGAAGCAGCCCAAGCAGGATAAACCTGTTCTTCGGCAACCTTGCGTTCTTTGGCCTTTTCGGCAACTGATTTAAATTTCGGTGTTGTTGAATGTGTCTGATATGTTGCCGGTGTTGTTGAAACAACCTGTTGAGGCATGGCATTAACAACCACTTGAGGTTGAATTGGTGTGTCTGGAGCAACAATACTATGTGCCGGAATCGTAATTTGAGGGATACCGTTTACCGATTGGCTAATCGTTGGAACGGTTGAAGATTGCATCATCTGTTGTGTCGGTTGAACCTGTTGTACGGCAATGGCCTGTTGAACGGGCTGTGCCTGATAAGACGGTTGAACCTGTTGTGTTGATGCAACGGGTTGTGTGCCATATGATGGAATGACAACGGGTTGTACCACTTGTTGTGGTGTTGAAACCGTTACGGCGGTTGGAACAGGATTGATATTCATCGGTTGGTTAACAACTTGCGGAACATTCGGATTAGCCGGAACTTCCCCGTATGATGGGTAAGCCGGAGCCCGTAAATCATTCGATGAATAAATTTGCGGTGTCGGATTTGAATTAACACAAGCAGTTAATGCTAACACAGCAACAGATGCAACAGATAAATATCCCCAGTTTTTCATTTTTTTTCCTCACAATAATATGATTGAATGATGTCACTATAACAAACTTCCTCAAAAAAAGAAACACTTTTTTTCAAAATTTAAGAATAATTTATCTTATTTTTACATTTATGAGGAAATGAATGACTGTCAAAAAGGGAGAACCAACAAAAAAACAGGTTTTATGACAACTTTGTGACGAGATGGTGTTTTCACTTGTATCTTTTTGTCAAATATGGTATAGCATGATATGTCATTATTTCGTCAAGGAGTAAACATGTTTGCACAACTATTTAAAAATAAAAATTTTTTACCTTTGTTGATATCTCGTTTTTTATCGGCCGTTAATGAAGGTTTTATCCGAACGGTTTTTTTGTTTTTTGTGACTTATAAATTAACACAGCCTAATCCGACGTTTTTGATTTTGGCTGTTATTTTGTATGCGTTGTCATTTTGCTGTGCAACAATCTATATCGGACAAATTGCCGATAAACTTTCGAAATCACGGTGTTTGCGTGTCGTTCGTTTATGTGAAATCGGTATTATGATTATGGCTTTGGTCAGTATTTCGCTCGATTCACGTGTTTTATTATTGAGTATTTTAATTGCCATGGGATTTACCAATGCGTGCTTGCGTGTTTTAGATACGGCTTTAATTACGGAACTGGTTGCTCCGGTTAAATTAAATGCCGGTAATACGTTGATGAAAGCCGGTGTTATTTTTGCCAGTGGTTTATCCTGTTTATTATTAACAAGCGTGTTGAAATTTGATGTTGCTTATTTTGTCGTGTGTGCTTTGGGATTGGTCTTGTCAGTCATCAGTTTTGCTGTTACGCTAAAAATCCCGATGAACAAACCGGCTGATGCTGAAACCGTTATTTATAAAAATCCGTATCGGGCTTTTGGTTTTGTATCTGAAAAATTAAAACACAAATTTGATGTATGGGCTTATTTGGTCGGTATTGCTTGGTTTTGGATGTTGGCAAGTGTGATTTTCGTCTTTTCGGGCGAATATGGTCGCACGGTTTTGCACGCTCGTTGGTCTGCCGTGATGTTTTTATCATCCGGTGTTTTTACAATCGGTTATATTATCGGTGCTATGATATATGCTCGTTTGTCCCGTCGTAATAATATGGGGGCTTATACGTGTGTTGTAGGGATTTTAACATCCGTTTTTCTCTTTAATTTCATTTTTGCAAGCAGTTCTCTTATTGGGATTCCTATGGAAAAAGGAATCACGATTTTCAAAATGCTGACAACCAATATCCATTATTGGTTTATTATGATTGATGTGTTTATTCTCGGGGGGTTGGCTGCTTTCTTCGTCATTCCGTTTTATACACTGATACAATTGAAGACACCTGCTTTTATGATGGGGCGTATGATGGCATTTTCCAATATGGTTAATGCGTTAGCCGTTATTGTATCATTGTTGTTTATTTTGAGTATGAAGTTGTTATCATTCGGTGTATTGGAAATTCTATCACTGTATGCATTGGTTAACTTATTCGTTGCTGTCTATATGGTACGATTGCTCCCTGTTCAATCACGTCGGCAAGTATTTCGTAAAATTTTTAAAACACTGTTTCATGTGGAAGTTAATGGTTTGGAAAATCTGCAAAAAGCCGGTAAACGGGCTTTAATTATTACCAATCACACCTCTTACATGGATGTATTGTTGATTTCGGCGTTTGTGGACAGACAAATTACTTTTACGGTTAGTGATCGCCTCATTGAAAAAACATTGGTCAAATTTATGACAAATCTGACAGACGTTCATCCGTTGGATCCACGCAGTCCGTTTGCCGTGAAGTATATGGCTGAACAACTCAATCAAGATAAATTGTGTATGATTTTGACGGAAGGTATTATCGAAGGTGGTAATACTCGTATGAAAATATACGAAGGACCGGCTATGATGGCTGTTAAAGGGAACGCTCCTATCGTTCCTATTCGGATTGACGGAGCATCTCATACATTCTTTTCACGATTGATTGGGAAAAAAGCTCATTTCAAATTATTCCCGAAAATCACAATTACCGTCAAAGAACCGGTTGATTTTTCATTTAAGGAAGATTTGACGACCCGTGAAATTCGTGAACAGTCCAGTTCTCGGTTGTATGATATTTTATCGGATATGACGTTTGAAAGTTATGATAAAAACCGGACATTGTTTGAAGCTGTTTCCGATTCAATGAAAATGGCCGGTTATTTAAAACCGATTATGGAAGATACGGCTCGTCAACCGGTTAAATTCTGTGGTTTATTTTTAAAATCATTCGTCTTGGGTAGTTTAATTAACAAAGCGACACCTGATGAAAAATACATTGGTTTGATGATACCGACATCTAATGCCTGTGCTTTATCTGTATTCGGTTTGCATGCTTACGGTAAAGTGCCTGCTATGATTAACTTTACATCCGGTTCTAAACAAGTTATCTCGACGTGTGAAACAATCGGATTAAAAACGATTGTTACAGCGAAAAAAGTTGTCAGCATGGCAAAACTGGATAATTTAATTACGGCTTTGACACAAGCAGGTATTCGGATTGTGTATTTGGAAGATTTGCGTTCAACATTAACGTTTAAAGATAAATTGTTTGGTGTGTTTGGGGCAATTTGTCCGAAGCGGGCTTATCGTAAAACAAGCGGAGGAGATGTTAAACCAACGGATACGGCAGTTGTTTTGTTTACATCCGGTTCGGAAGGAATGCCAAAAGCCGTCTTTTTAAGTCATCAAAACCTGTTATCCAATTGTTATCAGGTGCCGTCACGGTTAGATGTTTTAACAAATGATGTCTTTTTGAACTGCTTACCAATGTTCCATTCTTTTGGATTGGGAGCCGGAACGGTTTTACCGTTGCTTCTGGGTGTTAAAACGGTTCTTTATCCGACACCGTTGCATTATCGGATTATTCCGGAAATTTGTGCTTCAACAAAAGCAACAATTTTCTTTGGTACGGACACGTTTTTAGCCGGTTATGCAAAATGTGCCAATCCTTATGATTTTAACAGTTTGCGAATTGTAGCATCAGGGGCTGAAAAAGTTAAAGATGAAACACGCAAGGTCTGGTCTGAAAAATTCGGGGTTCGTATTTTGGAAGGATACGGTGCAACAGAATGTTCACCCTTTATTTCTGTTAACACCTTTTTGCATTCCAAGAAAAATTCAGTCGGTCGGATTTTACCGGGGATTTCATATCAATTAAAACCGGTCGAAGGTATTACGGAAGGACAAGAATTATGGGTTAAAGGACCGAATATCATGCAAGGATATATGCGTCATACCAACCCATTGCATTTAGATCCACCCGAAAACGGTTGGTACGATACGGGGGATATTGTAACCGTTGATGAAAATCGCTATATAACAATTAAAGGTCGTTGCAAACGCTTTGCCAAAATCGGTGGGGAAATGGTGTCATTGATGGCTGTTGAAAATGTGATTGAAAAACGCTGGCCGGGATTTGTTTATGGTGCCGTTAATATTCCTGATGCCAAGAAAGGTGAAAAAATCGTTCTGATAACGACATGTAAAGATGTGACGAAAGATGAACTTGTCAAAGTCTTTAAGGCTGCCGGTGTTACGGAATTGGGTTTGCCTTCGCACATTATAATCACGGATCAACCACCATTGCTCGGAACAGGTAAATTTGATTACGTTTCGGCAAAAGAGTTGGCTGTAAAAGAAACTGAAAAGTAAAGGAGTTTTTTTGATGAAAATGAATATAGCCGTTATCGGTGGCGGAGCATGGGGTACGGCATTGGCAATGACAGCATCAAAAGCCGGTAACAATGTCCGTTTGTGGGCAAGAGAACCGGAAGTTGTTGAACAAATTAACCAGACACATGAAACGCCCTTTTTGCCAAATGCCGTTTTGCCGACGGACATTGAAGCCACGAACGACATGCGTGATACATTGCAGTGGGCAGATTGTATTTTAATGGTTGTACCTGCACAATTTACCCGTTCTGTTTTTGAACAAATGATTCCTCATCTAAAAACGACGACACCGATTGTGTTGTGTGCCAAAGGCATTGAATTAAGCAGTGGTTTATTGATGAGCGAAGTCATACAGGAAATTCGTCCGCAAACACCTTTGGTTGTGCTGTCAGGACCCGGATTTGCTGCCGAAGTTGCCAAAGAACAACCAACAGCCGTTACGATTGCATCTGAATCGCAAATGATGGCAGATAGGGTTTGCCGTTTAATGAAAACGGCATATTTTCGTCCATATTCGGCAACAGATATCATCACGCCGGAAGTTTGTGGTGCAATGAAAAATGTTTTAGCAATTGCATCTGGTATTTCGGATGGATGTGGTTTTGGTGATAATACGCGTGCTGCATTATTGACTCGGGGATTGGCTGAAATGTCGCGTTTTGCCGTTGCCATTGGGGGCAAAAAAGATAGTGTTTTAGGATTAGCCGGTTTTGGTGATTTGATGTTAACGGCTAACAGCAAACAATCTCGCAATTATTCATTTGGATTTGATGTCGGTCAAGCAGGGGAGGCCAAATCCGTTTTAGCAAATTGCACAAAGACGGTGGAAGGTGTTGCAACAGCATCTTCTATCATGAAACGGGCGAGAGAACTCAATGTTGAATTGCCGATATGTTCTGCTGTGGAACATATCATTTACCACGGACAACCGATTAAAGAGGTTTTAAAACAACTACTAAACAGACCCTTGCGTGCTGAATAGTATGATTGTTTTGAAAAATGATGAAAACACCTTCGAATTTACCTGTTCGGAGGTGTTATTGTTATGAATAAACGACACTTAACGTAATATGATATCCCCTCGGGTATATTTCGGAGGATACCATATCACGATATATCAAATGTACCAACATGCAATTATCCCTTACGGCACATAATTTTATCTCCTGTTGTTTCGACATAACGGTCACTGCATTGTGTACATAAATTTCGGGCATCTTGCGAGTTAGGAATTTCGGTATCATTGGCTGTGCATGACAGTCGTTGACCTGACAGGTTGATAAAATGTTCCGTTTCTGTTGCCGTTTGTGAACAATACCAATTAGTCACCCCATTATTTTGTTTTGAAAAAGCAATACGACCACTTTCGCGACATAACGTTTTGGATTGTTCATCACTGCCGATGGTACCGTAATCATTACTGCCCGTGTAACATTTACCGTCCGTTTTTTGGAACTCGCCGACAACACATTTTTTCACGCAATAGGCTTTTAAATTGTTTTCGTCCGCAGTTCCTATTTTCATCACACGCTTACCGTCGCAAGAGGTACAATTATCTTCCGTTGCAACACCCAAAGGGATTTCCGTACGGGCTGTTGTCGTTGTACAGGATATACATTCAAAATCAATATTTGCAAATGTTACTCCTCCATCACAAAGACCATAACTGCAATAAAAATTGCCATTATAATTTCTATTACCGCAATGAGCACATTGTTGTTTTGCAAACGTGTTATTGTGATAATTATTTTTACCGACAGTGATTGTATCAGGAATATTACATGATTTACAATTCCCAGTGATATCTCGAAACATTTTATTGGCAGAATCATCATAGGCAGCATGATGTGAATTACCAATATCATTACAAACACCACTTACCCCCGGATTCACATGAATACAATACGGTATCATCTGGTTTCCAGCGGGATTCATGGCAATATATGCGATTCTTTGTGATTTACAATTTCGATAACATTCTGTTTCTGATACACTATTGTAGGCAACGGGGTCATTACATTGTTTACAGTTACCCTCTTTATCTCGAAAACCGTTGTCACATGCTTCATATTTTGTGCATAGTCTGTCACCGGATATCCGCATGGGTGTTTGTCCTTCCACATTACAGGAATTGCATTCAATATCGTTATATTTTGCTTTTTTCATCGCAAATGATGTTACATTGGCACCGCCATACCCTGTTTTCCAAACCATTTCAATTGAATAGTCTGTACTACATTTGTAGCAGGTACGACCTAAATCTTGAAACATTTTGTTGCCGTTTGCATCATACTCATTACATTTAGGACGACATACATTAACATTTACGTTATAAGATGTATTATGATACCCCTTTAAAAGTTCTCGACCGGTATGATTTCCGGTCGTATCATTGATGACAACACCGGCACATTTTTTCTCACATCCTGAATCGGCTTCATCTAATACCTGTACAACTTTTGGTTCCGTGCAATCATAACATTTTCCATCAATACCCCGAAATTGCGTATCCGTACAAATGGCTTTTTTAACACACTTTGTATCATTTACTTCACGACCACATTTTTCACACAAATCATGTAATGCCGTATCATAACCGATATCTACGGATGTTGTCACTGAACAATTATAACACTTGGCATCTACGCCTTGAAATTGACGTGTACATGTATCAGGATTGTCGCAATCAGTCACATCTGAGGGCTGTTGACAAACGGGAAAACAGGCCGTATGATCTTGAGTGACTCCATATTGAATCCACCATCTTTTTGTTGTTGGTGTATCGGGACAGGCTTCACAAGATGATTTTCGTAATGCCACCATTTCAGATGAAGAAGAATGGACATATGATATCATATGAGGTTCAATAGAATGGTCACACGGTTGACAAACAGAACCGCTCGCAGGAACGGGATAATAATATTCGTTTGGAGCACAAGAACGGATATTTGTACAAATCCTCTGATCGTAAACATAACCCACCCAATAATGTTGAGAAGAACAGGCTAAACATTTTGACTTTTCTATATCTGTATTAACCAAAAAAGATTTATCTGGGTTATCTGTACACATATGGCACGTTGTGCTGGTATCGGCAAAACTGATACCACTGGTACATATGATTGAACAATATATTTTTTCGCTATTTCCTTCAACCCGTCGGCTATTCGGACAAGCCAAACATAACTCTTTTCCCGTGCCTGTATCATTCATAAACGTTTCATCGGATTTAATCAGCACGTTAGCCGGATAATCGCACGGAATACACGCCCCGTTTTGGGAACGAAATTCGCCTTCGGCACATGTTTCTTCAACCGTTACACAAACCTGACTTTCCCCTGTTTCTTCGTTATATTCCGAACAAATTTGATTATTGGCACAA
>JAZTVX010000012.1:0-14193 GCA_045635565.1 Alphaproteobacteria bacterium
CGAACCATATCCCGAATCAAGTGATGAAACAGATGGTTTCGGTATGTGTAACCGATGCACACAAAACGGACAAACCCGTTGGTCTGGTAGTCTAAACGGTACGGAAAATGAAGGAAAGGCTTACTGTTCGTATATGTGTACGGAAGGATATTCATATCAGGCTACGTCAGGACAATGTATCCCTTGCAGTGATGGTTCGCCCCATGTGATACCTGATGATATTGCCAAACGGCAATGTACGGCTTGTGAAGGACATGAATGGTATAATATGCTTTGGCAAAATGATCACTGTTCTAAAAAAGTCGAATGCAATGAAGATCAGTTTATTGCACTTGATTTTAATAATAATCGTTACTATTGTGCCAATTGTGGTGATAATCGTGATAAGGTTGTTCCCGTATTTTTAGTTAGCGAATCATCTATAGAAAACTTCAATCAAGTTGTTGCTGATTCTTGCAACAGTTGTCCCAATACAAATGATAAAGCACGCTGGTACAATAATTTATACAAAACGAATAATGCCGGTTGGGATTTACAGCGGTATTGTTACCCTGTTTGTGAACAACCTGAAGCTGGTAGTATTGCGGATACTATCTGTAAGACAGAACCAACAGACGAACGATGCAAAAGAAAATGGCAAACAACCACCGGAGCATGTTACAATTGCACAGATGTCCCCGAATCGACACACATCGGACCACATGAAAAAATGAAAGAGTTATGTGAGGCTTGTGGACGTGAAGCCAAAGATGGTTATTGTCGTCCCAAAGGAAATGTGTGTACTGTCGGTACATTTATGGGTAAAGATGGTAATTGTCATGATTGCAGTAAAACTGTTTCAAACGCGGGTATTGCAATTACATCAGAAGAAGAATCCGGATGTATTGCTAACTGCAAAAAAATATTAGAAACTGATACAACGTTTAATAAAGATGGTACGATAGAAGAACGTAGAACTTATACATACAACAAAGTTATGTATTGTGCACCAAAATGCGATGATAATTATATTAACGTTGAAGGTGGAACATGTGTATCATGTGGTGACGATCAATCAACAAATGAATTTAGAGTTGTTGTTAACACAGAATGTTCAGAACGTTGTCCGAATAGAAAAATATATCATGGTTGGGAATGGTATTGTGCTCCCAAAACATGCCCACACACAAGCACAAAAAGATACTTCAGAGGACGACATGGGGCATGTCTTGCTTGTAACGATAACATCGGAAATTATGGTAATATTCAAGCCTCTGGATCTGATGCACAATCAGAAGGGGTTGAAATGTGTACGGCTTGTGGCAATCGTATCGCTAACAGAAATGATCCGAATACGGTTGATAAATGGTGTCAGGCAATCGTGTTTAATACGGATGGAACACCCAAAAGTGGTATTTGTAATCATGTCGGCAATGAATATTATGATACCAATCAAATCAGTGCTTCATTAAAAGAAAGAGCCGATTATTATGTCAGTGGAGAATATTTAAAAGAACCCAATCGGACCATTTATTTTCGGGATAATGATGGTAATTGTCGAACATGCAATACGGCAACGGCTTACGCTACAACGCAGGAACAGTGCAACTTGTGTGGCAATAGAAGATATCAAAATGGCAGTTGTTCCAAAGGGTTATGTGAAGAAGGAAAACACTTTTTAGATACATCAAAAGCCTGTGTTGATTGTACAAGTGAAAAAGTCAAAATTAACTTGGGTATTGAAAATATGTGTTCTCGCTGTGCCGATAGACGCGTCCTTAATACAGGTGAAAAATCAAATTCTGTATCATATGGCTTATGTGTTGCCGATTGTGCCGGTGACCAATGGCAAGATATTAACGGCAATTGCTTGTCTTGTTCTGAAGGTGGTAATCGTGCGATAGGTTTAGATGCTCAATCAATCAGCATGTGCAATACATGTGCCGGTAGAACGGCTCAAATAACGGCTCAAGATGGTGACGGTAATCCGACTGCCTATCAGTGCGTGGAAGATTAAATAGATAATAATTATTGGATGTAAACACTCGATAACAAATCACGTTTTCGAGTGTTTGTATTTTTATGTCGGTATGTATAACATATAAATAATTTCAATATGTTCATTATAAATAAACAATTTTTTTACATATGAATACAATATGTTTTATATCAACTTGTTATATGAAATTGAAATAAGGCTATAAAAAAAGATTACCTGTTGACAAGTAATCTTTTTCTATATGAACAACATTTGTATCGATAACACAAAAGTGTTTTTAATAACCTTCTAATTTTTCATCGATATTATTGCCCGGTAAGTATTCGATAATTGGACGTTCGATGAATGTATAAGCCCCAAATTCATCTTTATTATAGGCACTTGCACAGGCACGAGCAGATGCAACCATAATGTTGGCTGTAAATTCGGGATTTGTACCTGAAACAGTATATGTTTGATTGACTTCCATACCTGTTCGTTCAATTGTAGCAGAATGATGTAACGTATTGTACGGGTGAATGCTTTCTACAGGAATAATTTCTGTTTGGTCAAATTTAAAGTATGCATCAGATAAAATGGCTTGCTCGATTTGTTTCAAATCAGCCCCTTCCTGCAATTCAAGATAAACACGACGTTTGTGTTTGCCTCGACCATTGGCTAACGTCAAAGCAACAGCATCTTTAACACCGGCAATTGACTTAACCTGTGCCGTGTGACCCATACTACGACCACCTTTTTCACCACCGAAAGTTGTTGTTGAATAACCGGTCAAAGATACAACTTTCATTAAGGCGCGAATAAGTGAATCCGTCCCCGGATCCCAGCCGGCAGAAATGATAGAAACAACTTTTTTAATTTTGGCAGAAATATCTAATTCTCGTCTCAGAGCAGTAATGCGTTGGTGTTCATCAAAACAATCAACCGTGCAAATTCCCAATGCATGATATTCTTTAACACGTTGTGGAACTTCTCGTGACGGAATACATAACAAAGCAACATCAACATGGCTCAACTTTGTAATGTCAGAAACAATTTTAATATTTTCCAGTTCAGGATCTTCTGAATGAGAAATGGAAGATGCTCGACGAACAACACCAGCGAGAACCATGTCTGAACATTCAGATATTGCTCGTTTGCATGCTTTTCCGATATTTCCCCAACCGACAATTGCTACTGAAATTTTCTGCA
Source organism: Alphaproteobacteria bacterium (assembly GCA_045635565.1). GTDB lineage: Bacteria > Pseudomonadota > Alphaproteobacteria > CAAHEQ01 > UBA3637 > RGIG4140. The sequence goes on from JAZTVX010000012.1 coordinate 3,167, forward strand.
TCAATATACTCCTGCTATTTTGTTATATAAGTTTTTGTAATCTGTAGAAGATTTATTCCATGAATAATTTTGTTTCATCGCCATTTTTCGCATCATTTTGATGTGTTCAGGTCTGTCGTACCAAGTGGCATTTGCCCAACCGATTGTATTATATAGGGCTTGTGATGAGATGTCATGGAATTTGAATCCCGTTCCGACACCGTAATATTCATTATAGTTCAAAATAGTATCTTCTAAACCACCGGTAGCTCGACCGACAGGTAATGCTCCGTAAGTTTGGCTGACCATTTGTTTTAAACCACACGGTTCATAAATAGATGGTACAAGCGAAAAATCAGCTCCGGCATCCATTAAGTGTTCTGTCTCACTGTCAAAACCAATTTTGACACCGATTTGACCTGGATATTTTTTTGGCAGGGAATCAAAATAGTTTTGAATCCAACCGTCCCCATTACCCATGATGACGAATTGACAATGCATTGTGTTCAATACCGGTTCAATACATTCCGACAGCATTTTAACACCTTTTTGTTCCGTTAAGCGAACAGCCATGGAAAAAATAGGTTTGTCATTCGAATCTAAATTAAAGTGACGAACTAATTCCTGCTTATTTCGTAATTTACCGTGTTCGGAATCATTCCATGTGTATTGATGCGGAATAATACTATCATTTTGCGGATTCCACATTTGCGTATCAATACCATTTAAAATACCTACTAAATCATGTTGTCTTTCACGCAACATAAAATCCAAACCGGCACCGTATTCAGGTGTTAAAATTTCACGGGCATAATTTGGTGAAACCGTGTTTAATTTATCAGCAAACCGAATGCCACCTTTTAGTAAGTTAATACGACCATAGTCTTCAAAGGCATTCGGATTAAAATCCATCCAATCGATTTTTGCATAAGATAATACATCAGCCCCAAACCGACCTTGATACGGTAAATTGTGTAACGTTAAAAGGCTTTTTGTATGGGCAAAAAACGGATCGTTATCGTGTTTTAAATAATACGGTGTTAATGCTGTTTGCCAATCATGGACATGAACGACATCCGGACGGAATCCCAAGTCTTTGGCTGTTTGTAAGGCTGCCCGTGAGAAGAATGAAAAACGATACGCATTATCGGCGTATTCTTGATGCGTGTTGCAATCATCATATAACCCGTGTTGACGATAAATCGGACGACCGAAATATTTATTAAATTCAATAAAATATGTTTCAACACCCGATATAAAGTCAGATTGGTGAACGCTGAAAAATTCCTGGCAATTTCCCATGTTGACGCAGTTACCTTGCATGCGTGGGTATAAATTAAATTTTTGATAGTCAATACATGAATATAATGGAATAATTACCTTGACATTAACATCGTGATTAGCAACCAAAGATTTTGGTAACGCCCCGACAACATCGCCTAAACCACCGGTTTTGACAAAAGGTGTCATTTCGCTTGCAATAAATAAAATATTTTGTGTCATTTTTCCCCCTTTTTAATTGTGATGACATTATAAAGAAAAAAAAGGCATGTTGCAAGCATTTATTTTATTTTTTTTTACTTGCTTTCATTTTTAAAAACAGATACACTTGTTCGAAAAAACAAAGTGAAAGTTGAATGGATATGACAGCATTAGAAGTGGGTGAAACAGTCAGTGGTAATCGTTGGCTACAAAAGGAATATGATTCGAGATTGGCTATGGCGATACGGCAAAAATTTGGTTTGCCGGAAATTGTGGCACGGATTTTGGCATCTCGCTCGGTTGGACTTGAAGACGTAGATGTTTTTCTTAATCCAACGTTGAAAAATCATTTGCCTAATCCTTTTTCGTTGAAAGATATGGAAAAATCGGCTCATCGTATGGCTCAAGCCATTTTAAATCGTGAGCCCATCGGATTGATGGGAGATTATGATGTTGATGGAGCAACATCAACTGCTTTGTTAAAAATGTTTTTAGAAAAATGTGATGTTCCGGTATATTGTTTCGTGCCAGATAGAGAAGATGGTTATGGTCCAAATGCTGATAAGATGAAGGAATTTTATGAAAAAGGGTGTCGGGTGGTTGCGACGTTGGATTGTGGTATGACGGCCTTTGAACCGATTGCTTATGGAACACAGTTGGGTGTGGACGTGATTGTATTGGACCATCATGATGCTGATGAAACCCGTGTGCCGAATGCTTATGCTATTGTGAATCCAAAACGATTAGATGAAGATGCTCATCATCCATGTCATTACATGGCTGCAGTCGGTGTTGTATTTTTGTTTACTGTTGCATTGAATGCCGTATTGAGAAAGGCCGGCTTCTATCAGGACAAAACAGAGCCGAATTTGATGGAGTATTTGGATTTAGTAGCGTTTGGAACGGTATGTGATGTTGTAAAATTACAAGGTGTTAATCGGTTGTTTGTAAAATCCGGTTTAAAACAGATGAAGCAAGGTAAAAATTTGGGATTGAGAGCATTAGCTGAATTGGTTAATTTGTCGGAAGCACCGACTTCTTATCATTTGGGATATGTGTTTGGTCCTCGTATTAACGCCTGTGGTCGTGTGGGCAAATCAGATATTGGTATGCGTTTGTTGTCATGTCATGATTCGGTTGAAGCCGGTGTCTTGGCTAACGAACTGGAAAGTTTAAACTTGACCCGACGTGAAATTGAAACGGCTGTTTTGCTTGAAGCTATTGAACAAGTTGAAAAAGAACCGATTGATACACCGTTTTTAGTGGTTGAAGGTGAAAATTGGCATCAGGGTGTTGTCGGGATTGTTGCCGGTCGTTTAAAAGATAAGTATAACTTGCCGGTATTTGCGTTAAGTATTGAAAATGATGAGATTAAGGGTTCTTCCCGTTCTGTACAAGGAGTTGACTTGGGAACATTGATTATGAATGCCATACAGTTGGGTATTCTGTCACGGGGTGGGGGGCATCCGATGGCTGCGGGTTTTTCATTGACAAAAGAAAAATTGCCGGCTTTTAAGGCGTATCTTCGGGAAAATGTTAAGCCGGAAATGATTTCGCAAGATTTGTCTGTTGTATCGGTTGATGCTGTTTTGAATTTGGGCGGTGTTAATGAAGCACTGTTAGAGGCTTTGTCTTTGCTTGCTCCTTATGGTGAGGCCAATCCGGAACCGAAATTTGTTTTAAAAAATGTGTGTGTAACTCGTGTTAACATGTTGAAGAACGGTCATATATCCTGCACATTGACAGCACAAAACGGTAAAAGTATCAATGCAATTGCATTTAGATGTGTCGATACGGAGTTAGGCGTTTGTTTGCTAAATATGCATCAGCAGTATGTTCATGTTTTGGGAACTTTAAAACGGGATACATGGCGTGGTCATACGAAAATTCAATTTCAAATTACGGATATGACAAGGCCGGTTTAAATAAAATCAAAAAGGGATATATGTTGTTCTATGCCTGTTTTTTTTGCTTGCCTTTTGTCATAAACTCGTATAAGAAATAAAAGCAATTGTCTTGTAGAAAAGGAGAATATTATGTTTATCGAATATCTTTTATCAATTGTCATTGGTTATTTGTTGGGGTCAGTTCCGTTTGGTTTGGTTTTGACAAAAATGGCAGGTTTGGGCGATATTCGTCAAATCGGTTCCGGTAATATCGGGGCAACGAACGTGTTACGAACAGGTCGCAAGGATTTGGCTCTTTTAACATTGTTGTGTGATGTTGGTAAGGCGGCTTTTGCGGCGTATTTGTGTCAGTGGATTTTTCATTCTCAAATTATTGGTGTTGTTGCCGGTGTTGCGGCTGTTTTTGGACACAATTATCCGGTATGGTTGAAATTTAAAGGTGGAAAAGGTGTTGCCTCCACATTGGGATTGATGTTTGGTGTGACGCCAATGGTTGGTGTTTGTACATCATTGACCTGGTTGATGGTTGCTGTTTTGTTCCGATATTCTTCTTTGTCAGCATTAACGGCATTAACATTGGCTCCAATATATGCTTTTTGTCTTGAGACGGATAAACGCATCGGTTGTATCTATTTTTTGTTGACGTTGTTGTCTTTTTATCGGCATAAAGAAAATATTGTGCGTTTAGTACATAAAGAGGAAACAAAAATCAAATTCAAAAAGAAATCGGTCGAATAAAAATAAGGAAATGTCAGATGAAACCGTTAACACGTGAACAATTTTTCAAAATACAGTTAGCGTTAAGTGAAAATGTCGGACCGATAACATATCGTGATTTGTTGCGTTATTATAAAAGTGCCGAAGCCGCTTTATCCCATATTTCAGATCGTGCTGCCAAGGGGGGAAGACGGCGTCCGATTAAGATTGCTGATAAGGCTTATGTTGAACATCAAATTGAATTAGCAATAAAAAAAGATATTGATGTAATCACGAGTGAATCAGAAGATTTTCCTCGTTTGTTACGGGAAATAGAAGATTGCCCCCCGTTCCTGTTTGTTAAGGGACGAAGCGATTTTTTAAATCGACCGAGTGTCAGTATTGTCGGTAGTCGTAATTGTACAATTAACGGTCAGAATTTGGCTCGGTCGATTGCTTTCGATTTAGTGCAAAATAAATATATTGTCACGTCCGGTATGGCACGGGGGATTGATGGTTCAGCACATGAAGGTGCTTTGGAAGCCACTAACGAAAAGTTTGGTACGATTGCTGTTTTGGGAACGGGGGTTGATGTTGTTTATCCTCGTGAAAATGCCAAAATTTATCAACAAATCATTGAACGGGGATGTGTGGTTTCTGAAATGTTGATGGGAACAAATCCGACACCACGTTCTTTTCCTCGACGTAATAGAATTATTTCCGGTTTAAGTTTAGGTACACTTGTTATTGAAGCACATGTCTTATCGGGATCATTGATTACGGCACGTGAAGCCTTGTCACAAAACAGGGAAGTTTTTGCTGTTCCGGGGTCTCCTCTTGATGCAAGAAGTAGAGGGCCGAACGAATTGATAAAAGACGGGGCACATCTTGTCACTTGTGGGGAAGATATTTTGGAAATATTAGATTCCAATACGTCTAAAACATTGTTGGATGTGTGTGATAAACACGAATTGGACAAACCGTTGTCATTTATTTCTGATAGTGATTTAAACAAGGCCCGTGATATTATTGTGTCCAGATTATCACCGGAAGTAACGGGTGTAAATCAGTTAATCCGTGGAACGGGGTTGCCGACAGAATTAGTCAGTATTATTTTAGTTGAATTAGAATTAGCCGGAAAGATTGAACGCTTTGCCGGACAAAGAATTGCATTGATATACGATAATGAATGGAGAAGTTAGATGAAATTAGTGATTGTGGAATCTCCGGCAAAAGCAAAGACCATCAATAAGTATTTAGGTAAGGATTATATGGTTATGGCTAGTTTTGGGCACATTCGGGATGTGCCTGCCAAAAATAATTCCGTTCGACCGGAAGAAGATTTTGCAATGGATTGGGAAGTTCAGTCTCGAGGAGAAAAGACCGTTCGGGATATGGTTAAGGCCTTATCAAAAGCAGATGCTTTATATTTGGCGTCCGACCCTGATCGTGAAGGAGAGGCTATTGCATGGCATGTTGTACAGGAATTGAAACGACGCAAAAAATTGCCGGATACTTTGCCTGTTTATCGAGTCGTTTTTCATGAAATTACAAAAAATGCGATTTTAGAAGCCGTTAAAAATCCACGGGATATTGATATGCAGTTGGTTAATGCGTATTTAGCTCGTCGTGCTTTGGATTATTTGGTCGGTTTTAAAATTTCGCCATTGTTGTGGCGTAATTTACCGGGAGCCAAGTCAGCAGGACGTGTTCAATCAGTTGCCTTGCGTTTGGTTTGCGAACGAGAGGATGAAATTACTTCTTTCAAACCGGAAGAATATTGGACATTAAACGGTCAGTTTCAAACGATTCGTCAAGATGTTTTTAAAGCACGTTTAACGCATTATGATGGTAAAAAACTGACAAAATTTGACCTTAATAATGAAACCATTGCCAAACAGGTTGAAGAAACAGTTAAGCAAAGTCTTTATACTGTCGGCACAATTGAGCGTAAACAAACGAAACGCAATCCGGCTCCTGCTTTTACAACATCTACGTTGCAACAGGAAGCCTCCCGTAAATTAGGTTTCGGTGCCAAAAAAACAATGCAGTTAGCACAAGGCTTGTACGAAGGGGTTGATATTGGTGGTGAAACCGTCGGTTTGATTACATATATGAGAACAGATAGTGTTGCTTTGTCACAAGAAGCCATTGAAGCAACTCGAACACTCATTGAAAAAGAATATGGTAAGGAGTTTTTACCGGTAAAACCACGGTTATATAAAAATAATTCGAAAAATGCACAGGAGGCTCATGAAGCCATTCGTCCGACCAATGTGCTACGTACACCGGATTCTATTGCCAGCAGTTTATCGGCTGACCAGCGAAAATTGTATGAATTGATTTGGAAACGAACGGTTGCCTGTCAGATGGAAAGTGCTGTTTTGGATAAAGTTGGTATCGATATACCGGCTCAAGACGGCAAAACGCAATTCAGAGCAACTGGTCAAACAATTGCTTTTGCCGGTTTTATTAAGGTGTATAAAGAAGATATCGATGATGCCAAGCAAGATGATGATGAAAACGGTTTGTTGCCTCTGATGAACGAAGGTGAAAAACTAGATACGATATCTGTTTTATCGGAACAGCATTTTACAGAGCCTCCTCCTCGTTTTTCAGAAGCCAGTCTTGTGAAAAAATTGGAAGAATTGGGTATTGGTCGTCCGTCAACATATGCGACGATTTTGTCTGTATTGCAGGAACGTGCATATGTTAAATTGGTTGCGAAGAAATTTATTCCGGAAGACAGAGGGCGTATTGTTACGGCTTTTATGGAAAATTATTTTACCCGATATGTTCAGTATGATTACACAGCATTGATGGAAAATAAATTAGATGACATTACAAATGGTGAGGCTCAATGGAAAGAAGTTTTAACGGACTTTTGGGGTAGTTTTGATTCAACTGTTCAATCCGTTCCGAATAAAATGGGTGAAATATTGGAAAAAGTATCCGGTTCATTGGAAAGACAAATTTTTCCGACAGAAGAAAGTCGTAAATGTCCGGATTGTCAAGAAGGAAAATTATCACTGCATATCGGTAAATTCGGGGCTTTTATCGGTTGTTCCAATTATCCGGCCTGTAAATATACGAAACAGTATGCTTCTTTGACACCTCCACCGTTAGATGACAATGGGCAACCACTTGAAACGGTTGCCGAAGATACCAATCAGGAACTGGGCAAAAATGAAAACGGCGTGAGTATCTTTTTGAAAAAAGGTCCATATGGTTGGTATGTGCAGGAAGGGGAGGGAAAGCAAGCCAAACGAACTGGTTTGCCAAAAACAATGAAACCTGACTCTGTTACGATTGAAATGGCATTAAAATTATTGTCATTACCCCGGTTATTGGGAAATGATCCGGATACGAAAGAACCGATTGAAGCCAGTATCGGTCGATTTGGTCCATATGTCAAAAGGGGCAAAACATTTCAATCTTTAGAAGCGACAGATAGTATTTTGACAGTAACATTAGAGCGGGCATTGGAACTGTTGTCACAATCCAAAATAAAAAAACAGGCAGTGGAAGTCGGTAAATGGAATGATGAAGTCATTACCTATCAAATCGGTCGATATGGTCCATATGTTAAATGTGGTAAATTGATGGCGTCGGTTAAAAATAAAAACGATGTGCCTACGTTGGAAGAAGCCATTCGTTTACTTCAAGACAAAATGCATGAAAAATAGTGAAAAAATATTTGCAAAATCAAACTGATTGATGTATAAAGGTCAACAGTTTAACAAGAAGGATAAGGAATATGATAACTTTTTTTAATAAACTTGCAAATTCATGGTTTGCCAAATTTATTTTGAGTGTTTTAGCAATCAGTATGTTGGCATTTTTTGGTTTAGGCGGATTGGCAAATGTGTCATCTTATAATGTGTCAAAAGATGTGATTAAAGTTGGTAAAACAGGTGTTTCATCGGCTCAGTTGATGCAATCGTTCGAACAGGCCAGAAAATTTTATTCTCAGATGAGGGGAGGGCAGTATGTTTCTCCAACAGAGGCTATTGCCAATGGTGTTATGAATCAGGTTCTTCAACAGGAAATCGAAACAGCCATTCAAACCGAAATTTCGGAAGGTTTAGGTTTAACGGCATCAAATGAAGCCATTCGCAGATATATTGAAAAAGATAAAATTTATCAGGATGCTGCCGGTAATTTTGATAAAAATTTGTTTCGCATGCACTTGTCCCATTTGGGGTTGAATGAAGTTCAAATGGCTCATAAATTGAAAAAAATATTAGCATACAAACACTTTACGGATACGGTCAAGCAAATGGGTTATTCCTCTGAGGCGTTGGCAAAGGCTTCGTATGCTTATAAAAATGAAAAAAGGGATATTGAAGTTTTATCTGTTACTCCTAACAAGATTAAAGTTGCCCAAGAGCCAACTCAACAAGATGTTCAAGATTATTATGAGGCTTACATTGAAAATTTCATGAAACCGGAATACAGAACATTAAACATTGTTTCGTTATCTCCGGACATGATTGCTGATACAATGCAAATTGATGGGGCTGAAATCGATGCTGTTTATGAAGAACAGAAAGATACTTACAATAAACCCGAAGAACGTGATTTGTATCAAATGTTTTTTAAAACAAAAGAAGAAGCCGATTTAATTAAACAAGAAGTTACAACTCAGAACTTTAATCAATTAGCACAAGAAAAAGTCGGACAAACCGAACAAGATACGCATTTCGGTATGACATCAAAAGCACAATTGATGGAAGAATTGAGTGATGTTGTTTTTAATGCATCAAAAGGTGATATTGTCGGACCGATTGAATCGAAAAGTGGTTGGCACATTCTGTGGATTAAAGATATTAAAAAAGCCGAAACAACACCAATTGAAACGGTAAAGGCTAAAATTAAAAAGACATTAGCAATGGGTAAAGCATATGATGAATTGCAAAACTTATCCCGTCGGTTGGAAGATATCTTGGGCGAAGGTAAGGATTTGATTACAGCTGCCAAGGAATTAAATTTACCGGTTGCTCGTATTGAAAAGGTTGATATCACAGGCGTCTTGAGTGATGGTAAAGAAATGGAAAAAGCCTATCTTAATTCGGAATTGTTGCAAGAAGTCTTTGTTTTGAAAGTTGGTGAAGTTTCCGGTCTAATTCAAAACAATGATGGTTTTTTGGTTGCACAGGTTGAAGAAATCACACCGGTTGAAGCCAAGCAATTGAGTGAAGTTCAAGATGATATTAAAGCATTATGGATTCAAGAAAAGCAAAAAGAAGCATTTCCGAAATTGGTTGAAGAATTGACTCAAAAAGTTCAAGATGGGGCTGATTTAAAAACATTAGCAACATATAACGGTGATTTTGAATATGTTGATATGAAGGATGTTTTACGCACAACGGTTAATCCACAATTTATGAGTGTTTCCGAAGTCATTTTTGCTCAAGAAACAGGTCATAAAAATGCTCAAAATATTGCATTAGGTAATGGTCAGTTAATTGTTGTTGTTAAAAATATTAAAAAAGCCGATACAGATATTTCAACAGAAGTGTTAACGGCAGAATTGGCTGAAACACAACAAACAGTTGGTCAAACATTAGTTGATGAAACGATACAAGGTTATGTTTCCCGTGTTGGATTTGAAGAACATCCAGATGTTTTTCAAAGCATTATTCAAAGATATCAAGGTCAGGAATAAATATCGTTTTTGACTCAATATCAAAACAGCCTTTCAGTTATGAAAGGCTGTTTTGATTGTGATAAGGTGAGTTTGACTTAAAAGGATACCTCCTGCATGAGCAGAGAGAGGTTCATATAATAGAAAACTATTTATTGATTAACATTTTCCAATTTCTGAACGAGTGAAAGCCATTCCCTCATACTCATTGATGTACCAACTTTCACACTACCAATATTTTGTCTTTGTGTCATATTTTCAATCGAAGTCGGGGCATAACCAATATATTCAACCGTTTTTGGATTGTTGTCTGTATCTAATAAAAAACAATCGCAATTACCATTTTGAACTTCGGACTTTTGTGCATACTTGATATCAACACATGTCATTTGAGTATTATCTTTCATATCATTGACAAAATAATTTGCACACAATGCACCGATTGCAAACAATCCGGTAATAATTCCGGCTTTTTTTGCTTTTGATAAAGTAACAGGATATTCATATATGTAAGTTGTGTGCCCACGCCATGTATCACAATCTCTAACTGTTTTGTTTTTATAATGATATGCTGCTTCACCCAATTGATAAAGTGTTGTTGTTGCACTGGCAGTTAAGGCTATTAGAGATGTTGTGTTTAATAATTCCAATGTTGATAATTCCATTTTTCCACTCCTTAATTTATTATCTATATCAGTTAGAATATCACACTTTTTTGTTTGTCAATATTTTTTTGTATTTGTTTTATATTACATTGAGGGGGTATTATTAGATTTGAATACGCAAAAAAGAAAAACAAAAAATTGTTACTCAAAAAACAGTCTTATCACAAAATAAAACACCTTATATATTGGAATAATATTTTATCAAAATCCCATTAGAGTTTTTACAAGGATTTTTTATACTATTAAGTACCGTATATACACAAAAAAGGCTTTTGTCGAAGGGAAAACCTGTTTAAAAATAACATTTAAAAATCAATGTATTCTCAATAAAAAACGTGTCAAAAAAAGGTACGTTATTTTTCCCATACTATTATGTAAAATACCCCTTGTCAACTAAAAAATGCAATCATCTGATTTTTATATCTTTTTTACTTCCGTAGCAACCCACCCCGTCCATCAAAAAAAAGCGTCAAAAAAACGTACCTTTTTTTGACACGTTTTTTAAAGAGAAGGTTTTGATTTTTTGAGATTATTTTAACGGAGGTTTTATGATTCGCAAATTGCCTTTTTTACATCGTTTTTTGAACAAAAACACACAAGAATCCGGTCGTAGCATGGTTGAAATCTTGGGTGTTTTGGCTGTGATAGGGG
>JAZTVX010000013.1:0-49000 GCA_045635565.1 Alphaproteobacteria bacterium
CCATAAATCCCACCGGCAGATAAGACCCCTATCACAGCCAAAACACCCAAGATTTCAACCATACTACGACCGGATTCTTGTGTGTTTTTGTTCAAAAAACGATGTAAAAAAGGCAATTTGCGAATCATAAAACCTCCGTTAAAATAATCTCAAAAAATCAAAACCTTCTCATTAAAAAACGCGACAAAAAAAGGTACGTTTTTTTGACGCTTTTTTTTGACAGACGACGTGTGTTTATAATGGGGTAAAAAAGATATAAAAATCAGATGATTACATTTTTTAGTTGACAAGAGGTATTTTGCATCATAATATGGGAAAAATAACGTACCTTTTTTTGACACGTTTTTCGTTGAGAATATATTGATTTTTAAGACTTATTTTTGAATAGGTTTTGGCGTTCGACAAAAGCCTTTTTTTATGTAAAAATTGCTGTTTGAAATACAAAGAAACGAATCGTTTTTTCTTTTTTATAGTATAATATTTTATAATGTAATATAATAAATGGGTTGGTTGATGCCTCATGATTATGTTTTTTCAGGAGTTGTTTATAATAACACCTCTTTTTTTGATTATGTAATAAAAAAAACGCCCTTTAACAGGCGTTTTTTTGTGGTGCGGTTAAGAAGACTCGAACTTCCACGGACTACGTCCACAGCGACCTCAACGCTGAGCGTCTACCAATTCCGCCATAACCGCAAGTTCCTGACCATTATAACAATCTTTTCTCTTGAAATCAAGATTTTTTTTTGTGATTTTATTTTTTTTCAAAAAAATGATATAAAATGATAATTGTTTCTTTTGGGGCTTGTCATTATTTATTTATTGTGTATAATTGCAAACTGAAAGGATAAAGTTATGACAATACAATTACCACAATTACCTTATGCCGAAGATGCATTGGCTCCTTATATCAGTGCTGAAACGGTGTCATTTCATTATGGCAAACATCATGCCGGTTATGTTCAAAAAACAAATGAATTGATTGAAGGACAGCCTTATGCTGATTTGCCATTGGAAGAATTGATTCAATATGCTTATGATAATGATTTAGGTTTGTTGTTTGACCACGCTGCCCAAGTTTGGAATCATACATTTTTTTGGAATAGTTTAACGGTGGCAGATCAACCTCAAAGTGTACCTGATTCGTTACGACAATTGGTTGATCGTGATTTTGGTTCTGTTGATGCATTAAAAGCAAAATTAGTCCGTAAAGGTATGACAACTTTTGGTAGTGGCTGGGTATGGCTGGTTTTGGAAAATAATCGGTTAGATGTTATCAAAACACAAAATGCTTTTACGCCGTTAACACATCCGAAACAAACGCCGTTATTGTGTTTGGATATTTGGGAACATGCCTATTATTTGGATGTACAAAATCGACGCATGGAATATTTAAAGAATGTAACAGATCATTTGTTGAATTGGTCTTTTGCTGCTCAAAATTTGGAAAATAGATAAGGAGTTTATATGCGTATTTTAGTTGTCGGTGGGGCCGGTTATATTGGTAGTCATGTTGTTAAGTCGTTATTAAATACAGGATTTAATGTTCGGGTTTATGATGATTTATCAACAGGAAAACGAATCAATTTATTTGCCGATGCTGAATTTATGGAAGGGTCTTTATTAGACATTGAAACATTAAAAACGGCTATGGACGGTGTTGACGGTGTTGTGCATTTAGCAGCTAAAAAAGCCGTTGGCGAATCGATGGCAGAACCGGAAAAATATGCAGAAAATAATTTGATTGGGGCAATTAACCTATTAAATTCAATGGCTGAAAAGAATGTGAAATATCTTGTTTTTTCATCTTCGGCCGCTGTTTACGGTATGCCTCAAAAACCACAGTTGGATGAGGAACACCCCCTAAATCCGATTAACTTTTATGGATTTACCAAACTGGAAATGGAACGTTTAATGGGTTGGTATGATCGTTTAAAAGGAATTAAATTTGTATCTTTACGGTATTTTAATGCTGTTGGTTATGATAAAGATGGTGATGTTCCAGGGTTGGAAGAAAAACCACAAAATTTGTTGCCGGTTGTTATGGAAACATTGTTTGGTATCAGAGAGCAAATGTCTGTTTTTGGCAACGATTATGATACGCCAGACGGTACTTGTGTTCGAGACTATATTCATGTAACGGATTTGGCTATGGCTCATACATTGGCGTTGCAGTATTTGGAACGTGAGAATGAAAGTCAGGTTCTTAATTTGGGCACTGGAAAAGGTCATTCCGTTTTAGAAATGATTCAGGAAACAGAACGTATTGTTAATCAAAAAATTAACTATGTTATGGCTCCTCGTCGTTCGGGCGATCCTGCAAAATTGACGGCATCATCTGAAAAGGCACAATCTGTATTGGGTTGGCAACCACAACACAGTGATCTGGAAAATATTATTCGTACGACCTGGCAAGTTTATCAAAATAATTATCAAAAAAATCAAGATTGATATTGATTCTGATAAATATTGTACCTATATAGATTGGGTGTTTGATAATAAAAAGGGAAAGGGAAATGATGGCATTTCCCTTTTTTTATATCATAAGGTCTTATTGCAAAAAGAAATTTTGACTATATTTAAATGATATGAAGAAATTATTGATTAAAATTTTGCCATATTTAGTTGCTTTCGTAACAGGTATTGTCATGTATATTTTGACTCAAAAATTCATTACTGATACCGGTTTGAATAATTTATTTGTCAATATTGCTTCCGGTTTGGTAAGTATTCCGACAGTTTTTATTTTTTATGATGTGATCAATAAGATAACTTCCCGTAATTTACATAATTTAGTGTTTGAAAGTGTTACTTTAGAAGTTAACACGCAACTGATAGAGTTAATTGATTGTCTTTGTCATATGTTACATATGGAAAAACCGTCTTCTATTGAAGAATTAGATGATTTTTTAGAATTAGACGAGGATGAAATTTATCGTCAAATAACGCTCCAAAAAGACAATATAGTGCTATTGGAAGATATAAAAAAGAATTTAACACTCATCTTACATAAACCCTCTTTTTTTGACATTGTAACGGAACAACAAATGTCTTCCTTGTTGAATGTTGTTAAAGAAATTACTTTTTTAATCAAAGATATGACGCAATTTTTTGAAACTTCAAATAAAATAAAATACAAAAAGATTATATCTCAAACAATTGAAAAAATAATTGATAATTTGACAATATGGATTGAAAGTGGGCAAAAGGATGCCTTTCATCATCATGCCCGATTTAAAATTATGGAAATAAAGTAGTACTGATGTTTTGACTTGATTTTTGTTTAAAAATATGTATAATGTTGTTTTTACAAAAAGGGTATAGTATGAAACACATTGGAAATCAAAATACAAGTGAAAAAGATTGTTCTTTATCAGAAGAAAAAACAGAGCAAATAAAAATGCAAAGACATGATACAACATCTCGTCGTCGGGATCCGTATCATATCGATTCTTGGTACGATGAAAACAATATTTATAAAGTTCGTGATTTGAATAATATTCGTATGTATGGATAGAATAGTTTTGTTTGACATACAAAAATATTTTTGTTAAACTTCCAGCGGAAAGGGGGAAAGTAATGGTTGTTGCCTTAATTGCATTACGTTTCGTTTTAGGTGTGTGGATTTTTGGAATTTTATGTTTGATGTTGTATAAAGTTTCAACAAAACAGATGACATCAACTCATATTGATGTTTTGCTTTTATTTCCGATTTTATTATTAACACGAAAAGGGCGGATTCGCATTAAAGAAGAATTGAAATGATGTTCCTCTTTTTGAATAGATAATATAATTAAAGGAGTTTTGATATGAATAAATTTATTTTATACAGTGTTTTAGCTGTGGCGTTGATTGGTGCTGGGATTAGTTTTTCAGGAATCAGTGTGATTGATACCGGCTATCGAGGGATTAAGACCCGTTTTGGTGAGGTAATTGGCGAGCCGTTACCGGAGGGTATTTATTTTTACAATCCGATTACAACTGAAGTTAAACAAATTGATACACGGGTACAAAGAACTTCGTTGAAGATGAGTGCTTATACTAAAGATGTTCAACAAGCTGATTTGGTAATTACGGTTAATAATAGCGTGAACGATGATTCGGCACATTTATTGTACAAGCACATTGGTATGGATTATAAAACAAAAGTGATTATGCCGCAAATTTTAAAAGCCGTTAAAGATACAATTGGTAAATGGGAAGCGGATGTTTTGGTTTCTAATCGTGAAAAAGCATCTGATGAAATTTTAAAATCGTTGAAAAACGGATTGGAACCGGCATATATTTTGGTTCAAAGCGTTGTCATTGAGGATATCAACTATTCAACGCAATTTGAGCGGGCTATTGAAGAAAAACAAATTGCTACACAAGATGCTATTAAAGCCAAAAACAAAACAAAACAAATTGAAGAAGAAGCGAATCAAAAGATTTTAAGTGCCAAGGCCGAAGCCGAGAGTATGCGTATTCGTTCACAGGCTTTGAGTCAAAATCAAAATTTAGTTGCATATGAAGCCGTTCAAAAATGGGACGGAAAATTACCTGTGAATATTTACGGTAGTGCTCCGATACCGTTTTTAAATATTATTTCTGACAATAAGTAAGGAGTGTTTTTGGGCAAAAAGGCGATTTGATATCGCCTTTTTTGTATAAATAAACACTAATCATGTATAAACGGACTGTGTTTGATAATCAGTTGTTATATCTGCTTTAAATCACACGAGAACAATAATCTACATTTTCATTTTGCCGATTTCTTTGAGTGATAACCGAATCAGTTCGCCTGTGTTTAAATCGGGATTTTCTTTTAGAATTTGTGCGACAATACCACCGGCTTCGGCTCGAGCATATCCTAAATTCGTCAATGCAGACATGGCATCATCTAATATTTTATTGTTAGTTGAATTGAGAGAGCCAGCCTGTAAAATTGGCATGTTTTCATGCGTGCCGAGTGAACCGAGTTTTCCTTTGAGTTCCGTGACTAAACGAGTGGCTAATTTAGGACCGATACCGGATACACGGGTAAATGTTTTCGAATCACCTGTCATGACCGCTAATTGAATATCTTGTGGTGTTAAGGTTGATAAGATGGCAAGGGCAACTTTTGCACCAACTCCTTGAACAACGTTGAGAATGTTGAATAATTGTTGTTCTGTCGGTGTGGAAAATCCAAATAATTTGATAGAATCTTCTCGTACTTGTGTTTCGATAAACAGACTAACCCCTTCGCCGATACCGGGTAATTGACTGGTTGTTCGGGTGGAACAAAAAACACGATAACCAACTCCGTTTACGTTGATAATGATAAAACCGTCGTAAATACCGTCAAGCAACCCCATTAATTTTGCAATCATTGTTTTTCCTTTCTATTTGAAATAGTGTAACAAATCGCTTCGAAAAAAGCAAGTGTTATTCCTTTCAACAAAAATGATTTGCAAAAATATTTTTTTTCATGTAAAATTGCGAAATCGAAAAAGTAAAATTTAAGGGTATAGTCATGGAACATATGATGCGTATTCCGCCACAGAATTTAGAAGCAGAACAAGCCCTGTTGGGGGCAATTCTTTCAAATAACCGAGCATTGGAAAAAGTATCGGAATTTTTGCGGGCAGAATGTTTTGCTAATCCTGTTCACGGTAAAATTTATGAAGCCTGTCGTTTGTATATCGAGCAGGGGCGGATTGCAGACCCGATTACGTTAAAAGCCTTTTTTGAGGGTGATAATTCATTAAAAGATGTTGGAGGGGCATCGTATTTGGCAGAGTTGGCTGCTGCCTCGACGAATATTATCAATGCAACGGATTATGGTCGTCAAATTTTAGATCGTTATTTGCGTCGTCAAATGATTGCTCTGGGAACTGATATCGTCAATGATGCTTTTGCCATTTCGATGGATGAAGAAGCCTTGGAACAAGTGGAGCATGCCGAAAAACGCCTATATGAAATTGCTAATTCGGGTGAAATGGCTGGTGGTCCACAACAGCTGAATCAGGCTCTGCAATTATCGTTACAGTCAGTTCAACATGCCATGAATACGCCTAGTGGTGTTTCGGGTGTGTCAACCGGTTTAATTGACATGGATAATTTATTGAGTGGTTTGCATAATTCCGACTTGTTGATTTTGGCCGGTCGCCCGGCTATGGGCAAATCGGCTTTGGCATTAACGATGGCATATAATGCTGCTGTTAAATTTGAAGAAGAAAATCGGAAAAATGCCGAAAAAAAATCGGTTGTTTTTTTCTCATTAGAAATGTCTGCAGAACAGTTGGCTTCTCGTATTTTGTCTGCGAAAGCACAGGTCCCGGGGCATTTAATGCGTTCGGGTAAATTAACAGATGAACAATTTGATGAATTAGCAGCCGGTGTTTCTTTATTGAACAGATTACCCTTGTATATTGATGAAACGCCTGGGATGACAGTAACGGGTATTAAAAATCGGGCTCGTCGCATGAAACGGGATAAAGAAAAAGGGTTGGGTTTAATTGTCATTGACTATTTGCAATTGATTACGGCTGGTGGTGGACGTAATGAAAATCGTGTGCAGGAGTTATCGGAAATGACACGCCAATTAAAAATCATGGCAAAAGAGTTAAATGTTCCTGTATTAGTGTTATCACAGTTGTCCCGTCTTGTTGAACAACGGGATAATAAACGACCCTTGTTGTCGGATTTACGTGAATCCGGTTCTATTGAACAAGATGCTGATATTGTGATGTTTGTATTCCGTGAAATTTATTATTTGCAAAATGAAGTGCCGGTCAAACATTTAAATGAAACACCTGAAAAATTCGAAATGCGTAAACAGGAATGGGAAGCCAAAAAATTGGAATTAGCTAATCAGGCAGAAGCCATTATTGCTAAACAACGTCACGGACCGGTCGGAACGGTTAAACTCTACTTTAATGGGGAATTCGGTAAGTTCGGTAATTTACAACAACCTGAATAATATGAAGGAAATATAATGAAAAAAAATCAAATGGTATTGGGATTGTTTTGTCTTTCGGGTGTTTTATCCTGTCAGTCAACGACAAATTTCACAAATGTTCGGGAAACACAAAAAGCTGATCTTGTTTTGTTACGTGAAAGAGATTGTATTTTGTTGAATAATAAATTTGCCAACCCGTATGCTAAAAACGGACGCACATTGTCATATGAGTTGGAATTAGATATTGACCATGACAGAAAAGCCGATATAACCATTCCGGTCATGATTGATGTTACCCATATGACACAAAAGCAGATACAGGAATATATGGATTATATCAGACAGTTGCCTCAAACGGAAACGAAATCAATTAAAGAATGGAAAAGCAAAATTCAAGAACATCCGTTACTGGGTTCTCAGCAAATTGAAGCATCTATTTTATATGTTTGTCATGAACATTACAGAACAAAATAATATCTTGTAATGATGAATAAAAAACAAATCCTTATTCAATTTTCCATACGGTTTATGCAATGTTTTACGTTGGCTGTTTTTGTATTTATTTTTTGGATGGGATTTGTATTTTGGAAAAGTAAGCCGGAAGGATATATTCCATTTGTTATTCAAACGCATACTACATCGGTAACCGTACATGCAGAAGTTGCCTTGACGCCTGAACAACAAATCAGAGGGTTGATGTTTCGGAAATCATTGCCGGAAAATGATGGTATGTTATTTGTTTTTCCAACGAAACAAATTGTTTCTATGTGGATGAAGAACACTTATATTCCGTTAGACATGATTTTTTTTGATGATACACGCAAAGTTGTGCATATTCATCAAAATGCCCGTCCTCATGACTTAACGATTATCTCGTCTTTAGTTCCGGCAACAGGTGTACTGGAAGTGAATGCCGGTTTTGTTCGAAAGCATCATATCACATTGGGTAATCAAATCAATTATCCATCAGTTTTAAAGGATTAACAATGAAAAATTTACAAAGAGTCATGCAACAAATAAACCATTCGTCATTACTACATCGAAGTGTTTTAAGTTTCATTTTGGGTTTGTTGAGTGCATTGGCTTTTGCTCCGTGGTTTTTATGGGGTTTCTTGTTATTAGGATTATCGGGCTTGGTGTTCTTGTTGCGGGAATGTCGTGTTCGTCAGGGGGCTTGTATCGGTTTTTGTTTCGGATTAGGGCAGGGTATTGTTTCATTGGCATGGGTGACTAATGCCTTATTGATAGATAACGGAACTTTTGCTGTATTTGTACCGATTGCTTTGTTGGGACTTGGTCTATTTATGGGTGTTTTTTGTATGTTCCCATCAGCATTGTGTTGCTTTGCTTCGCAGGGAATAAGACGTTGGCTCTCTTTTTGTTGTTGGTTTGTTGTATTTGAATGGATACGTTCATGGTTTTTGACCGGTTTCCCTTGGAATTTTATCGGTTCGGTTTGGACGGATACTGTCCCTCTTTTGCAATTTGCCTCATTGTTCGGTGTTTATGGTTTGTCTTTGCTAACGTTGTTGACGTTTACCTCTTTGGCCTTATTGCCGAATAAAAAACCATTTGTTTATATGTTACTTGTTTCTGTTTGTATATATTGGGGTGGTTCTTTACGTTTGTATCAGGCCGTACAAGAAGATGTTATCGGCGTACAATTAAGACTTGTTCAACCCAATATTGAACAAACGTTGAAATGGAATCCACAAAAACGGATGGATATTGTATCAAAACTGATTGCCTTATCTAAAAAAAATAACGGGTCAATTACGCACGTCATTTGGCCAGAAACGGCTGTACCGTATTTGTTGGAAATTCAACCTGATGAACGGGAAATTCTGATGAGTGCAATTCGTGACGGTGGTACATTGATTACGGGTGGTTTGCGAGTTGTTAATCGTGAAAAAAAACAATTGGCAAATAGTGTTTTTCTGTTGAATCATATGACAGATATTGTGGGGTATGCCGATAAATCACATTTAGTACCGTTTGGGGAATACGTGCCGATGAGGGGTATTTTACCTCTTGAAAAAGTTGTTCCGATAGAATCTGATTTTGTTGCCGGAAATGGTCCGAAAACAACATTTGTTCCCAAAGCCCCACCGGCATCGTTATTGGTCTGTTATGAAATTATTTTTCCTCGAGCTGTTATTGATGACAAACAGCGACCGGAATGGATAGTTAATGTCACAAATGATGGTTGGTACGGTGTATCTGCCGGACCATATCAACATTTGGGAATGGCTCAATTGAGGGCTGTTGAAGAAGGCTTGCCTGTTGTTCGGGTTGCCAATACAGGAATTAGTGCCGTTATCAGTCCCTATGGTGAAACATTAAAAATGCTTCCGTTGGGCACAGAGGGTATTATCGATTCGTCTTTGCCTAGACCAATTCAAAAAACAATGTACGCCTCATGGGGGAATATTCCGTTGTTGATTTTTTGCTTGTTAGGTATTTTATTAACGATTCGCTTTCCTATGAAAAAAAAGCATTTATAAAATTACTTTTCAAAAGATGATTTTTCCGGAAAAAGGTTTTCTAAAATCTGTAGTGTGATATTGATTTGCTGGTTTGTTTTACCTTCAAAATCGTTTAGGCAAAATAAACAGGGTTGTTCTTTGTACAAGGTATGAAAATCGCTCGAAATCAATGAAAAAGCCGTTTTGCATGTTGACGGAATAGCAGATGTATCCCATTTTGAATACATGTGATTTTGGTTTTTCATTCTGTCACGTAATTCAACAATGATACGGTTTAAATCCGTTTCCTGTCTGAACTTGGAATACGTTGTTTGAGTGCTTTCTTCGTTAAATTCATTTAAAGCATCAATGTAGTATGATTTACGATAGGCTTGAATGTTGTGTGCCGGAGTAATCACAAAGTCAAGCGGATATTTTTGAGCAATCAGCTGATGAGCCTTTTGAATTTGTGCTAACCACAAATTCGTATCATATGTGCGTCGTTTATATTTGACAAAAACACGAGGATTATGTGTTTTTTCATCAAAAAAGAAACTTTTTTCCAATGGTACTCGGATATAACAATCGTCATTGGCAAATAAAAAGTGTTCGGATAAGTTAGGAATATAAGGGATTCTGACTTCTAATGCGGCTGAATTAAAAATCGGTAATGCATCTTTCGGAAAAATATCCGTATGATTGACAATAGTTATTTTGGGGTGATTGGCTAACCAAGAGGGTATTTGATTGTCTGTAACAATATAAATATGGTTAATCCAAGGGATATTTTTTTCAATGGAGCGAAGCGAATATTTAAGTTCATCAAATTGTCTGAATCGGGCAACATGTGTACCGTTTTCTGGTAGTTTTCCATATTTTTTTTGCCAAAATGTTTTTTTTTCTAACCAATTTGAATCATCTCCGTCAACCCATAAATACACCAAATCAACCGGATAATCTTTTTGTTCCCGATAGTGACAAACAGCAACGATACTTGTGAAAATAACAATAATAAAAAAGCATAATTTGTACATGTCAGTTCTCCATTTGTATGAAATTTAACAAAGGAATAGGTTGTCTGTCAATGAAAAATATGTCTCAAACAGAAAAATCCGAGTGTTTGATTTGACACTCGGATTTTTTAATAGTTATAGACTTATGTTTCATTATAAGAAAAAGTTTTTCAAATAATTTGCCAGTTCGCTGACTAAAACACGTTCCTGTTGCATTGTATCACGGTTACGGATTGTAACGGTAGCTGGTTCTTTTTCAATGCTTTCAAAGTCAACTGTAATACATAACGGTGTGCCGATTTCATCATGACGACGGTAGGCTTTTCCAATATTGCCCGAATCTTCCAACATCACACGACCGATACCTGTTTTTAATAAATCCCGTTTAATGGTTTGAGCCATTTGAACAATACCGGCATGATTGCGTTTTAACGGAATAATGGCAACTTTAACCGGAGCCAAATGTTTTTTCAATTTTAAAACTGTTCTTATTTCACCATTCGGTAATGTTTCTTCTGTATAAGCTTCTGTTAAAACGGCTAAAACACCCCGTTCAACACCGGCTGATGGTTCAATAACAAATGGTACATACCATTTTTTCGTTTCATCATCAAATAACGCCAATTTAGCAGAACTTTCTTTGTTTTCATGAACAGTTGATGACAGATTTAATTCGGATTGATAACGGGTGTGATTACCCAAGTCATAATCCGTTCGATTGGCAACTCCTTCTAATTCTTCCAGTCCATGTGGAAATTCATATTCCAAATCGTATGTTGCTTTGGAATAGTGAGCCAGTTCGGATTCTTCAATCCGATGGACATTGATTTTATCCCGATTCAACCCTTGTTCAATCCACCAGTTAATACGGGTATCTTTCCACGTTTCAAGCCATTCCATATCTGTTCCCGGTTTTACAAAAAATTCCAATTCCATTTGTTCAAATTCACGGACACGGAAAATAAAATTACGAGGTGTAATTTCATTTCGGAATGATTTACCGATTTGTGCAATACCAAATGGGGCTTTGCGAGCCGTCGAATCAACAACATTTCTGAATTGTGTGAAGATGGCTTGGGCTGTTTCCGGTCTTAAATAAGCGTAGTTTGTGCCGTCTTCAATCGGGCCAACCGTTGTTTTAAACATCAAATTAAACATACGAGGTTGCGTCAGTTCCGTACTGCCACATGATGGACATTTGCCGTCTTTAATGTGATCGGCTCTAAAACGGTTTTTACATTTTTTACAATCCGTTAACGGATCAGTAAATGTTGCTTCATGACCACTATAATGCAAAACACGTTGATGTGTTAAAATAGATGCGTCCAAACCTTCGATGTCATCCCGTTCATAAATCATTGAACGCCACCAAGCGGCTTTTAAATTATTTTTTAATTCAACCCCTAACGGACCGAAATCATAAACACCTTGTAATCCGCCGTAAATATCGGCACTTTGAAAAATAAAACCACGTCTTTTACATAAAGATACTAATTGTTCCATTGTTGTTGCAGGCATATTAAACTCCTTTTTAAATCGAAATGATTGTATCGTGATGAATGAAAAAAGTCAATGATAATCTTATTTGTTTGATGATTTATATGAACTTATATAAAAATTCAGAAAGACTGAGCCAGTCTTTCTGAAACGATCGTTTAACAGTAAAAAAACTTATTTTTTCAATGTATAGGTGCCATCTTGTTGTTTCTCAAACGTTTCTGTGCCCCAGTTATCCCAAGCAATGGTAATGGAATCTGGTTTTAATTCAAGAATCGTGGCATAATCATTTACACCTTTGCGTTGAACACGACCGGTTTCATTTTTAACCGGAACAAGAACATCTTTCCAAGAGGGATGTTTGACCGGAATGTCATATGTTAATGTCGGTGCATTTTTTTTGCTGTTTTCAATAGTAATGGTACGATTTGTTTGCTTATGTTGTGCATAGTACAAAATACCACCGGTTAAAATACCTAAAATTGCTGCTGATAAAATAACGGTTTTCATGATAAACTCCTTTTCAAAACAAACTTATTATATGTATTTATTTGTAAATTGCAAGGATTTTTATTGTTATGGAAGAGGAATTTTTGCCTTGATAAAACCGCAACTCGGTAGAAAGGAAGGATTTGTATTTTCACGATTGTTTTTGAGTTTGTAATTAAGATAATCAATAGATGTGGATTTTGGTTCGCAACTTTCAACGGATATAAAAGATGGCAAGTTTTTCCGATGAGTGTTTACTAAACTATCTTTGTATAACTGTTGTTTTT
Organism: Alphaproteobacteria bacterium; assembly: GCA_045635565.1. Taxonomy (GTDB): domain Bacteria; phylum Pseudomonadota; class Alphaproteobacteria; order CAAHEQ01; family UBA3637; genus RGIG4140. The sequence goes on from JAZTVX010000013.1 coordinate 12,674, forward strand.
GTTTCTCAGGCAAATCCGTTAACTGCCAGTTTAATGTATTAGGCGGAGTAAGGATAGGGGCGTGAATCGGTTGTATTGACGCTAGCGTAGGAATTTTATTTTTATTTTGAAAAATGAAAAATAAAAAGGACAGAATGCCTATCAAACAAAAAATAAGGATAAATACAATTTTTTTAAGCATATTACTTTATTGAAAAATCAGTTTTTTCGGCATAATAGGCAATTTGATGAAGTAAATCCATTCGTCATCGGTTGTCAGTGTGATTTCCTGTTGAGTGTTTTTGAATAACAACGATGTCAAAAATCGTAAATTTTCCGGAATGAATTGTTGAGAAAAGTCAGATAAATTGATGGCGTTTCCTTTTAAATCGATTGCTTGTTGCGTTAGGCTCACTGTTCCGGATAATGTTGCCTGAAATTGATTTTGTCTGATAAAAAGGTTTTGCACATCAATAAGTTCACTAGAGCCTGTAGCAGATAACGTTATTTGAATGGATGTGTCAGATTGCTGATTTGTTTTTGGGTGTGTTGTTACCTTATACAATCCTAATAAATTGCTTTCAAACCGAATCGTTCCTAATTCGAATACGGAAAATGTGTTTGGTTTGTCTGTCGGTAATGTCACATAGACATTTTGAGCCGATAAACACACATTGACCAAACAGTTTTCAGATTTTAAATTATCGTAATTTAAACGGATATAGGGTGGTAAAATGTGTTTGATTTTGTTCGGTAGTTGTGAAACAATTTGATGTGATATATACCCATAACCGGCAGGAATACACAGTACCATGAGTATTACAACACCCAATACAATGATTTTTTTATATTTTGACAGCATTTTACCACCAGATACGTTTATTCAAAAAAGGCTAAACCTTGTGTTACGGTTTCCGGTGTGCCGATAGAAATGGAACGTGTGTCCGGATTGATGCGTTTAACAAGTCCGCTTAATACTTTACCGTTTCCACATTCGACAAAATCACAAATACCTTTTGATACCATATATTGTATGGATTCTGTCCAGCGAACGGAACCAGTTATTTGTGATACAAGCAATTCTTTAATTTGTTCCGGATTTTGTTCGAACTCTGCCGTAATATTGGCAACAACGGGAACGGTTGGCTTTGCAAAAGGTGTTTCTTGTAAAACCGTTTTCATTTTTTCTTCCGCCTCTTTCATTAAGGGACTATGAAATGGTCCTGATACAGGCAATTTGACGGCTTTTCGGGCTCCATGTGCTGTTGCTAAAGCAATGGCTCTGTCAATGGCATTTGTATGACCACTGATAACAATCTGACCAGGACAGTTATCATTGGCAATTACACATTCATCATTTTCTTGTGAGGCTTCAATGACAATTTTAGATACATCCTTAATATCCAATCCTAAAACAGCAGCCATTGATCCGGGATTTTTAAGTGCTGCGTCCTGCATGGCTAATCCCCGAACACGCAGTAGTTTAGCCGTATCGGCAATACTTAATACACCAGCAGCACATAAAGCACTGTATTCCCCTAATGAATGACCGGCAACACAAGTAACCATCTTGTGTAACGGGTGGCCTGTTTCTTGTTCTAAAACACGAACAACCGCCATACTGACCGCCATGATGGCTGGTTGAGCATTTTGTGTTTGTGTCAGTTCAGCCATATCACCATTAAACATCATATCAGACAGTTTAAATGAAAGTGCGTCATCAACTTCCTGAAAAACATGTTTCGCTATTGAAAAACGGTTGGCTAATTCTAAACCCATGCCAATTGTTTGTGAACCTTGACCCGGAAAAATAAAAGCAGTAGTCATCATATATCCTTTCTTGTTCGATTAAACTGTCGTTCATTATACACACTTTGAAAAAAAATGAAAGTATCTTTTTTACTTGTAAATCAATTTTAAATATTTTATACTTGCATTATGGCTTTGATAAAATCAATTTTAACGGTCGGTGGTGGAACGGCTGTCAGTCGTTTGCTTGGGTTTGTCCGTGATATTCTGATTGCTCGCTTTTTGGGAGCAAGTATGATGGCTGATGCTTTTTTTGTAGCATTGCGTTTTCCGAATTTATTTCGTTCTTTATTTGCCGAGGGTACGTTGAATGTGGCTTTTGTGCCTCTATTGTCAGGAGAGTTGCATGAAAAAGGTCCGAAACATGCCCGTGCATTTGCTCGTTTGGTATTTAGTTTTTTATTTTATGTATTATTGATTTTTACCGTGGTTATGGAAATTTTGATGCCGAATCTGATGTTTCTGTTTGCTCCCGGTTTTGAAGATATTGCCGGTAAATTATCCTTAACCACAACATTGAGTCGAATTACATTTCCGTTTTTATTGTTTGTATCACTTGTTTCATTGTTTGCCGGTATGTTGAATGCTGTCGGAAAATTTTGGGCGGCGGCTTTTACACCCACAATTCTAAATGCGGTAATGATTTTATCATTATTTGTTATCACGCCATTTATCAATAATCCGTATGCACCTGCGTATGCATTATCATATGGGGTATTGATTGCAGGATTTATTGAATTTGTTTTTTTGTTATGGCATGTACGTAAGGCTGGCTTGGCAATTGGTTTGGTTAATCCGATACGGGCGTTGTTTCATGTCTCAGCAGGAGTTAAAACATTGCTTCGCAAAATGGCACCCGGTGTATTGGGATCAGGTGTGTATCAAATCAATTTGTTTTTTGATACACTGCTTGTTTCTTTTGTTGGGGCGGGGGCTATTTCATGGTTGAATTATGCTCACCATTTATTTCAATTGCCGATTGGTATTATTGGAACGGCTATCGGAACGGCTTTATTGCCTGTTTTATCCCGTCATATTAAAATGCGTGAATTTGAACAGGCATCAACACAACTCAATCGGGCACTGGAAATATCATTGGCTATGTCAACGGCGTCTATGGTCGGTTTAATTTGTTTGGCAGAACCTATTGTTCGTATTTTATTTGAACGAGGGGCTTTTACGTCAGATGATTCTTTTCATACGGCTTGGGCTTTAATTGTGTTTGCTGTCGGGTTACCTGCTTACATGTTGACTAAAACGGTTTCACCATTCTTCTATGCTCGGGGTGATACGTCAACACCGGTTAAAATTGCCGTTGTTGGAGTGATTTTAAATGCATGTTTTGCAATTATTTTAATGCAATTTTGGGGATATATCGGAATTGCATTGGCAACAGGGATTGTGGTTTGGATAAATGCCGGACAATATATTTTACGTTTGTATTTGAAAGGTGATGTCCGATTGGATACATTGGCACGATATCGGTTGCCTCGCATAGTGATATCTGCTGTTGTCATGGGATTGTTTTTGGTCCTATCACAAATTCTTTTGGTTCATTATTTTCCTGATTGGCGTACCCATAATTCGGTATTGTCAGGGATAATTTTATTTGTGTTAATCGGTATGGCTGTTTGTGTTTACGGTTGTTCTATTGTTTTAACAAAAAGCGTTGCATGGCAAGATATTAAAGGATTGTTGCGTCGTTCCAAACAACGCTAGCAGGAGATGAAAATGAAACAGAATATCACAATACGTTTGTCTTTTTTTGTTGGTATCGTAATACTAACAATTTTAACATATTATATTGTTCTTTATATGGAACAAAAAAAAGTCATTGATGTTTCTCCAAAACAGGCAGAACACAGTGTGACATCGTTTGATACACATTCAACCATTCAACAAGCCTTGATGTATTCGGCTGAAACAATATTGGAAAATCCATCAAAAGCAGATATTGTAAAAGCATACCAAGGATTGACAATGATTGATATACCCCATGTTTTTGTTGATAAACTGCCGAATGATTGGTCTGTTAAAACGGTATCGGATAAAACATTATTTATGAAAATCGTTACGGCTCTTATATTACGAACCAATGAAAAAATTGAACGGGAACGTTTGGCACTTCAAATGTTACAGGAAAAGAATTTGAAAAACATTCCGTGGAATGATGAAGAAAAAATGTTTTTTAATAAGATGGTTGAAAAATATGATGCCGTTTTGAAAAAAAACGATATGGGACGTTTAGCCGAATTGATTGATAAAATCAATATTATCCCACCGTCGATAGCTGTTGCCCAAGCCGTTTTGATGACGGATTGGGGGCAAAAAAATAAAAAATCATTGTATGGTGAGTATGCGTGGAAAGGGGAAGACGGTTATTTTCCGATTGAATTTAATTCATTGACCGAAGCAACGGATAGTTTTGCTTTGCAGATAAATTCCCGTTCTCAACTGTTTCAATTTCGGGAAATTCGTCGTCGATTGATGCCAACCATACGTGACAGATACATTGGAGTAGATTTATTGGATACCATGGATAAATATATGGAATGGGATACGCACTACATTGATAAGTTGGCACGTATATATAATCAAGGTATGATAAAAGAACTGGATCATGCCTGTTTTAAAGGAACTTGTAGATTGAAAGAACGTAAGCCGATATTTAATTGATAAAAATAAAACGGCAGATTAAGCAAAATAACAGGTATGTTGCATTTGTTAAGTTGACTGTTTCGTTATTTTGGCGACTTTGAATGTAAAAAAAAGAGCAATGAAACATTGCTCTTTTTTTGTTTTATTTTAAGGTAAAGAAACCTCTTTTCCCTATTTTGAGTTTGATTTCCGAACCATCATTTTGTAATGTATGTGTCACATCGTTTATTTTATCACCGTTAACGGAGACACCACCCCCTTCAATCAAACGACGAATATTTGATTTGCTTTGATTCAATAAATGAACGCCTAAATCAACAAGACTGATTGTTTGGGAGTTAGGTAAATCCTGCCATAAAACTTCCGTAAATTCTTTGGAATCCAATCCTTTTTGTTGGACTTGCTTGTAAAAGAAATCAGCCGCTTCTTGAGCCAATTCGGTATTATGATATTGTTCAACAATGTTAAAGGCAATTTTCTTTTTAATTTCCATCGGATTGACAACGTTGTTTTTGAAGTCGGCAATGATGTTTGCTTTTTCTTCGGGTGACCAATTTGTTGTTAACTCAACCCATTCAGGAATTAAGAAATCAGGAATAGACATCGTTTTTCCGAACATATCGTTTGGATGTTCTGTTAAACCGATATAGTTCCCTTTGGATTTACTCATTTTAATATGACCATCTAAACCACATAATAACGGCATTGTTAAAACTGTTTGACCGTTGTATCCCATACTTTCTTGCAGAGATTTACCACATAAACAGTTGAGAAGTTGATCTCGTCCGCCAAATTCAATATCGGCTTTAATAGCGACGGAATCATATCCTTGAATAATGGGATAGATTAACTCATGTAAAGCAATGGGAGCATTGTTTTCATATCTGTTTCTGAAATCTTCCCGTTGCATCATTTGAGATAAGGTTGCCCGAGCCAATAATTTCAAGATTTCGGCAAAATTCATTTGTCCCAACCAGTCATTATTGAAGTGAATGTGAATTTTTGAAGTATCAAAGATTTTTGATAGTTGAGCGACGTAAGTATCAGCATTTTTTTTCACTTCTTCGGGTGTTAATGGTGGACGGGTTGCATTGCGACCGGATGGGTCACCAACCAAAGCCGTAAAATCACCGACAATTAAATGAATTTCATGACCTGCTTCCATAAATTCTCGAATTTTCTTTAATGCGACTGCATGTCCTAAATGTAAATCGGGAGCCGTCGGATCCATACCGAATTTAATAATTAAGGGTCTGTTTTCTTTTTTAGATAATGCTAATTTTTCTTCGAGTCCCTTGGCGGGGACAATATTTTCAATACCATGTGCTAATTTTTGTTCTATCATTTTTTTTCCTTTCTACTTTTGAAGCACTTCTTTGACTTTATTTAATAATTGATTTAATTCAAACGGTTTTGCCAGAAAATCAAGGTCATTGTTTTCCGATGAACCATGACGAGCCATATCTTCGGAATAACCGCTCATCAACAATGATTTCATATTGGGATAGGCTTCTCGGGCCTTTCTGATTAACGTTTCACCATCCATCCCCGGCATAATCATATCCGTTAACAATAAATCGAAATCCGACCGTTCTGATAAAATGGTTAAAGCCTGTTCGGCGTTGGCACATTCTGTTACTTTAAACCCTTTTGATTTTAAAACACGAGAAGCAACCAGACGAACACCGTCTTCATCATCAACCAATAAAACAGACGGAGTCTGAGTAGGTGCAAAAACAGGACGAACGGGCTTATGTGTTGTGGTAATGCCAGGGTCATCTTCAATACGGGGTAAGTAGATAATAAATGTTGTTCCGATGTTTTTTTCACTATCAACAGAAATGTATCCGCCAACACCACGAATGACACCATAAACAGTTGATAACCCCAAACCTGTTCCTGAACCCGTTGAGCCACCTTTTGTGGTAAAAAATGGTTCAAAAATGTGAGGCAAGTGTTCCGGAGCAATCCCACAACCGGTATCCGATACAATGATTTTAATGTAATCACCGGCTTGAATCATATCATTTCCGCATGGTTTGGCTTTTTTGAGTTTTTCTTTGGTTGCTGTGATACGCAAAGTACCACCATTCTTCATGGCATCTTTTGCATTAACGGCCAAATTTAAGAAAATTTGTGTCAATTGATTCGGGTCGATTTTAACCCAGCCGAGTTTACGTTTTAAATCTGTTTTTAACGTGACGAACGGAGCAATGCTTCGTTGTAATAAAGCAGATAAATCAACGAACGCATCATGGAAATTAAGAACCTGAATTTTACTGGGTTGTTTGCGGGAAAATGTCAATAATTGCCCAACTAAACCGGAAGCCTTGTTCGCATTTCCTTTAATTTGCATGATATCTAAAAAGGAGGGATCATTGACCTTATGGCGTTGTAATAATAAATCACAAAATCCGATAATAGCCGTCAATAAATTATTGAAGTCATGTGCAACACCTCCGGCCAACTGTCCGATAGCCTGCATTTTTTGAGCGTGTGCGAACTGAACTTCCAGATTTTTACGTTCGCTGGCATCAATCAGATATAAAATAAAAGCATCTTTTTCTTTGGTTGTAAAACCGATATAAACGTTGAATGTTTTACTGCCCAATTCAGGTGCCGTAATCATTTCCAAATATTCATTTTTAGTTGAGCCGTTGAGTAATTTGTTAAATCGTGTTTCTAGTAACTCTTGTGTGTTTTCGGAAAATAATGAACTGATATTTAAATGATTAAAAGAATCCGTTTCATTTGTTTTAAATGTATTTAAAAAAGAATTATTTGTATAAATAATCCGATGTTCCAAGGCATCAACGACAACGGTTGGTAGCGGAGATTCTTGAAAAATATGTTCATCAATTGATGGAGCCGTTACTCGCATCGGTTCAATTAAACCGGAAAAAAATGTCGCATTTCCGATTTCAAAAGGACGTTGTGAAACGTTGTAAGGAATGATGTTGTTTTTAATTTTAAAATATGTTACGCCGTTCCAAAATCCATGAAAATCAGGTATGTTTTCATCAATGTATTCGGATAATGGGTGGTCGAGAATATTTTTATATTCTTCTTGAAACAAGGAACAAAACGAACGGTTCACATAAACCAATTTCCCGTTTTTGTCAGCCAAATAAACGGGATGTACAAATGTGCTTAATACATCTGACATAAAATCTAACTGGCGAACAATACTGTTGTGAATGGCAAATTCGGGGGTTTTGTCTTTAGCCGTAATCAATAATCCTTTGGGTATTTTGCGAATGGATATTTGATAAATATTTTCTGATGTTTTAATTTCCGTTTCAATAGGGACGAAGGTGCAAAACGCATCAATCAATTTTTGAACGCCTTGCGTATCATCTGTATCATTTAAAAAAGAAAACGGATTTTCTTTCGTTCCGAATAAAGTCTTGCCTTTTTGGTTGCTGGCAATGACTTTATTCTTAAATGACCGAATCTGACGGGCATCATCTTCGGCATTTAAGAGCGTTTCATAAATTCTTTTTGTTGTGTTTCCAAACATGGCGACATCATAGCAGGACTTTTTTCGAAAATCCACAAAATAATGTGTTTATATTTTAAAAAAATCAAATTATTTGATCTTTAGATGTTTTTCATTGTCAAAAAAAATTAAAAATGGTGAAAAATGAGTGAAAAAAGAGTGTGTTTTACCAGCGAAAAAATACGAATTTCAGTGTAAAGAATGATTGACATTTTTAAAAATATTGTTATAGTTTGAAGTATTAAACGGGAAGAAAGAATATTATGACGGAAAATCGGCTTATTACTCCTCAAAAAATGGCTGGTGATGAGGAATTGTATACAGGATTAAGACCTCAAAGTTTAGATGATTTTGTCGGTCAAAAAGGCATTTGTGATAACTTGCGTGTCTTTATAACGGCTGCTCGGAACAGGACGGATGCGTTGGATCATACATTGTTGTTTGGTCCTCCGGGATTGGGTAAAACAACGTTGGCACAAATCATTTCAAAAGAATTGGGTGTTGGTTTTCGACCGACATCTGGTCCGATGATTTCAAAAGCAGGTGATTTAGCGGCTATTTTGACCAATTTAGAACCTCGGGATGTTTTATTTATCGATGAAATACATCGGTTGAATCCGACGGTTGAAGAGGTTTTATATTCTGCTATGGAAGATTTTCAATTGGATATCATTATAGGTGAAGGTCCTGCTGCTCGTTCCGTTCGGATTGATTTGCCACCGTTCACATTAGTCGGGGCAACAACACGTTCCGGTTTATTATCTAATCCATTACGGGATAGATTTGGTATTCCGTTACGATTGGAATTTTATGATACGGAAGATTTGATACGGATTGTGCGTCGTGGGGCTCATCTATTGAACTTATCCATGACGGATGACGGGGCTTGTGAAATTGCTAAACGGTCACGGGGCACGCCTCGAATTGCCGGACGTTTATTGCGTCGGGTACGTGATTTTGCTGGTGATAAAGCAGTTGATAAAGAGTTGGCTGATATGGCCTTGACACGGTTAGATGTTGATAAAGCCGGTTTGGATTTGATTGATAGACGATATTTGCGTTGCATCGCCGAAAAATATGCTGGTGGTCCGGTTGGTGCAGAAACGTTAAGTGCTGCTTTATCGGAAGAACGGGACACAATTGAAGAAATTATTGAACCATATTTAATGCAGTTGGGATTGGTTATGCGTACGCCTCGGGGTCGTATGTTGTCAGAAGCCGGTTGGAAACACTTAGGTTTGTTGCACACATCTCACAAACAAGGTGATTTGTTAGCACAGTTGTGATGAGGACAAAAATGAAACATAAAATGAATTTTCATATCTATTATCAGGATACAGATGCCGGTGGTATTGTTTACCATTCTAATTATTTGGATTATGCTGAACGGGCTCGTTCGGAATTATTGTTTGACATGGGTGTATCAAATACCAAGTTGGTTGAGCAGGGATTGGCTTTTGTTTTACGGCAAGTTCATATCGATTATCGCAAACCGGCTCGTTTAGATGATTTGTTGACGGTTGAAACGGTTGTGACCGGTATGAAAAATGCCAGTATGGAGATGGAACAGACCTTTTGGCGAAATGATGAAGTTTTAGTTGTTATTCAATTGCAATTGGCATTTGTCAATCCGACGAATTTAAGACCGATACGCATACCGGATACATTAAAAGAATTATTTTTGAAGTATGAGAAGGAGAATTAAATGCAAGGTGAAACAGTTAGAACGTCATTATCCATGTATGGCATGTTCATGGATTCAGATGTATTCATGAAAGTCTTGATTATCGGATTGTTGGTTGCTTCCGTTTGTTGTTGGGCGATTATTTTTGATAAAGTTTTCTTGTTTAAACGGCTTCGTCAAGGTATGAAGGCTTTTGAAGAACAATTTTGGTCAGGTGGTTCACTGGAAACAATTTATAACAATAATGTTCAAAATCCGACTAATCCGTTGGCGTTGATTTTTGTTACAGCAATTAAGGAATTTCGTCGTTCTTTGGTTGAAAATAAAAAGGCCGGTACCAGTATTAAAATACAGGAACGGATTGATAAAGTGATGCAAATTGCCATTGATCGACAGGTTGATAAATTGGAAACACGCATGGTGTTTTTGGCTTCAACCGGTTCGGTAGCACCGTTATTGGGTTTGTTTGGTACCGTATGGGGGATTATGGATAGTTTTAATGCCATCGGTTTAACGCAAAGTACGAATATTGCAGCTGTTGCTCCGGGTGTCGCTGAAGCTTTGTTCACGACGGCTGTTGGATTGATTGCTGCTATTCCTGCCGTTATTGCATATAATAAATTATCTAATGATATTGACAGAATTTCACACCGCATGGAAACGTTTTCTGATGAATTGAGTGCTATTTTGTCCCGTCAGATTGATCAGGTGGAGGGATAATGGCTCGTTCAATTCGTAAGACAAAAATTCGGGCTGAGATCAATTTAACGCCGTTAATTGATGTTATGACATCATTGTTGGCAATTTTTATGATTACGGCTCCATTGTTGACAACTGGTATCCCGCTTGATTTACCGAAAGGGGATGGAAAGCAGATTGAAGGTAAAGAAAAAACGCTTGATATCAGTATTGATTCAAGTGGTCAGATTTTTGTCGGAACAGAACAGGTAACCCGTCAGGATTTAATCAAAAAAATCCGTGCTATTGTGGCAGAAAACCCAGGAATAGGCATGATTATCAGTGGGGATAAATCATCCTCATACGGTTCGGTTATTGAAGTAATGGCCATGTTACGTGCTGCCGGTTTTACGCAAGTCGGTTTAAAAACGGATGCCAAGGTTGTTTTGGATAAGTAGGGAAAATAAAAACGCATGACAGATTTGGAATTTGACATGGAAACACAGCAAAGACAATCTTATTCATTGGGATTGTCGGTTGGATTGCATGCGTTGATTTTATTTTTAATGTTATTTAATTTTAGTTGGCAAACGGATGAATTTGAAAAAAATCAGCCTTCCATTTTAATGGTTGATTTGTCTAAAGTTGAATTAGGTGAAAAAACGAATTTACCGCCTGAAGTTAAAGTGCAGAAAAAAGAAAAAAATAAGCAAGTTCAAAAACCACAGGAAAAACCGAAAAAGATTGAAAAACCTAAAACAAAAACACCTGCTGTAAAACAGGAAAAAGCAGTTGAAAAACCTAAGCCTGTAAAGCCGATTGAACAAAAAAAGGTCAAAAATGCCGTTAAGGTTGAACAGCCTAAGCCGAAGGCAAAGTCAAAACCTAAACCTAAACCTCAGCCAAAGCCAACGCCCCAAAAGATTCAACCAAAACCACAACCAAAGCCACAGCCTAAAAAGACTGTTCAACCGAAAGTTGCACAGAATGATGGTTTAAAAAGTCTTTTAGCATCGGTTAATGCTGTTAAAAAACCGGTAAATCCCGTTAGCAAAGAAGAACAAACTCAACAAACAACAGGCTTGGAAATCAATGATGGTATTAAAGGTGGTACAAGTGGTAGTCGATTAGAGGCATTGACAATTTCTGAAAAAGATTTAATTGCTAATAAATTGAGAGGGTGTTGGAATGTAAATGCCGGTGTTGAAGGTGCAGAGGAAATGATTATCGAATTGCGAGCAAGTGTCGGACGTGACGGACGGGTTAAAGATGTTCGTGTATTGAACAATAAAAACAATCCTGTTTTTCGTTCAATGGCAGACAGTGCCGTACGGGCTGTTTATATTTGCGACAGTTTGGGTGAAGAATCACCGTTTAAAATTTTATCGACAAAGCATTTAGACAATTATAATTCTTGGAAAGAGATTCATTTGCGAATGAATCCGGTTGACGGAGGAGTCTTTTAATGAAAAAAATAAAATACATTTTGACAATTGTTTTAATGTTGCTGGGTTTTGTGTCAATTGCACAAGCCGAATTACGAATCGATGTGACTGGGTCACAATCTGACCCGTTACCGTTTGCCATGCAAAATTTGTTTAATCCGGATGGTTCTCGTTCTGCTTTTGGACAGGATATTACGGAAGTTGTCGTTGCCGACTTGGAACGTTCCGGTTTGTTTCGGTACATTAACTCGGATGCGTATATTCAACATTTCCGTTCAATCAATGACCGTCCGAATTTTCAAGATTGGCAAGCCATACAAGCACAGGCTTTGATATATGGTACAATTAAAGAACACGGGGATAATATTACGATTTCGTTTCGTATTTGGGACGTTTATGCACAAAAGCAAATGGATGCTAAATCATTTACGGTTAAGTCCGAATCATGGCGTAAAGTGGCTCATATGTTAGCGGATAAAATATATGAACGTGTTACAGGTGAAAAAGGATATTTTGACACACGGGTATTATTTGTATCAGAAACAGGTAATCAAGGTAATAAAATAAAACGGTTAGCCGTCATGGATCAAGACGGTGAAAATGTTGTTTATTTAACATCTGGTGAGGATATGGTTTTAACACCTCGTTTTTCTCCGAATATGCGTGAAATTACGTATTTTTCATACCAAAAAGGTACCCCGAAAGTTTATATTATGGATTTAAAAACACGTGACTCTAAATTGGTTGGTAATTTCCCGGGAATGACATTTGCTCCACGGTTTTCACCGAATGGAACGCACTTGGTTATGAGTTTATCGACGCGAGGCAATTCGGACATTTATACGTACAATCTTAATACAAGGGAAAAACGTCGTTTAACAAATCATCCATCGATTAACACATCTCCTAGTTATTCGCCGGATGGTCAACGTATTGTATTTAACTCTGACCGAGGAGGTAATCAGCAATTGTACATTATGAATGCTGATGGTTCAAATGCACATCGGATTACATTTGGCAAGGGAACATATGCGACACCGGTATGGTCACCACGGGGTGATTATATTGCCTTTACGAAAATACATCAAGGTCAGTTCCATATTGGTGTTATTAAACCGGATGGTTCAGGTGAACGGTTAATTACGAATGGTTTTTTGGTTGAAGGTCCCTCATGGGCTCCGAACGGTCGTGTTTTAATGTTTTATCGGCAAAACCGTTCAGACAGATATGGTCGTGGTGGAACGGCAAAATTATATACAATCGATATTACGGGGTATAATGAACGTCAAGTGTTGACACCACATGATGCCTCGGATCCATCTTGGTCACGTTTACTTCATCAGGTGGATTGATATCAGTTTTATATTGATTGATAGATTGTTTTTGATACCTGTCCGAGTTATTGCTTGGACAGGTTTTTTATAAAAAATTATTTTTTTTTAAATAATGTTGACTTCATTAAAAATATAATTCAATATATAATTGAATGGTGAGGTCATATGGATAAACAAATTATTGAAATATCAAATGATAATTTTTATCTTTCATTATATCGGGGATTCCTGATGATTGAAAACAAAGAAATGGGTCTAAAAAATCAAGTTTCGTTAGATAATATTTTATCATTAGTTTTATCATCACATCATATTGCCATTACAAAAAATATTATCAATGCAATATGTGATAATGGGGGAACGATTATATGTTGTAATAAGCGATATGTGCCGAGTGCCATAACAATTCCCTATACGGGACATTGGTTAATGTCAAAAAGGGTTCGGCAACAATTAAATTGTACATTACCTTTTCAAAAAAAATTATGGCAAAATATTGTTCAACATAAAATAATGAATCAAGCCTATATTTTAACCTCTTTTTTTTCAAAACACCGCAACATAGAACGGTTAATGACCTTGTCCAAAGAAACATTGAGTGGAGATATACATAATTGTGAAGGAATGGCTGCTTCAATTTATTTTAAATCATTATATGGAAAAGATTTCGTTAGAAATCGATCGCGTACAGATGTAAATATATTACTCAATTACGGGTATATGATTTTACGTGCTATTGTTGCTCGAGCCGTTTCCGGAAATGGATTGTTGCCATATATCGGTATAAAACATTGTAATCAAACCAATCCATTGCCATTGGTAGATGATTTAATCGAGCCGTTTCGCCCTGTTGTTGATAAAATTGTTTTTGAAATTATGGGGATAATTGTTGATGGTAGCGACATGATAGAGTTGACACCAGACATTAAACGTCAATTGACAAAAATTATTACCTATCCGGTACAAACAGATAAAGGAGTTTTGTCATTGAATGAGGCAATTTATGATTTTGCTTCGAGTCTTGTTTTGAGTTACGAGTTAAAAAAAGTTGTTTTAAAATATCCTGACATATTGCCGAGTGACAAATCGTAAATCATAGTTTGCATTATAATTGACTGTCTAATTAATCTCTGATATAATAGCATTACGGGAATTTCAACGGGTGTAACTGTTATAGTTGACTGTCTAATTAATCTCTGATATAATACGAAGTTTATAAAGCTATGGTTGCAGTTAGTTATAGTTGACTGTCTAATTAATCTCTGATATAATTTATCTTCACAATTATATTTAAACTCTTTAGTTATAGTTGACTGTCTAATTAATCTCTGATATAATAACAACAATTGACAAGTTAACCATTGGTAAGTTATAGTTGACTGTCTAATTAATCTCTGATATAATGTTGTTGTTCATATTTACACGGACCGAGCCGTTATAGTTGACTGTCTAATTAATCTCTGATATAATTCTCGTTGTTTTCTAAATAGTCACCTGATAGTTATAGTTGACTGTCTAATTAATCTCTGATATAATTTAAATTTTGTCACATTGCCCGATGCGTTAGTTATAGTTGACTGTCTAATTAATCTCTGATATAATAATGCAAAACGCCATTAAAAATGACGCCAAAGTTATAGTTGACTGTCTAATTAATCTCTGATATAATTTCCTTGATATTATTTTAAAATAATGTTATGTTATAGTTGACTGTCTAATTAATCTCTGATATAATAACACATTGAAAAATCTTGATTATTATAAAGTTATAGTTGACTGTCTAATTAATCTCTGATATAATAATAAGAAAGGATATAAAATGTTAATAGCAGTTATAGTTGACTGTCTAATTAATCTCTGATATAATCAATTTTATCAATAACAGAAAATCATGTAAGTTATAGTTGACTGTCTAATTAATCTCTGATATAATATACAACCGCAAAACACATTTGTGAAATACGTTATAGTTGACTGTCTAATTAATCTCTGATATAATATCAATTGTTTTAATTTATGTTTAATTTGTGTTATAGTTGACTGTCTAATTAATCTCTGATATAATCTTATCGAAAGCATCGTACGTCTTTTGCAAGTTATAGTTGACTGTCTAATTAATCTCTGATATAATATTGTAAAAATAAGCCTTTGAAATAAAAAGATTTCAAAGGCTTTTTATGAAAATAAAATGGGATAAAAGATCCGTTTTTGTTCTTTAAAACTTCATTTTTTTCGATTCGTTTTTTAGAAAAGTAATAATTGTCCGTCTTGTTGGCGTTTCTTTTCTTCGTTTTCGATGTAATTCTTACCTAAAAAATTTTCAGTCATTAAATATTGTTTATCTGTAATATAAAGAAATGATATCGAACTGTTATCCGGTATCATTTTGGATAATTTACATACTAATGTTTTAGCAACACCTAAACTTGTAACGGGTTTGATATAAATTGAAAATTGTTTCATCATAAAACCGTTATCCAGCAAGTTGTTTCTAAAACGGGTGGCTTTGCGTGCTTCCCTTCTTGTTCTGACTGGACAATCAAACATACAAATTATCCACATCATCGACCACCCACTTAATGGTTCTTTTCTAATTCTTCGCGCCATGCCATAATACTTTGTGTTTTTTCTTTATCTTTCCAAATGGTGTTAATTCAATTTTACGGGCTTTATTTTTTGTGAAAAAAGACAACCCTTTTCTCAATGTATGTACAAACATGTGTTCTAGATGTTTATCTTTTGGAGAAGTCATACGAGCATCTGTCATATAATCAATATTAAACTCTCCATCACTAAATTTTTTCACTTTGGCAAAACATCTGTCTTTGTTGGTATATCCTTTCCATTCATCAGGTGTATTAAGTTCTAGCATATCGCCTTGTTGTATCGACCAAATGGCTTTCCCACCTTGCTTTTTCCAATCAGGAACAAAATCAGGTTGGTTCGCATCGAAACGTTTAATCACTTCCCATCCGACTTTTTTATCCAGTTCATAAAAGTCAACGCAATGATTGTTTCCACCGATATATGCTAACTTATGTTTCGGAATATAGACAAGCGATGAATTGTTTTCATAACATTTAAAACTGTCGCCAATCCATAATTTTTCATCTTGAATAAT
Organism: Alphaproteobacteria bacterium; assembly: GCA_045635565.1. Taxonomy (GTDB): domain Bacteria; phylum Pseudomonadota; class Alphaproteobacteria; order CAAHEQ01; family UBA3637; genus RGIG4140. Next base: position 28,881 of record JAZTVX010000013.1, read on the forward strand.
TTGAAAGGCTTTGATTAAAATACGACTATCGGTAATTTTTGTTTCTTTTTTCCCTTCGGCAAATCCTTTTTTATTTTCTTCGATTAAAATTTGTTCGGCTGTTTTGATGTATGTTTCAAAATCTTTTTTTAACTTTTCTTGTTTAATACGAGCATCTTTGATATCTGGGTGCCATTCATCTTTGATGGTTGTTCCAACCAATAATTTATTTAAATCTTTAAATGTTTTGACAACTTGTAAAATTTTTCGGGTATAAACCGTAATCAGTGATGATTTATCTTCCGGATTGACACATAAAACGGTGCGTCCCGTTTCTTTATGAAATTGACCGTTCTTACTGTGATTAGGCTTGTGTGATACATTGATATTTTTTAAAACCTCTAATACCCGTTCTTTGAAATTTGGTACATTTTTTAACGGATTATGTTTAATATATGCTTTTTTTATTTTTTCTTCATCACTCATTTGTTGAATCATCCACCAATCAACACAAGCAACTGTAATGGCATCCATAGCATGATGTCTGTGGTCAATACGGGGTTTTTTGTTCCATGCAGGATTTTTTTCTTTATCTGTTATTTCACCGGTAACAGGATTGATTTGTATGAAATAACGAGGAATATCTAACCCCATCAAATCATATTCCAGTCCTTGTAATTTCCATCTTCTTCTCAATTCATCTGTTTGTCTGCCTCGAACGGAAAATATTCTGTTTTCAGTATGGTTGTCACGTGAGTCATGATTGTCGTCAATAATGGCTTTTAAATAACGCATGGCCATTTTAGACGTATAACGTGTATCGGCTAAATAACGGCTTGTTTCATCTTTATCACCGTCTTCAAAATAAGTTTCCCGTGCATCGGGTTCATAACGCCATGCTTTTTGAGGTGTGTTTTTGCGTGCTTTGTCTAAAATCTCTCGGATAAATTCAGGATTGTCTTTATAACGTACGCAAAACCATTCGTAAGGGAACATTTTTCCTTTTCCCCTGTTATTATTGCCGTCAACTAAACAGAGGTTGTTATATGTATCACTTGCCTCATCGGCTCTGGGACACATGTGTTCAATTTCAAAACCGGAAAAATTTCGGGATATTTTTTTTGTTGGTTCATATGCATCATGAAACCCTTGTTCTTTTGCCAATTTATATTTTAAAATATTTTGACCCGTTATATACATATGATGTTCTAACAGGTATTTTTTGGCTTCTTCATTTAATTTTTCATTTTGACGTTGTTTTTTTTCAAAATCATTTTTTCTTTTTGTTGACATACCAACATCTTTTCCGACTTCCAAACAAATTTCGTATGGTTTCCCGTAAATACGGATAATATCATTCACCACAAGACGCAATTGATTTAATATCATATGAACGGCGGGATTAGCAACTTTCCCCCATTTGATTTCATCGGCATTTAACGATGTATTGTTTTTAATGACAAGTGGGGGTAGGGGCTGTGTGTCTGTTGGTAAAACTTCACCATAATAAGGCAGTAAAGAATATTTTCCCTGATTTTGACGGGCAATTTCTTCCGAAGCAACAAAATTTTTATTTGTCTGTGCCAGTCTGTCCGTAATTTCACGTTGTGCAAAAACACCTTGTTTCAGTTCATCAACTAAAATTTTGGAAGCCGTATAACCAATCATGCCCCTTCCTTTGGGAAGTTTTGTTAAAATATCACCGATTGTTTTTTCATCATCAATATTAAAAAGTATTTTGAGTTTTTTAATTAAATTATCTTCATTTAATAAACGGCTGTCTGGATTGTATGGGTCTTCTTTCGGTTCGGATAAAAAGTCAATAAATGAAACCAATTCATCATATGACAAATTGCGTATATAGGGAATATTTTGAAATTCCGGTCTGGCATATAAATAGGCTTTGATGACTTTATCATCAATCAATGAAATTTTTACTTGTCCGCTTAATCCAAGCAATTTTTTGATGTTTTTTTTGCCGGCATTTTCTCCTTTTAAAAGTAATTCGTTGATGATTAAATCTCGTTGCTGTAATGTTAAACGTTCACGCCCCATCAGTGTTTCAAGACGAATATTGTTGACTTCTTCATAAATTCGACGTATTTCGGATAGTGGATGTGCTTTTAATAATCGGTCTTCGTTTTGATAATAAATACATTTACCTGTTGCATATGGAGCAACGGATTTTTCATAAAATAAAATATCATAAATTTCCTGCTTTAAACCTTCTTTATTCATTTGAGAAAAATATTGTGCCTGTGTATCCCAGATTTTGTAAAATTCGTCTTTAACCAAATATCGTGGAATAGCGTAATCTACAAATTTCTTTTCTAAAGCATAGGTTCTTTGACGGATAATGCGTTTTTCAGGGGCTATGAATTGGTTGTTGTCATCTTTTTCGTATCCTTCTTTGATACGCTTATAAAAAAACTCTCCGATAGTTTGAGAATTGGTATCTTTCAGATGCATGGCCATCTGTTCATAAGATGACAATTTCTTATTTTTAGATGTATCATCTTCTGTAACAATATCTTCTTTTAATTCTTCAGCGGCCGATACAAAACCAGCACCACGATGTTTTGCCATATGTAAGATGGCTCGTCCGACATAATGAGGACTGTCTAATTGTTCATAGAGAGCGTCGTATCTGATTTTATAAGGTGATTTTGAACGCAATTTGTCGGTACCGATTGGGTCATTACTGACCCATAAATTGTTTTCAAATAGTTTTTCAGCCAACAATTGGAGGCGTTTTTTTGTCCTGACAAGATTTTTACGGGCTGTTCGTTTAGCTCTGCGTTCGGCTGCTCCTTCTGACACGTCAAAAATACGAACACCGGCATCTTTAATGTCGAGTGTTCGGCCTTGTTCATCAAGTTCAATAATAGCACTACCGATTGAGCCAACCCCTAAATCTAAACCAAGACGATATTTCATGTTTTTTCTCCTTCAAATAAATATAAATTAAATTTACAAAATTTGTATTGACAATTCAAGAAAAATATTGTTACATAATAGGGTATTTGTATTTGATATAATTTTTTTCAGAGATTAATTAGACAGTCAATACATATATAATAAGGCTGAAAATGCCGAAAAATGAGGGGGAAGTGTTGTCTTCCCCCATGATTTTTGTTGATAAAATGAAAAAAAGATGTTCAAGCAATGTGAACATCTTTTAGATTCTTTACTATAATTTTACGGAATTTTGGTTGTGTGAAGAACGTTTGTATTTCCTTGTTGTGCAAATGGAATACCCGCACTGATAACCAATTCATCACCTGATTGAGCGTAGCCTAGTTCTTTGCAAACTGAATAGTAACCTGTGTGACTTCCGTCAATTCGTTGAGGTTAGGGGTAATAATGAAACAAATATCCCAAACTAATGCTAATATATTTGCAAACGAAAATAATTTTGAATTGTTAAAACTTGTTCATGATTGCAAAAGAGGTATTTACCGTATAAATAATGTCAATAATTATCATTCTTTGATGAAAGGTTTTTTGAGACAATTTAGGGTTGTTTCAAAAAAAATACTCATACAAATATCTTGCTTGGTATAAGTTTATAAATCAGAAGAATGATGTAAATTTTTTTTAGTATGGGTATTGGAAAATTAAATGTTTCAGAATAAAACAAAAAATTGAGGAATAGTTAATATATAAATCGTTTGAAAATGAAATAACGACAATGAAGTTATGATTGACTGTTTGATTAACCTTTGCTATGATAAAACTATAGGAGTATTTAAATGTTAAAATTTATTTTTTACGCATGGTTAATTTTATCTTGGATTGCCTTGTTTTTGTATTGGGAAAGTTAACTTGTTGATATGATAATAAAAAAATGAGGGGGAAGTATTGTCTTTCTCCATGATTTTTGTTGATAAAATGAAAAAAAGATGTTCAAGCAATGTGAACATCTTTTAAATTCTTTACTATAATTTTACGGAATTTTGGTTGTGTGAAGAACGTTTGTATTTCCTTGTTGTGCAAATGGAATACCCGCACTGATAACCAATTCATCACCTGATTGAGCGTAGCCTAGTTCTTTGGCAAATTGAACGGCAACAGGTGTGACTTCTGTTAATTCTTTAAGCTTGGGTGTAATAACAGAACGAACTCCCCATACTAATGCTAATTTGTTGGCAACTTTTTTATCAACCGTTAAATTTAGAATCGGAATCAAAATGCGTTCACGGGCTGCCCGAATAGTTGTTTTTCCCGACATAGAATAGGTAACAATACAAGCCGGTTTTTCCAAGACTTTTACCAATTGTTTCATTGAGGATGTAATAGCACTGGCTATTGTGTGGTCTGGGGGTAATGATGAAGCGTGCATAACACGGCGATATGCCGCATCCTCTTGTACGGTCATGATAATTCGATGCATCATAGATACGGCCTGTATCGGGTATTTTCCGACTGCTGTTTCAGCAGATAACATGACAGCATCAGCTCCTTCAAAAACAGCCGTTGCAACATCAGAAACTTCTGCTCGTGTCGGAACAGGAGCGTTAATCATACTTTCCAGCATTTGTGTTGCAACAATAACCGGTTTTCCGTATGAACGGCATTTTTCAACAATATCTCGTTGAATGCTGGGAACTTGTTCCAACGGACATTCTACACCCAAATCACCACGGGCAACCATAACACCATCTGTTAATTCAATAATTTCATCTAAATGTTTTAAGGCAGCCGGTTTTTCAATTTTGACAATAATATTGGCTTTATCCCCAATCAATTGACGAGCTAAACGAACGTCATCCGGTTGTTGAACAAATGATAAACAAATCCAATCAGCACCCATTTGTAGAGCAAATGCTAAATCTTTTTTATCTTTTTCCGTTAATGCTGAAATCGGTAAAACAACATCAGGCACATTTACCCCTTTATGGTTAGAAAGGATACCACCAACTAAAACGGTTGTGTCCACATAATCATGACCAAACTGTTCGACACGCAGTTGTATTTGACCGTCATTTAATAACAAAATCATTCCTTTTTGTAGGACAGCAAAAATTTCGGGATGCAATAAAGAAACTCGTTTGTTATTCCCTTTTTCCGGTAACATATCTAAACGAAAAGAATCTCCGATTTCAAGTTGGATTTGTTCATTTTCAAATTCACCGACACGTAATTTCGGTCCCTGTAAATCAGCCAAAACACTAAAATATTGATTTGTTTCGACAGATATTTCCCGAATGGCATCATAATTTTTTTGATGTGTTTCATGTGTTCCATGACTGAAATTTAATCGAAAAACATTTACGCCGGCATCAGCCAAAGCACGAATTTTTTTCTTTTCAGATGTGCCCGGACCAAGTGTTGCGACAATTTTAGTGAGTTGTTGTTTCATGTTGTTTCCTTTCATGTAATAAAAAACATCTCTCGATAAGAACTGATTGATTGTCCGTTAAACGAGAGATGTATTCAATTATCCGTTGACGGTTAATGAAATATTGGCTGTCATTGTTTGTGACGGACCGATACTTTTTATACCTGTACCAATAACACCATTGGCCGCCAAATTGAACGCATTACTGGCATTTGTAGTCGGTTCAAGACAGAAGAAATTTTTACCACGAGGTGTGTATAGTACAACATGTTTAAATTGGTCATCTGTCTCAATACCGACAGAAATGCCTAAATCAGGATACAAAATAGATGCTTTTCCGTCAAAACCATCAAAACAAGTATCAAATATAGCATTTTTAAGTGGTCGTCCCCCTTTAAATTGCCATGTCGCCGGTGTTTCATACGGTTTATCAAAAATTGGGTCAGATTCGTTACTCCACACCATTTTAGTTAGGAAATCTAATTCAACTTCTTTTGTTTTTACAAAAAACGGATGGATTCCTAATCCACACGGCATAGGCAAAGAACTGACATTCGTCACACTAATGGAAACATTGAATTTATTATCAATGATTTCATAAATAATTTTTGCATCATACGAAAAGGGAAAACCTCCGTCATCTTTATTGTGAGATAAGGCTAATTCAACCGAAGTCTGTGTTTGTTTGTTTACTGACCAAACGGATTTCCAACCGTCACCATGAATCGGATCGGCAATTCCTCCTTGATTTTTAGCCATTTTACGTGTAATACCGAAGTAAACAAAGCTCCCCCCTCTAATCCGACCGCAAAACGGTAACATCGGAAACATAGAAGCGTTATTGGAATCAGGACCTTTGTTGCCTTCTTCATACGGACGCAAAATATCATGTGTGTTTTTTTCCTGATGATATTTAAAAAATGAAACGGATGCCCCTAATTCCGGCAAAATCCCGATTTGTAGTTTGTCATTGGATATGATGATTTCTTTCATGTTATGCTCCTTTGTTTGGGCGTCCTTTGTGTGTTTTATGACTTTCGTTGTTTAATGATTGAATGGCATTAGATAAAATCGCATCAATCGTATCATCGTTTCGTGTCTTTTCAGCAACGCCAAATGTTGTGCCGATGAAAAATTCATTTTTATTTTTCATGTTTTTTTCTTGTATTTTTTGTTTTAACTGCTCTGCTAAAAATAAAGCATTTTCAATCGGTGTTTCAGGGAGTAAAATTGCAAATTCCAATTCACTTAAACGACCGATGATATCTGATTCCCGAATGGATTTTTGACAAATGAAAACGGCATCTTTCAAAATTTCATCCGTGAAATAGCGTTCTTCTTCAACAGAATGGAAAAAGTCCAACTTTAATACCATTAAACTCAAATTGCGTTTATAGCGAATAGCTCGTTTTAATTCCAGAACACACAAATCCAAAAAGGATTGTCGATTATAAACGCCGGTTGTTTGGTCTTGAACGGATAAATTACGCAATTCTTTTTCTAACTGCTTTCTTTTTGTAATATCAAAACCGACAGAACGAATTTCAATCGGTTGATTATCTTCATCATAAACAACTCGGTTCGTCCAGGAAATCCAAACACGTTCACCGTTCTTTTTAACGTTTTCACTTTCATGTTCCATATACATGGTCGGATTATTTAAAATTCTGTCAATAATGTTTTCCTGAAGAGTTTCATCTTTGTCGTTTTCTAAGTAGATAGTGTCAAACACATTATGATTCAATAATTCGCTTTTTGAAAAACCAAATAATTCTTCAGCAAAATCATTCATATATGTTACTTCATGTTGTGCGTTGACAGATAAAATAATGCTTTTTGCCGTATCTGATTCATATGGCTTTAACAATTTGGAATGGTTGTCTTTTTTTGTTTTTAAAATACGTTCCTGTTCGGCTAATTTTTTACGCATTTTGCTGATTTTTATTCGCAATCTTAAAATACGACGAATCAGCAAAACGGAAAAAGCCATAAACAAAATTGTTGTCACAAAAAGTAATAAGTCTAACATAGGAAAACAATTCGGATTTTCTGGCATAGATGCTCCTTCTTACTCAAAATTATATGACAAGGTTACTTATTTTTTGTGATGATTACAAGTAAAAAAATGCTTTTTCTTGACTTTTTTTGAAAAATATTGCAAGATTTCATCTCATGAAAAGAGGATAAAATGACAAAAAAGAACTCAATAGTTGTCGATATGATTGATGAAACCTATAAATACGGGTTTGAAACGTTTATCGAATCGGAAACAAGTCCCAAAGGATTGTCAGAAGATATTGTGCGATACATTTCAAAACGTAAAAATGAACCGGATTGGTTATTGCATTTTCGTTTGAAGGCGTTTCATCATTGGAAAACGTTGCAAGAGCCACGTTGGGGTAAGTTAAAATATGAACCGATTGATTATCAGGATATTTATTATTATTCGGCTCCAAAAAAGAATAATCAGCCGAAAAGTTTGGATGAAGTTGACCCTGAAATTTTAAAAACATATGATAAGTTAGGTATTCCGTTAAAAGAACAGGAAGTCTTATCGGGAGTTGCCGTTGATGCGATTTTTGACAGTGTATCGGTTGCAACGACATACAAGGCTCATTTAAAAGAAAAAGGAATTATTTTTTGTTCCTTCTCAGAAGCCGTTCGTGATTATCCGGAATTAGTAAAAAAATATCTGGGAACTGTTGTACCGGCAACGGATAATTTTTTTGCAGCATTAAATAGTGCCGTTTTTTCGGATGGATCATTTGTCTATATACCAAAAAATACGCGTTGTCCATTGGATTTATCCAGTTATTTTCGAATCAATGCCCGTAATGCCGGTCAATTTGAACGAACACTGATTATTGCGGATGAAGGTTCTTATGTTAGTTATCTGGAAGGATGTACGGCTCCTCAACGTGATGAAAATCAATTGCATGCTGCTATTGTCGAAATTGTCGTGCATGATGATGCCGAAGTAAAGTATTCTACTGTGCAAAATTGGTATCCCGGTGATAAAGAAGGGAAGGGTGGAATCTATAATTTTGTGACGAAAAGGGGGATTTGTTATTCTCGTGCCAAATTATCTTGGACACAAGTTGAAACAGGTTCAGCGATTACATGGAAATATCCGAGTTGTATTTTGAAAGGTGATAATTCGGTCGGTGAATTTTATTCAGTCGCATTAACGAATAATTATCAACAAGCCGACACGGGAACAAAAATGATACATTTAGGGAAAAATACATCATCTGTGATTATTTCAAAGGGTATTTCTGCCGGACATTCTAATAATACCTATCGTGGGCTTGTTCGGATTTCATCACAAGCCACAGCATCTAAAAATGTATCGAAATGTGATAGTTTGTTGATAGGGGATAAGTGTGGGGCTCATACCATACCGACAATGGTTTGTAAAAACACTCAATCAACGATAGAACATGAAGCTACCACATCTAAAATTTCGGAAGAACAATTGTTTTATGCCCAATCACGTGGGCTCAATTCGGAAGAAGCCGTCGGTTTAATTGTGAACGGTTTTTGTCGGGAAGTTATGCAAAAACTACCGATGGAATTCGCTGTTGAAGCACAGCGTTTAATCGGGATTCAGTTAGAAGGGAGTATTGGATAATGAAAGGATATGAAGCCTTATTTGACAAAGCCATTGAACAATGGGGTGTTCAGGCTCAATTATTGATGGTTTTGGAAGAAATGAGTGAGTTGCAAAAAGAAATACTTAAAAACATCAATCGGGGTAAAGATAACATCGATGCCATTATTGATGAAACGGCAGATGTTGAAATTATGTTGGCACAGTTAAAACATATTTACGGCATTCAAAAACAGGTTGAGGAACGTATTCCCGTTAAATTAGCAAAAGTCAGAGCAAGATTGGAAGATTAAAATGTCATTATTGGAAATTAAAAATTTACATGCATGTGTTGGTGATAAGGAAATTTTAAAAGGGATTGATTTGACCATCAAAGCCGGAGAAGTACACGCCATTATGGGACCAAACGGTTCCGGTAAAAGTACGTTGTCATATGTGTTGGCAGGCCATCCGAATTATACCATCACTCAAGGTGAAATTATTTTTAAAGGTCGTAATTTATTGGATTTGGCTCCGGATGAACGGGCAAATGAAGGGGTGTTTTTAGCTTTTCAGCATCCGATTGAATTAACAGGTGTCGGAACGGCGTTGTTTTTAAAAACGGCTTTAAATGCCAAACGTCAGTATCTGAACGAAGCCCCATTAGATGCTGTTCAATTTATGAAACGGTTAAAAACAAGAGCACAGGCACTCGGCATTACGGATGAAATGTTGAAACGACCGGTCAATGTCGGTTTTTCTGGTGGTGAAAAAAAACGCATGGAAACGTTTCAAATGGCTTTTTTAGAACCTGATTTTTGCATTTTAGATGAAATGGATTCCGGTTTGGATATTGATGCGTTGCGTATTGTTTCGGATGGAATAAATGTTTTACGGGAATCATATCGTTCTTTTTTAATGATTACACACTTCCATCGGTTGTTAAATTACGTTACACCTGATTATATTCATATCATGGTAAACGGGCGTATTGTTAAATCGGGTGATAAATCATTGGCACTACATTTGGAAGAAAACGGTTATGAAGAATTTAAGTAACATTTATTTCAAAAAACATAATGGTTCGTATAAACCTTTTCCCTGCAACAAAGATGAAACATTTTGTGTGTTTAAGGAAGAACCGTTGGAATTGTTTTTGTTGGTATTTCAAGGGGAAGTCAATATCAAAATTGATTTAAAAGAAGCCGGTGCTGAATGTTGTGTTCATTGTGTTTATTTAACGGCAGAAGACCAGAAAGCCCGTATTTGTTTTGATATCAATCATGTATCTGCACAAACAAAATCTGTTCAATTGATACGGGGAATTGCGACGAATCAATCAATTGTTCAATTTGACGGTATGATTCGTATGCCTAAAGATTCACAAAGATGTGAAGGAATACAAAACCATCGAGCCATTGTTTTATCAGATAAGGCAATTGTCCAATCAACGCCAGAATTGGAAATTTATGCTGATGATGTACAATGTACGCATGGGTCAGCCATTGGTCCGTTAGATAAAGAACAGGTTTTTTATTTGCAGACACGGGGTGTTAATGAAAAACAGGCATATTATCTTTTGTTAAGTTCCTTTTTAAATGATTTGTTACCTTTGGAAGTTCAGTCGATTGTAACATCATGGATAAATGATTATGTATAGGATATGCACATGTATCAATCAGATTTTCCTCTTTTAGAACACGAACCAATTGTTTATTTAGATTCGGCAGCATCAACCCAAAAACCATGGTGTGTTTTGGAAAAGATGTTTCAATTTTATACGCAATCTTATGCAAATGTGCATCGGGGCAGTTGTGCCTTGGCTAATCAGGCAACAATCCTATATGAAGAGGCACGTCAAAAAGTGGCTCGTTTTATTCATGCACTTCCAAGTCAGGTTGTTTTTACGAAAGGAACAACGGAAAGTATCAATTTGATTGCCAATAGTTATGCACAAACCCTTCGGGAAGGGGATGAAGTGCTTATTTCAATAGCAGAACATCATGCTAATTTCGTTCCCTGGCAACAAGCCTGTTTAAAAAGTAAAGCCACTTTAAAAACGTTTCGTGTGTTGCCGTCAGGTGAAATTGATTTAGATGATTATTATAAACAGTTATCTTCTAAAACAAAACTTGTTGCTGTAACTCATCTGTCAAATGTATTGGGTATTGTCAATCCGATAGAAACAATTGTCCAAACAGCACATAATGTCGGTGCGAAAGTTGTTGTGGATGGGGCTCAAAGCATTGCACACATGCCGATTGACGTTCAGCAGTTAAATTGTGATTTTTTTGTGTTTTCAGGACATAAATTGTACGCTCCGACAGGCATTGGTGTTTTATACGGAACATCAAACGTATTGGAAATGTTACAGCCGTATCAATTTGGTGGAGATATGATTAAGGAAGTAACAATACAACAATCGACATTTGCTGATGTGCCGGCAAAATTTGAAGCCGGTACACCACCGATAGCACAGGCTATTGGATTGGGCTTTGCTCTTGATTATTTATCTCATATCGGTATGGCAAAAATTGAATCCCAAGAAACTGAATTAACATGCTATTTGTTAGATAGTTTGAAACAATTTAGCGGTATTCAATTATTGGGCGATTCATCTATGAAAAAAGGGATTGTTTCATTAACTGTACCAAATATACATGTATCTGATATTGCTTTTGTATTGGCGAAACAAAATATTTGTGTTCGTACGGGACATCATTGTGCTATGCCATTACATCGTTTTTTTGATTTAACGGGTTCTTTGCGTATTTCTTTGGGTGTATATACAACTCAAACGGATATTGATTTATTTATTAAGGGTTTCAAAAAGGCTATACAATTATTTCAATAGAAAGAGAATAATATGACTGATTTAGATACAGAAGATACCTTATTATCATCAGCGTTTGATAAAATAAATATAGATATTCCAACCGAATCATTGGATACGTATCGTGCTACGGCGGGTGTTCCGTTGGTGGAGGGAACGCCTCCAGCTTCTCGGGGTGTTATTGTAGCAGCACTCAAAGCTGTTCAAGATCCGGAATTGATGTTGGATGTTTATGAATTGGGGCTGATATATGAAATCAATCAGGAAGAAAATGGTGATGTCAAAATTATCATGACCTTAACATCACCGACATGTCCTGTTGCCGGTGATATGCCTGTTATGGTCGCCAATGCCGTTGCATCTGTTCAAGGGGTGGGGTGTGTGACGGTTGAGTTAACATTTGACCCACCATGGACACCGGATTTAATGTCGGAAGAAGTGCGTTTGATGATGGGTTTTTAAAATATATTCAAAAAACATGACAAAATTTATTGCAAAAGTTTTTGCTTTGTGTTATGCTTAATCCAAAAGGAAAAACAGCAATGGAAACGACACATCTTTTACTTGATGAAAATCAGGAACCGCTTAAATTATATCATGGGACAAGGACGTATTTTGATACATTTAGGCCTTTTTCGCATTTTGGTACAATATTAGCCGCACAAGAAGCAGCAACATGTTGGGCACGTAAAAACAGACCGGAGTTACTGGATTATCGAGGTATGGTTCATAATGATTTGCATGCGTCGGATGAAAAAACAGGGGAAACATATATTATTCCTGTTCATTTGCGTATGATACATCCGTACCGTTGCTTGGATTTGACAAGCCATGTGATTGAAAATTATAAAAAACTTGTTTTAAATGAATTGATAAATGATAATATAACAATGGCTTTGAAGAACAGTTATCCTGTTTTACGGAAATTTAATGTAATTGCGTTGTTGGATGCTTCTATTATGGAACATTCTGTTTCACCGTATTACAATATGATTTTTCGTGATCCGTATGAAATGTCGTCAGATGCTGTTCAACGGGAATTATCGTTGGATACGATTTACATGCCGGCCACAAAAGGAGTACGTCCGTACAGTATTGATGAAACGAATCGACATCATCTTGTTTTTCAACGTATGGCTCGTTATTTTGAACGTCGGGGATATGATGGTTTTGTTTATCAGAATCATTCAGAAGATGCCGGATCGGATTCATATATTATATTTCGTCCGCAACAAGTTGTACGTTTAGACAGAACAATATGTAATTTAGAATATCCGGTTCGTAATGAAGAACAGAAAAAACAATTAAATCAATTGGAAATGGATGCATATCAACGAAGTGAAGAATATATTTTGAATCAAGATGATTGTAGTCGCATGGAGTTGTTTCAAATGAAAATTGCTGAAACGATATCACCTGAAAAACGAGGGAAAGAATTGGAATTGGCTATGTTGCGATATCAAATAACATGTAATGGTTAAAATACAAACCATTATTATGGCAAATATCGTTTATTTAAAAGAATATCATTTGTTAGGTTCGGCCTGTTTCATTTTTGCCAGTAACAAATCTCTGCTTGTTTCGCTGTGATAAGGATACAATTGTTTGCCTGTTGCCAATTGTATAAAATGGTTACTTGGTAAAATTGTTTCTAGATAATCAACCAGTTTTGTTAACGGATTTTTGTGATGTTTGCAACGGGCCTCATAAGCCGTTTTTATTTCCTGTTGCAAAATCGGTTCTTCAAACAACGTAATAATACCGGTGATGTTTTTTTCTTTTTCAAACAATTGTTGAGTAAAACGAAGTGTGGTTATCGGTAAATTATTTTTGACACACATTTCAAGTAAGGTTGACGGTGTTTTTGATTTTTTTTGAAAAGAATATTTTTGTGTTATTTCGATGCCATTTGGACAAGTGTCATGAAAAATCTGTTCAAACATATTTAAAAAACCGATATGTTGACCGATAGCATTTAAACAAATATCCAATTCGTATTTTTTTAAAGTTTTTTCTCGTTTTTCTTGGATGGTTCGTGCAATAGTTGTTTTGCTGAAAATATAATCTTGCATGCTTTGCTGAATTGTTTCCAAACGCAAGGCTTGTGATATTTTTTCCGGTGTTGCACCAAAAGATGTTAAATGTTCCAAAAGGGGGTGTATATGTGCAAAATAACCGTAAGTCAGTAAGAAAGAACCTAAAGAATATGTATCACTCTGTTCAAACGGTTTAACATCTAAAAACAGATTTGTCCATTTGAAATCCGGTACAAACTCAGGCGTATCTTTATACACGATGTCAGATAAATGCATCCCAGCCAATTCTTCAACACAATACTGCGTGTATTTTTGTGTATAGTGATAAAGGGCTTTTTGTAGATTTTGAGGTGTGCGGGCAATTTGTTGTGCTTCCTGAAAGGTTAAGTTTGGCCACACGGTTAAAATCAAATCTATTGATGTTTTGGGTATTTTCATAAAAATCTCGCTTCATCATTGGCGTACATACAATCATATCATTGTTTGAAAATTTTGTCAACGAGATGTAATCGTGCTTGAAAACAATTTTAAAGTGTGCTACACATTCATGAAACAGAATTGATTTTCAATTAAAAGGAGAAAGAAAATGAGAAGAAAATTAATCGCAGGAAACTGGAAAATGAATAAATTAAAAGCAGATGGTATTGAATTAGCCCGTTCTGTTTTTGAAAAATGCACATCAGATTTGCCGTTTGATGTATTGGTGTGTCCTCCGATGAGTTTGCTGGGATTGATTGCTGAAATGCCACATGGTTCTTGTGGTATCGGTTCACAGGATGTTGCCGAAACAACAAAAGAAAGTGGTGCGTTTACAGGAGATGTTTCTGCTAAAATGGTTCGTGATTTAGGGGCAACACACGCTATCGTCGGTCACTCGGAACGTCGTACGTTGCATCATGAAACAGATGAGGTTGTTCGTCAAAAAGCTGAAAATGCGATGGCTGCCGGTTTGATTGCTGTTATTTGTATCGGTGAAACGGAAACCGAACGTGATAGTGGAGAAGCCTTATCCGTTGTATCCCGTCAAATTCATGGTTCTGTTCCGACAATGGCAACAGCTGAAAATTGTGTTATTGCCTATGAACCGGTTTGGGCAATCGGAACGGGTAAAACGCCAACAGTTGATGATGTTGCCGAAGTGCATGCTGCCGTTCGTGCCGAATTGGTTAAATTATTAGGAGCAGAAGTTGCTGACGGTATGCGCGTGTTATATGGTGGTTCCGTTAAACCATCTAATGCTAAAGAATTATTATCAGTCGATAATGTTGACGGAGCATTGATTGGTGGTGCCAGTTTGAAAATTGATGATTTTTGGGGCATTGCTTCAACGCAATTATAACAAAATACGAATCGGGACGTTGAAATAAGGATACGATATGAAATTAAAATTACTGATAACGGCAATACTTTGTTGTGCAACGGTGACAACACAGGCACATGTTTTAACGGCCATGCAAAACCTGCCTGAAAAAATTATTGTTGATGAAAACGACGATACGTTGAATTTTCAAAAGGGGATACGTCCCGATTCGTTTTATATCGAAAAAGATAAAGAATTAGGTACAACATATCGTCAAACATATCACAATGCCGTTTGTCATGTATCTGTCGTTCATGAACCGGCACATATCGGGCGTATGTCCAACATCAAGATACAAAAATACATCAAAGAAAATACGCATTTTCAAATCACCCGACAAGATAGTGAAAAAATGGGCGATATCCGTTTTTACATGAATGTCGGTGCAACTCCGGAACAAACAACCGTTTTAATGGTCGGCGGATATGATAATTATTTGATTAAGATACACAATTCTTGCCAAATGTTGCCGGAAATGACCTTTAAAGCCAATGAAAAAACGGCTATTTATTGGACGAGGGCTATTATCAAAAAGATATTACCTCATTTGAAAAAAACATCTCAAAAACCGACCAAATAACATGATGATAAAAGGTTTTTGTTATTTTGCCGTTTGTTTTGGCTTGGGGGTTGGCATTATTTGTTCGGCACTTGCCAAAGAAACAACAGAGAAAGTCCAACCTTCGGTTTATGCTGTTTGTCTGGATAAATTGCCGACGACGTTGGAGTTGCCGGATAAAGCCCCGGAAACAATGCGTTTGCTTATTCCGAAAACGGGCAAGATGTTGACGGATTATGAACCGTTAATTGCCGGAAAAGGGTGGGGTGCTTCTATCAAGTATCACAGTGCTTATTGTGAAGTTATTGTTTATGCATATAATCGTAATAAAGAACATCTAACGCCCAAAGATGCCGAAGATGAACGCAATTCATTTGACGGATTCAAAGCACAAACGAAATTTGAAAAAGAAGTCGGTGACCATGTGTTTTATGGTTCTGCCGGTATTGCTTCACTTGGGGAAGGAACGGATAATCAAGTTCAAATGGTTGCTATTGGTGCTGTTCATGATGTGTTTATCAAATATCGGACGGTATGTCGTCATGTTTCGGATATCGATGCGTCGTCAAATTATCGCATTGCTGATTTAATGACAAGTCAGGTTATTAAAGAAACATTGGTCAAATTGGATATGTGTTTAGTTAATGCATTTAAGCAGGGAAAATCAAACAATAAATAATTTATCTTGCAAAGAAAATAAAAAAAGTGTAAAGTAGCCATAGTTCATTAACAAAGGAAGTCAAAAATGCAAACAATTATTTTAACAATTCACATTATTTTAGCCATTTGTATCACGATATTTGTTTTATTGCAACGGTCGGAAGGTGGTGCCTTGGGTTCTTTAGGTGGCGGACAAAGTGCAACGAGTTTATTTACGGGACGTCAAGCCGGTAATTTCTTATCACGGATGACAGTTTATTTATTTGTCGGATTTGTTGTTACAAGTTTGGCTTTGGTTATTATGTCTGATTCTGCTAGTCAGGGTGAAAATGCTTCTGTTTTGACCGAGACTGAAACACCTGCCCAGTAAAGTTTTGAGGAAAGGAGTTGTCTGATGCAACATATCGTCCGTTTAAATGACATTCAGTTTTCAAATGAAACCCCGTTTGTTTTGATTGCAGGTCCATGCCAAATGGAAAGTGCAACTCACGGTATGGAAATGGCTTCGGCTTTACGGGATTTAACGGAAAAATTACATATTCCGTTTGTTTTTAAGGCCTCTTTTGATAAGGCTAATCGTACGAGTATTAACGGTATTCGCGGTATGGGGTTGGAAAAGGCCTTAACGGCTTTTGCCGACATTAAGGAAAAGATCGGTTGTCCGGTATTAACGGATATTCATGAACCGTTTCAATGCCCGATTGCTGCCGAAGTGATTGATATTTTACAAATACCGGCATTTTTGTGCCGTCAGACGGATTTGGTACTGGCAGCAGGGCGTACAAATCGTATTATCAATGTGAAAAAGGGGCAGTTTATGGCTCCGTGGGATATGAAAAACGTTGTTGCCAAGATTGAAAGTACGGGTAATCATCAAATTATTTTAACGGAACGAGGGGCTTCTTTTGGTTATAATACGCTTGTTGTTGATATGCGTTCATTGCCGATTATGAAACAAACGGGATATCCGGTTGTTTTTGATGCAACACATTCCGTCCAACAGCCGGGAGGGCAAGGTTCTTCCAGTGGTGGTCAACGGGAATTTGCACCGATTTTAGCCAATTGTGCTATTACAACAGGTATTGCAGGTGTTTTCATTGAAACGCATGAAACACCTGATACGGCACCAAGTGACGGTCCGAATATGATACCGTTAAAAGAAATGGAATCTGTATTAACGAAATTGAAACAATACGATACGATTGCCAAACAGGAATTTTAGGGGGATAAAAAGAAGGCTTGTCTTTTTATTCAAGGATAATATCACACAAGAAAGGAAAAAACATGAGTGAAATTATTGATATTCAAGCAAGAGAAATTTTAGATTCACGTGGTACACCGACAGTTGAAGTTGATGTCGTTTTAGATGACGGCTCTTTTGGTCGCGCAGCCGTTCCGAGTGGTGCTTCAACAGGGGCTCACGAAGCCGTTGAATTGCGTGACGGTGACAAATCCCGTTTTGGTGGTAAAGGTGTTTTAAAAGCCGTTAATGCTGCTAATACAGATTTATACGATGCTGTTGTTGGCATGGATGCTGTTGATCAAATCGAAATTGATCGTTTGATGTGTAAATTAGACGGCACTGAAAACAAAGGAAACTTTGGTGCTAATGCTATTTTAGGTATTTCTTTGGCTGTTGCCAAAGCTGCTGCTGAAAGTGCCGGATTACCGTTATATCGTTACATCGGTGGTACATTGGCTCATGTTTTGCCTGTTCCGATGATGAACATTTTAAACGGGGGTAAACATGCTGATAACCCGATTGATATTCAAGAATTTATGATTATGCCGGTTGGTGCTTCTTCTTGTGCCGAAGCCATTCGCATGGGGGCAGAAATTTTCCAAGCATTGAAAGCAAACTTGAAAAAAGCCGGCATGAATACGAACGTTGGTGATGAAGGTGGTTTTGCTCCAAACATCGGATCAGCCAAAGAAGCCTTGTCTTTTATTGTTGAAGCCATCAAAACGGCAGGTTATAAACCAGGTGATGATGTTGTCTTGGCATTAGACGCTGCATCTTCCGAATTTTACGATGCTGAAACAAAAACGTATAATTTAGCCGGTGAAGGAAAAGTTTTAACATCTGCCGAATTAGTTAAATACTATGAAGATTTGAAAAATGAATTCCCGATTATGTCATTGGAAGACGGTATGGCTGAAGACGATTGGGAAGGTTGGGACTTATTAACAAAAACATTAGGTTCCAGAATGCAATTAGTCGGCGATGACTTGTTTGTTACAAATACAAAACGTTTAAGCACAGGTATTTCCCGCAAAGTTGCTAACTCTATCTTAATTAAAGTTAACCAAATCGGTTCTTTAACAGAAACATTGGAAGCTGTTGATATGGCACATCGTGCTGGTTACACAGCCGTTTTATCACACCGTTCCGGTGAAACGGAAGATGCAACAATTGCTGATATTGCTGTTGCAACGGGTTGTGGACAAATCAAAACAGGTTCATTGTCACGTTCTGATCGGTTGGCAAAATACAATCAATTGATTCGTATTGAACAAGAATTGGGTGATACAGCCGTTTATGCTGGTCGTTCCATTTTTGCCGGTAAAGAATAAAAAGATTTCTTTTTGTCGGGCGGATTAGTCGTAGGGCTAATTCGCCTTTTTTTATATTGTGTTTTTTAAAAAAATATTGACATAATTTTTGTCTTGTGTTAGAATTTGCCATCATCAAAAAAGTATAAAGGAGAAAACGATGACCTCACCACAACAATCTATGCAAGATTGGCATAGAGAAATATTTTTTTACTCTTATGAAGATGGCAAATTTTATACATGGGATAAAATGGCTCGAAAGATAGCCCGAAAATTGCGTCAGTTTTCGGGGGATCCGGTTGTTACGCCGGGATCCGTTAAGGCTTGGTTGTTAGCAGAACGTCAAGCTGAACGTATTCCAGGTGGGTATAATCTATTGCTTGCAAATAATCCGATTCAGAATCTTATGTCGGAATACAGTGAACACTCAACGGAATTGCCGTATGCTTGTATTGTTCAAGATGTGCGTATTGGAGAAAAGGGCGCTTTGTTGGAAGATCGTATGATTCCGGAAAATTTGCTTTATTTTTTGAGTTGTATTTCGGCAATGGAAATTAAAACACATAAAAGTACTGTTCAAACATATACCATTGATTTTGATAAATATCAAGGGAGTGAACATGACGACGATTACATGTTTGTTGAAAGAATGTTAAGACAAAATCATGTCAAAGTTGTTCATGCAAATTCTTGTTCGTATGTTCAACCATCATCGGTTAAGGCTTTTGAACGGTTGTTGGATGGAATTGATGCACGACTACATGAAGAAGCCCCTCGTGGGTTAGTGATGTTTGTAGAAAAGGTGACAGGTCAAAAATCATTAGCATTACCACAATTACGAACACTTCGAGAATATGTGAACGGACAGTAGAAATTCTTTGATTGAAATAACCCTGAAAGTTGATTTTAACTTTCAGGGTATTTTTGTCTGGAAATATTGTTGTTTTTATATAAAAAAGGCTTTTATCGAATGACAAAACCTGTTTGAAAATAACGATTAAAAATCAATATATTCTCAATGAAAAACGTGTCAAAAAAAGGTACGTTATTTTTCCCATACTATTATGCGAAATACCTCTTGTCAACTAAAAAATACAATTATTTGATTTTTATATCTTTTTTACCCCATTACAAACACACGTCGTTCCTCAAAAAAAAGCGTCAAAAAAACGTACCCTTTTTTGCCACGTTTTTCATTGAGAATATATTG
>JAZTVX010000014.1:0-22509 GCA_045635565.1 Alphaproteobacteria bacterium
ATATAAAAATCAGATGATTACATTTTTTAGTTGACAAGAGGTATTTCGCATAATAGTATGGGAAAAATAACGTACCTTTTTTTGACACGTTTTTCGTTGAGAATATATTGATTTTTAAGCCTTATTTTTGAATAGGTTTTACCCTTTTGTGAGAGTGTTTTTTGAGGGAAAACAAGTTGTTTAAGCATATAGAAAATAATTACAGATAAATTATCATCATACAGGCAATAATCAATTTTTTGACAAATAATCATAAAACTTATCAAGGTGTATAATAAAAAAAATCACATCATTATCAAAAGATTATATATCATATCCATAATATCTGAAATTAAATAACTTGAATGGTTTAACGATATTAAAAAACACCCGAAATCATGCATTACGGGTGTTTATCGATTCATTCGAACAAAATTTATTGAACTTCTTCCGAATTAACCAGTTTATTCCACCAACCTTTTTTGCGTTTAGGTTGCGTTTCGTCGGTTGTTTTCACAACAGGACTTTTCGTCGGTTCATTTGGTGGAACAGTTTGTGTTTCAAGAGGTTTTTCCGATTTTTTACGAGACCGTTCCGAACGCCGTTTGCCCGTTTTTTGTGATGTTTCAACCATTGGTGTATCAACGGATACCTCGTTCGTCGGCATAGGTGTCGTTTCAACGGTTGATGTGTTTTCAGACTCGGAGTTTTCTTGCTTTTGATGATGTTTTTGAACGGAACGTCTGTTTTTAAATGGTCGTTTCTTTTTACTGTCTTTGGGTTTTTCCGATGAAACAACTTCTTCTGGTACGATAACTTCATCAGACATGGCATTTTGTGTGTCTGTTGCATTGTAATCTGTTAGGGCTTGTTGTTCAACAACCGTAAAATGTTCTTCTTCATTAACAGGTGAAACATCTTCCGATTGAGCCAATCGTGCTAACAATCTTTTTTCACGTCGTTTTTTACGCCATTCATTGCGACGGCGGTTGTTTCGATTACGACGACCGGTCGAAATTGATTCTTCCGTAATTTGAGATGTTTCTTCATCCGGAAATTCAACAACAACTTCCACTTGTTCTGATTGCGGTTGCATTTGTGGTTGAGGTTGTGGTTGGAGTTTGGATTGTTTTTCTTTGCGTTCCTGTTTACGGGATTCGGCTTGTTTTTTATCTTTTTCGGTTGGTTTAGTAAAAGAAGGACGAGCCGGAGCCTGTAAAGAAATACCAACCCGTTCGCCGTCTGTACGGATACGTTCAAGTTTAAAATCAGATGTTTTTTCCAAGGTTGTATCTGCTAAAATCTGTAATCGAGTAATGTAACGTTTTTCCAATTCAACTAAATTGAGCCGTTTGTTGTTTAAAATGTATGTGGCAACATCTAATGGTAAAGAAAGGATAATGGTTGCCTCCTGATTTTTAACGCAGGCTTCTTCCAAAACATGTAATGCATGCATGGCACACGATTCAACACTGCGTGTCATTCCTTTGCCACCACAATGTGGACAAACTTTATAACTGCTTTCCAAGAAACTGGAATGCAACCGTTGACGTGACATTTCCAATAATCCGAAACCCGACATTTTTCCGACTTGGATACGGGCTCTGTCCCGTTTTAAAACTTCTTTCAAACGACGTTCAACCGCCGCATTGTTTTTCGGTTCATCCATATCAATAAAGTCAATTACAATCAAACCGGCCATATCCCGTAACCGTAATTGGCGGGCTAATTCTTCACAGGTTTCTAAATTCGTTCGTAATGCCGTTTCTTCAATATCGTGTTCACGTGTGGCACGACCCGAGTTAACATCAACGGCAACCAAGGCTTCTGTCTGGTCGATGACCAGATAACCACCCGATTTTAATTGAACGATGTTATTATGAATTGATTCTAACTGATGTTCAATCTGATGGGCTAAAAATAACGGTTCAATCCCTTTATATTGTTTGATTTTTTTGGCTTGTGACGGCATTAAAATTTTCATAAATTCTTTGGTTGATTTGAAAACACTTTCGCCTTCAACCCACACTTCTTCAATATCGGGTGTAAAAACATCACGCAAAGACCGTTTGATGATGTCTCCTTCTTCATGAATCAATTTCGGAGCCAATGATTCCAATGTTAATTCCCGAATTTTCATCCATGTTTTAATTAAATAATCATAATCCCGTTTGATTTCGGTTTTTGTTTTTCCTTGTCCTGCTGTCCGAATAATAACACTCATACCTTGCGGTATCGGTAATTTTTCGACGATTGACCGTAATGATTTACGATCCTTAACATTGGTAATTTTACGGGAAACACCACCGCCTTTACCATTGTTCGGCATTAAAACACTAAAACGACCAGCCAACGAAAGATACGTTGTTAATGCGGCTCCTTTATTGCCCCGTTCCTCCTTGATAACCTGAACAAGCATGACTTGTCCCTGACGAATGACTTCTTGAATGCGATATCTTTTATAAAAATAAGTCCGTTGACGAGGTGTTTCGTCAGCTTCCGAATCTCCGATAACTTCAACATCTTCCGTTTCATCTGTTACAACATCGTCATCATCATCGTGTGAATCCATCATTTCTTTTAAAACTTCCCTGTCAGCGACGGGAATTTGATAATAGTCAGGATGAATTTCACCAAACGCCAAAAAACCGTGCTTATTTCCGCCATAATCGACAAATGCGGCTTGTAAAGACGGTTCAACACGAACAACTTTGGCTAAATAAATATTACCTTTGATTTGTTTTTTGGTGGAGGTATCAACATCTAATTCTTCAACCCTCCCGTTTTCGGTGACGACAACACGCGTTTCTTCCGTATGTGTTGCGTCAATGAGCATTTTCTTTGACATATAATATAATCCTTTAAAATAGAATAATAAACATGTGTCGTTTGACGTATAAGCGACACAAAATCAACAAACAATCCGACCGTCATCAGAAATATATTTTTCCGGAAATATGATGAAATGTAAAAGATTGTCATGTTTCATCCGTCAGATTGTTAATAAAATAGTTGGGACAATCATAATTTTGATTGCATTTTGGATTATATCGGTATATGAATAAATAAGCAAGTTTTTTTTGTATTCCTTCTTTGATTATGAGACAGATGACTTTAAAAAAGATATTTTTGTGTGTATTCGTTAGTATTTTTTTCTGTTGTCAGGCGTTATCGGCAACCGTGAAGGATGTGCGTTTCTCTAATTTCAAAACAGGTGTTGTTCGAATCGTTGTTGAAACCGATAAACGGGTTGATGTCGATGTCATTGCTTTGCATAATCCTGAACGGTTAGCATTGGATTTTCCTGATACTGTTGTCAGTCAGGATGTCCAAAAAAAAGTTTTTGAGGAAAATAATTTAATTACAGGGGTTCGGTTTGGTCGGCCTCGGGCTAATGTTGCCCGTATTGTTTTGGATTTAAAAAAAGAAATCAAAGCAGAACATTTTTTACTGCCTCCCCAATTAAAAACGGGTATTTGGCGTTTTGTGGCTGATTTGAGCATTGTCGGTCCGGCTCGGACGGGTGGAAATGTGCCATTGATGAAAACAAATCCGAAATCAAAAATCAAACCAATGTATGCTCCGGATAAAAAGATACAAGCCGTTAATCAACCGCCTAAATCAACAACACCGTATAAAAAGAAACAGCATATCATTATGTTAGACCCTGGTCACGGGGGTAAAGACCCTGGTGCTATTTCCAAAAATGGGCATTATGAAAAAGATTTAACGTTGAAAATGGGGCTTGAAACACGTCAGTTGCTTCAAAAGGCCGGTTATAAAGTCGTGATGACCCGTGATAAAGATGTTTATATTTCTTTACGGGGACGTGTCAAAAAAGCACATGCTGCCAAGGCTGATTTATTTATTTCTATTCATGCAGATAGTTCAACTAATCGGTCTGCCAAAGGGTTATCGATTTATACCTTATCGGAAAATGCATCGGACAGAGAAGCGGCTGCTTTGGCAGAACGTGAAAATAAATCCGATATTTTGTTTGAAATGGATTTAGGAGATGTCAATCAAGATGCAAGTAAGGTGTTGATTGACCTTGCTCAAACGGAAACAATCGGCAATTCCCGTCGTTATGCTGATTTCGTTGAAACGGAAATGCGTAAAACGGTTCAGACGGTTCCACAACCGAACAAACATGCCGGATTTGCTGTTTTAAAATCGCCTAGTGTACCGGCTGTTTTGCTTGAAATGGGATATTTATCCAATCGGAAAGAAGAAGCACAACTGCAAAAAAAGGCTTATCGTCAAAAACTGGCCGAAGCCCTTGTGCGTGCTGTTAATAAATATTTTGAAGAATACGATAAAGCCTATCAGGATTGATGAAGACGTATCTGTATGTATATTGTTTCTGATGTGATACACAATCACGATACATGTTATTTATCCGTGTTTCTTGATTGAGGGTATTGATACCTTTTTTTTAATGAATTAGAATGAACACAATCATCATTGATATTTGTCTGGCGTTATCTTTATTCAAACCGTCATTTGTTGTTATCTATATAAAAATCCCCCAAGCAGTGATGTCTGCTCGGGGGAAAGAATGATAATACCGATTAAGCCTTCGCTAAATCATAATGGACGATTGAATCACCTAATTCATCTTGATGAACATTGCTTAAACCGGATTGTTGCTTCAAGGAAACAGCCAAAACCTGTTCGCTGATGTAACGTTCGTGTTCGGCAAGGGCTTCTTGAACCAAAGATGAGGTCGTGTCATAAACAACAGCAATCCGATCTGAAACATCTAATTCTTTTTCTTTACGCAAAGATTGAATCATACGCACAAAATCACGGGCAATCCCTTCTTTTTCCAATGCAGGCACAATTTGTGTGTCCAATTGAATGACAGCCGTGTTATCCGGTAATGGTTGACCGTTGAAACCGTCTTTCATGACTAAACGTAATTCGTATTCATCAGGTGTTAAAACCTGTCCGGCAATTGATAATGTGCCGTCCGGATTTTGAACCCAATCCGTCCCTTTGGATGCGGCCATGATATCTTTCATAAAGCGACCCAACCGTTTCCCGATGAGTGGTGTTTTCAAATACAGAAATGTATCGGCAATCTGATGAATATCCGTTGATAATTCCACATTTTTAACGTTCACTTCATCTTTTAATACTTCCACAAAATCATATAACTGTGTGGCTTTTTCACCTGCAATCGTCATTGTTCTTAACGGTAAGCGATTGCGTAATTTGTATTCTTCCCGGATAGATTTAACCGTCGATGAAACAGCCCGTACCAAATCCATTTGAGCCATCAGTTCATCATCAACCGTTAAAGCCGTTACGTCCGGATAATCTTGTAAATGAACCGATTCTTTACCCGTCAATCCCCGATAGACAAATTCCGTTGTCATCGGCAAAAGCGGTGCCATAATTCGGCTCAATGTTTCTAAAACCGTGTAAAGAACGTTAAAGGCATTTAAATCTTCTCCGTCCCAGAAACGAGCCCGTGATCGACGAATATACCAATTGTTTAAAATATCTAAAAATTCGGCACAATCGGCACAAGCCTGATTTAAATCGTATGTGTTCATGTAATTTTGCACACGTTCCGTCAATAACCGTAATTTTGATAAGATATATCTGTCTAACACATCGGGTGAACTGACGGTTTTTGTTGCTTTGATTCCTTCGGCATTGGCATATAAGCAGAAGAAATAATACGCATTCCAGAACGGCATGAGTGCTTTACGGGCATTCTTGGCAACTTCTTTTCCTTCTTGGTCAAGGGCAACATTTCCCCCTTTGATAACCGGTGAGGAAATAAAGAACCAACGCAACGCATCAGACCCCATTGTTTCCAAAATAATATTCGGATCCGGATAGTTTTTCAGTTTCTTCGACAGTTTGACGCCACCTTCGGCCATAATTAAACCTGTACATAAACATGTTTTGTAGGCCGGTTTGTGATGTAATGCCGTTCCCAAAACGTGCAATGTGTAGAACCATCCCCGTGTTTGGTCAATGGCTTCGACGATGAAGTCTGCCGGAAAATGACCTTCGAACCATTCCTTGTGTTCAAACGGATAATGAATTTGACCTTCCGGCATAGAGCCGGATTCAAACCAGCAATCAAAAACATCTGTTACACGATGCATCATTGTTTGACCGGTCGGGTCATCCGGATTCGGATAAACAACTTCATCAATAATCGGACGGTGTAAATCCGTTACACGAACGCCTGTTTTTTCAAAAATTTCCTGAACGGAGCCAAATACATCAATACGGGGGTAAGCCGGATTGTCCGATTTCCAGACAGGAATCGGTGTTCCCCAGAAACGATTACGGGAAATTGACCAGTCACGAGCCCCTTCTAACCATTTACCGAAACGCCCGTGTTTCAAATGTTCGGGAACCCAGTTGATTTGTTCATTCAAAGCAACCATTTCTTCACGGAAATCAGATACTTTAACAAACCAGCCACTCATTGCTTTGTAAATTAACGGCTGGTCTGTTCGCCAGCAGTACGGATAACTGTGTGTAATTTGTTCTTTTTTTACCAATTTACGGTTGGCTTTTAACCAAGCCATAATATCATCGTTTGTTTCAAAAACCTGACGACCTTGGTAATCGGGGACTTCTGCCGTAAAGCAACCGGCTTCATCAACCGGACACACAACCGGAAATTCTGCATCAAGAGCACGGCAGGCTTCAAAGTCGTCTTGACCAAAACCGGGGGCAATGTGAACAATCCCTGTTCCGTCTTCTGTTGAAACAAAAGAACCGCCCAATACTTTAAAGCATCCTTTTTGTTTGTAATCTGCAAAATAAGGGAACATCGGTTCATAAGATAAACCGATTAAATCAGAACCCATCATCGTTCCAACTGGTTGAGCATGTTGCAGTTGTTGTTTGTAGCGACCCAATAAAGCCGTTGCCAAAACGTATTTTTCATCGCCTTCTTGCATAATAGTGTATTCAATATCAGCACCGACAGCAATCATTAAGTTGGATGGTAATGTCCAAGGTGTTGTCGTCCAAACTAATAAATTCATACCGTTTTCTAATTTGAACAAAACCGTAATAGCGTTATCCGTTTTATCCCGATAACCTAAATTAACTTCAAAATTGGAAACAGGTGTTTGAGCACTCCACGAATATGGTTGTACACGGTAATCTTCATAGACCAACCCTTTTTCATACAATGCTTTAAAGTTGTTGATGATAGATTCCATAAATGGCAAATCCATTGTTTTGTAGTCGTTGTTAAAATCAACCCAACGACCGATACGACGAAACATATCCGTCCAAATCGTTGAATATTTTAAGACGTTTTGACGGCAATAATCATTGAATTTTTGCATGCCATATTCTTCAATGGCTTTGTGTCCGGAAACACCCAATTCTTTTTCGGCAGCCATTTCAGCGGGTAAACCGTGACAATCCCAACCCAAACGACGTTCGACCCGTTTGCCGTTCATTGTCTGATAACGGGCAATCGTGTCTTTGACATATGAAATCATAATGTGACCGTAGTGTGGTAATCCGTTTGCAAACGGAGGACCATCATAGAAAACAAATTCTTCGGCATTTTTACGGATTTCAATAGATTTTTCAAACGTTTTTTGTTCTTCCCAAGAACGAATGATATCCCGTTCCATTTCGGGAAAATTCATTTTGGACGATAAGTCCGGATAATATTTTTGTCGGCTCATGTTTTTCCTCTCTTTGCTTTGTCGCCAGTATGTCAATAAAATTCATAAAAATCAAGTTAAATCTTGATAAATTATTTTAAATTAAAGTGTTTAAAAATCAGATAAATCCCCCCTAGGGGATAATTCGAAATAAAATCGAATCGTCTTGTTGCGTGATTTCAATATGTTTTTGTTGTTGCCGAATATAATCAGCCAGCCATAAAACAGACATGTATTGTGGTTTTAAAATTTGTTTTTCACCCAGTAGGATGGCTTTTTTATCATCATCAAGTAAAATTTTATCACCCTGACAACGTATCCCGTCCGATAAAACGGTAATAATGCCACCCCGTAATAAAATTTCACTTGCCAACATCAAAAAAGCCAAATGCAGACGTTGACAGATAACGCCGTTAATTGAAAATAACGGTGTCATCGTTTTTAAATAGTTTGTACCGATTTCTGTGTTGATTTCCGTTTCAAGCCCCAATAGTGCCCGAAAAAATTTTAATCGAGCCGTTAAAACTCGGGTCGTTTCTTTGAGTAAGGCTGTTCCTTCTTTTACAAATGAAGCATCTATTTCAAACAATTCAACCGTGTTGCCCAACGTACCGATGGTACCGGCTAAATCATGGCTCATCTTCGTGACATAGATTTCATCTAATTTCATTTTTTATTTAATCCTTTGCATTCGGTTATACCGAAAACACGCTTTTTCGTCAAGTGCTATTTCAATAAAACATGAAAAATCCTGCTAAAAAGCAGGATTTTTTTCTAACGACCGATAAACGCGATTGTCCCATTTGAGCAATCCGTTTCAGCAGC
The DNA here is from genome assembly GCA_045635565.1 of Alphaproteobacteria bacterium. Taxonomy (GTDB): domain Bacteria; phylum Pseudomonadota; class Alphaproteobacteria; order CAAHEQ01; family UBA3637; genus RGIG4140. The sequence continues at coordinate 8,466 of JAZTVX010000014.1, forward strand.
GTATAGTTCAACCAAATGTTGTGTTTTCGTTTCTCCGGCACCAACCGTCAGTTCCTCAACCATTTGTTCGCATGATGTTTCGGGGACTTCCGTATAAGTCAACTTAAATTCATCAACCGTTGCATCAACACTAATTGTTCCACCCCAGCGATTTTTTTCCGTGTCGATAATTTCTTCCTGAATCAGCATATTGGTGTTTAATCCACATGTATCATAACCGGTTGCCCACGAACACATATCCGTAATATCTCGTGCCACCTGATCGATTTCTAATAAAGTCGCACTTGTTCGAAAATATGAATCAATGTATGACATAGATGTAATCCCACCAACGGAAATAACCCCGATAATGGCGATAACACCCAACATTTCAACCATGCTTCGACCGGATTCCATGTGACGTTTCTGCATTTTTTGTATCCTTTTCATTATTAGTCTTTTGTTCATTATAACGCAAAAGGGCATTGATGACAAGTGTTTTTTCACTTGTGAGCATCATTTTGACCCATAATTGTTCGGCAATTTTTAATTGTCGGGTAATTTCAGCTTGACGAAAACCTAACTGATATACATCATGCCCCGTTATCGGAAAAACAGGTATTTTCCATTGCAACATGCGTTGCATTGTTTGATGGGGAAGGTTGTGTTTTAAAACGGCTTGATAAACATGGAAGGTAAAAGCATCTTGTCCCAATTGCCATAGTCTGTATTTGTTATCGTTGTCATCAGAGGTTATATGAACAGGTAACATATATCGTTGTAGGCGTGCTTTTTGTTGTCGGGACCATTTCCAATTAAGAGACAATGGATTATCTGTCAACACACAAAGTCGTTGTAAAAAATCAACCGATGGGCATAATGAGATAAAATCAGTCAGTCGTTTGATATCATATGACGGCAACAAAACGGATAAAACGCCCGTTTTGTGCATTAACTTTAATGAATCAATAACACAAGGTGCCATCAATAAACGGTGCATTTCAGATTGTATGCGTTCAACAGAAATGGTTTCGAGGCCGTTTCGTTCACTTTGACAAGCCTGCAAGGATGGTTCGTCCAAACAGGTTGTTCCTAAATACGCCACAAATCGAAAATAACGGAGAATCCGTAAATAATCTTCCCGAACCCGTTGTGTCGGTTCACCGACAAAACGAACACATTTTTTTTTGATGTCTGTTAAACCATCAACATAATCCGACACATGTCCTTGACAATCCATATATAGTGCATTAACGGTGAAATCCCGTCGCAAGGCATCTTGCTGATAATCGGCTACAAATTGCACATCAGCATGGCGACCATCAGGGTTTGTATCCGTTCTTAATGAGGTAATTTCGTACGGAACTTTGTTTAAAACGGCTGTTACCGTTCCATAACGTACACCGGTCAAAAACACAGGTATATGATGCTGTTGTAGCCGTTCGATAACATTTTGTGGTGATAAAGGCGTTGCCAGATCATAATCATGGTTGGTTTTATTGAGTAAATAATCACGAACACACCCACCGACCAATCGAATCTGATTGTCAAAAATATTAAAAAGCGTTTGAATGTCATCGGTTATGACTGATTTTAAATCCATGTTATCAGGATATGCAATAATTTCTTGCAAATCAAGAAAAAAAAGCGTACAATAAACGAATTATGATGATAGATAACACACCAGATTTAACAAGTGTCTGTCAGCGTTTTGCGACAGCCCCTTATGTCACGATTGATACGGAATTTATACGGGAAAAAACGTATTATCCGGATTTATGTTTGATTCAGATTGCCTCGCCGACGGAAGCGTTTTGCATTGATCCGTTAGCAACGGATATTGATTTGACTGCGTTGTTTGATTTGTTGCAACACCCTGATGTGGTTAAAGTTTTTCATGCGGGTCGGCAGGATATTGAAATTTTTTATCATTTGAGTGGTAAAATTCCCTCTCCGTTGTTCGATACGCAAATCGGGGCTATGGTTTGTGGGTTTGGTGATAACGTCAGTTATCAGCAGTTGGTTCAAACGATTGTCGGGGTTTCGTTGGATAAAAGCATGCGTTGTACGAATTGGGCAAAACGTCCTTTAACGCCTGAACAGATTCAATATGCACTATATGACGTAACACATTTGCGACAAGTGTATGAATACATGTGTGATACATTAACGGAAAACAACCGTATGCCCTGGATTCATGATGAATTAAAGGTCTTATTGAATAAAGAAACGTATCATCCGTCTGACGAAGCATTGATTGAAAAACTGCATTTGCCGGTCAATAAGCCACAAGCCATTCATGTTTTTCGTCAATTATATTTATGGCGTGAAAATTTAGCCCGTCGTAAGAACAGACCGCGTCGTTTTTTGATTAAAGATGAATTGTTACAGGAATTATCTTTGCTATGTCCGACAACACCGGAACAGTTGACGGAATTGCGAGGTGTCGGAGCCAATTTTGATAAAACAGCGTTGGCCGGTGAGATTTTATCCGTGATAAGAAAAGCCTTGCAAGATGATTTAAAACATATCAAAACGGTCCGACCTGTTAAACCGTTAACACCTCATGAACGTAATTTGGCTGAAATATTAAAATTATTGTTGAGTATTGTTTCCGTTCAAGAAAAAATTGCCGTTTCGCTCATTGCCTGTTCGGAAGATATTGCACAGTTTATCCATAATAAAGATGTTCCGTTTTTATCGGGTTGGCGGTATCAGGTTTTTGGACAGAAAGCCGAAATGGTTCGGGACGGATTGTTAAGCATTCGTTACGTACCGCAAAACAAACAGATTGAATTTCATTGTGTTCAAGAGTAGGGAGGATACATGCAAGATACACCACTGCATAAAGCCATTTTTGCACAAGATTATGAATTATTTTGTGATTTGTTACCGATATCGGATGTGAATGCACGTGGAGAAAATGACAGCACAGCGTTAATTGAAGTCTGTTATCAACGGTTATCAACCGTTAGTCGTCAAATGTTTCAAGATTTAATCAATCACCCAAATATTGATGTTAATTTAACGGATGTCGCCGGTGTATCGGCATTAGGTGTTGCCATTGTACAGCGTTTGGATTTGGTTCAACCGTTATTGGAAAAGGGGGCAAATCCCAATAATTACACATATGTGAGATTAGGGGGTGGTATTGATCCGACCGGACGTAATTACAATGAATGGCGACAAATGACACCGTTATGTGTTGCTGTTCGTAACCATGATAAAGAATTGGTTTCATTGTTGTTGAAGCATGGGGCTGTTATTGATATGGTCGGCGATTTAGATATTTCACCTTTATCCATGGCGGCTCGTTCGAATGATGTGGATATGATGCGTTTTTTAATAGATAACGGAGCATCTTTGGAAACATTGCCGACAAATTGGCGGGATTATACGCAAAACCCACAAGACGGATGCAGTGTTGTTTTACGCAAAGCATTAAAATATGGCAGTGTTGATTGTTTAGATGCTTTAATTAAAGCGGGTATTCATATGCCGGAACGTATTTACAGAAAGAGGGGAGAATATGCCACACTATTAACGTATGTATTATCACAACCACATACGGAACATCAAAGTAAGACATCTTTACATACTAAAACAGCCCTGCTTTTATTGGAAAACGGAGCCGACAAAGTCGGTGCTGATTTTCATGGTCGTACACCGCTGTTTCATGCCGTGTGTCGTCATAATTATACGTTGTGTGAAAAATTGGTCACACCGGAAACGGTTAACAAGGCAGATATTTTCGGGAATGCACCGTTGGCACGGGCGTGTCATAGAGGCGATGTGAATATTGTTCGCTTGTTGTTAGAAAATGGGGCTAACCCAAATACAACCATTCATTATGTTCCCCGAACATTACGCAGTATATCTGAAAATCCGGATGGTATAGAAGAACCGTTAATTTGTTTTGCTTTGCGTTATAAACAAGAACAAATGGCGGCATTATTGATTCGGCACGGGGCTCATTTATTGTGGAAAGATGGCAAAGGTCAAGATTTAAGTTCTTGGACAATGTTTGGTTTTTCACCGGCGTTTAAAAAAATGTTTGCCGATGTTTTAAAACGTCAACAACAGGCATTGCAAATGGATAATACGGATATGGGTAACGCTTCCACACAGGCTTACATTCAAAAACTGTGTGTCGAATTTATCAATAATAATCAAAAATAATATGAAAGAAAACGAACATGGATTACACACCTTTTATTCAAAAAGCCCATCGTATGATTGTGCATGATGTATTGGACGCCGTTTCTTGTAACGGTATTGATGAAGACAGTGCTTATTATATTACGTTTCAAACCAATCGGGAAGATGTGATTGTCCCTGATTTTGTTCGGGCCAGATATCCCCATGAAATGACGATTGTTTTAGAAAATCAATTTCAGGGGCTAACAGTATCGGATACAGGCTTCTCCGTGGAATTATCTTTCGGGGGTGTATCGGCTTGTATCAGTGTTCCGTTTAACGCTTTGACGCAATTTGCCGATACGAAAAGTGAATTTGGTTTTGTTTTAACACCTATTGCACAAGAAACAACGACGACGCATGCCAAAATTATGAGTTTGGATGAATTGCGAGCCATGAAAGATAATGTCTAATGCGAAAAAAATCCGTTCAGTTGATGGGGCATCAAACCAGTGTTTCACTTGAAGACATTTTTTGGGAGGCATTGGCATTGATTGCCCGTCATCGAAACACATCTGTTCGTCAATTGATTATACAAGTTGATACGCAACAAAACAGATTATCCAATTTGTCGGCAGCACTGCGTGTATTCGTTTTGTGCCACAAAGATGAATTTCAGATAACGGATTTGTCGTCTTACCAAAAATAATAAAATAAAAATAACCCTAACATAATCCGATAAACGGCAAACAAGCCGAATGATGCCCGTTGTAACCACTTCATTAAAAACCAGACTGCTAACAGTCCGAAACAGGCAGATGCCATAACACCGATGCTGATTTGATTAAGTAAATCCGTTGATAATGTTCCTTGTGAAAAGCCTTTATAGAACATGTAAAGAGCCCCCAAAGCAATAACAGGAATAGACATCAGCATGGAATATTTGGCACTTTGAGTACGTTGATAACCCAAGAAACGGGCACATGTCATGGTAATACCTGACCGACTTGTGCCGGGGATAAGAGCCAACGCCTGTGCTAAACCGATATACAAAGCATGACGATATGTAATTTGTTCCACTGTTTTTGTTTTTGGGAAAAATCGATCGGCAACCCACAGTAAAATACCGTAAAAAACGGATGTACAGGCAATAATCAACGGAGAACGAAATACCGTTTCAATGATATCGTTCAAAAAGTAGCCGACAATGAGAGCCGGAATTGTCGAAATGATAAGGGCAAATCCGATTTTTTGTTGTATTCCTTTGTGCCAAAAGCCCGTGATAAGGCGATAAATGTCTTTGTAAAAAAAAGCACATACGGCCAACAGTGTGCCGACATGCAATGAAATATCCATCAATAAACTTTGATTAGATAATCCGAATTTTTCCATGAGAACCAAGTGTCCTGATGAACTGACGGGTAAAAATTCCGTTGCACTTTGCACAAACGACAAAACCAGCGTTGATTGTGTTGAATCCATGACAAAAACTCCTTATGGCGATTATATTACGAATCTGATGGTCTTTTGTCAATGACTAATATGATAAGGCTGTTATTTTGGCACTATGATTCAAAACTAGTGTAATTTCCTGACTTTGTTTATCATATTGATATAAACCTGTTCGACCTTGTTTATGGGTTGCAAAGAACAAATACTGTCCCGTTTCGTCAAATCCCAAGGCTGTTACATCAAAAGCAATCATTTGTCGTAATTGTCCGATTTTAAAATCAACCAATCGGATTGTTTCTTCCGAATAAACGGCATATTCCTGTTCCGTCGGGCTGAGTGCAAAATGATTGACTTTCGGATAAAGGATTTCATCTGTTTTCATCAGTCGTTTTGTTAAGCATGAGTTGATATCAATATAGTATAATGCACCTGATATCCCGAAATGAGGGGGAATCATGGCACATGTCATTTCATCGATGAGATGATATTTGGTGCGAGCCTTACGATAAACCAATAAATCTCCCGTTCCTTTGGGATTTAGCAAGTCAGCCCGTAAAAATGCAAATAATGCATGAGGTGTATTCCATAAAGCCGGATAATAACAATACCCGTTTTGTGACATAATCGGCGGATATGTCTGCTTTTGAAAATTGGCAAAAACCCAGTTGAAATGAGTTTGTTTCCCATCAATTTCAACCCCTGTTAAAATCGTCCTGTCTGATGAAAAAGTAGCGAACGGAGGAATGTCTTTCATAAAAACCACCCGACCGTCACGCATAACAGCCCACAATTGATGATTTTCATCCGTAAAAAATACCCGATACAGGGACAAAATTGAATTTGTCATTTGCAATCCTTATAAAAGCAGTATATATTATCTTTACAAAAAATGCAATCATGAAATAAGGGAGTAAAAGCATGACATTATACGCCAGTTTCCAGAATTTAGAAAAATATCTCAATTCCTGTATTGTCGGACAGCCGGATTTAACTAAAAAACTCATTATTGCGTTATTATGCAATGGGCATTTATTGGTAGAAGGAACCCCCGGTCTTGCCAAAACAAAGGCGATTAAAATTTTGTCATCTGCTATTGATGCCAGCGAACAACGGGTTCAATTCACGCCGGACTTGTTGCCGTCCGATATTACGGGTAGTGATGTTTATCGGCCGGAAACACATTCTTTTCATTTTCAAAAAGGTCCGATTTTCAATAATCTGATTTTGGCTGATGAAATTAACCGTGCCCCGGCAAAAGTGCAATCTGCTTTATTGGAAGCCATGGGAGAACGGCAAATTACCGTTGGCAATACGACATATCGTCTGCCGGATTTATTTATGGTGATGGCAACACAAAACCCGATTGAACAAGAAGGGACATATATGTTACCCGAAGCACAATTGGATCGTTTTTTGTTTTATGTTCGCATTCATTATCCTGATGCCGAAGCCGAACGGCAGATTTTACGGATTGTTCGTCGGGAAGAACGGCAAGAACCATGTCCGGAGTTTAAAAAAATCAACGAAAAAACGATTTTTATGGCACGTGAGGAAGTTTCCCGTGTCTATATGTCTCCCGAAATTGAAGAATATATTATTCAACTTGTCATGGCAACCCGTAATCCATCGGCATATGGGGCAGATTTTGCTAAATACATCGGATATGGTGTCAGCCCTCGGGGGACGATTGCTTTGGATATTTGTTCCCGTGGGTCGGCTTGGTTGTCAGGTCGGGATTTTGTGACACCTGATGATGTGCGTTCCATTGTTTATGATGTATTGCGACATCGCATTTTACCGTCTTTCGAAGGGAAAGCAGCCGGCATTACGTCTGAAGATATCATTGATATGTTATTGCAACGTGTACCAATGATTTGATGGGAGTTCGCATGCCCCAAACAGAATCCATGAATCCGGTTTTTGCTGATTTAAATGATTTATTATCCCTAAAACAACGAGCCGTTATACCATTGGGGCAGACACGCAAACAATCTTATAGCGGTGTTGGGGAAATGAAATCACCTTTTAAAACAAAAGGGCTCGATTTTCAGGAGGTGCGTGCCTATCAGGCCGGTGATGATGTTCGTCTGATTGATTGGCGTGTAACGGCAAAGTATGGTAAACCTTTCACAAAATTATACACCGATGAAAAAGAACGGCAAATTTATTTTATTTGTGATATGCGTTCCGGCATGAAATTTGCGACACAAGGGGCGTTTAAATCGGTTTTAGTTGCTCGAGGGTCGGCATTTTTGACGTTTATGGCTCAACAACGGGGGGATAAAATCGGTTATACAATTATCAATGCCGATAAAATTGAAACAGCACGGTGTACAACAAATCATCAAGACGTGTTATCTTTTTTAAAAAAACTGGAATTTGCTTCCGTACCTGATAAATGTCCGCCTGATACCGTATCGCTGGCTGATGCGTTGCATATGTCAGATAAACAAATCAAAAGTGGCAGTATTGTGTTTATATTAAGTGATTTTGCTGATTGGGATGACCGCTGTGAAACTTTTATCGGGCGCTGGCATCAAAAAAGCACGTGTGCTTTTTTGCATGTTTATGACACGACGGAAGAAAGCCTGCCATCAGACTTATTGCCTGTTTCAAATGGGCAAGATGTTATCTGTCTGGATATGCAAAATCAAGCCGTTCAACGGGCATATGAACAAGTGTTTGCACGTCGTCGGCAACGATTGGAAAAAATCGTTCAAACATATCAATTGGGATTTGTGCCGATACGGACAGACAGTCCGGCCATTGATTTAATTGAAACATATTGTTTGGGAAATAAACCATGATACCACAACCGATTAATTTGTCCCCTTTGAAAGATATTCATGTTATGCCTGAACCGCCTTTTTTTCCGCCGTCGGCCGGTTGGTGGTTGGTTTTAAATGTTTTTTTGAGTGTTTTGTTCGTGATGTGGTTATGGTATCGGTTTTATTATATGTCGCCGAAACGGTATGCGTTGCGTTTGTTGAAACGGTTGCAAAAGGCGTCTTTGCCCCCTGTTTCGATGGGTGTTGAAACGGGAAAATTACTTAAACGGGTGGCTTTGGTTTGTTTTCCCCCTCATCAAGTGGCTGATTTGAGCGGACAAGCATGGGCTGATTTTTTATATCAGAACGGCAATGGGGCGTTAACACCTCAACAAGCCGACTTTATTGCACAATCAGCATATCTGCCGATTGAAAAAATAATTGCAATTGATGATAAAACGTTTTATACTGCTGTCTATAAGTGGATTATCAGCGTATTTAAAAAGAGGTCACATGGAAATTAAAGAACAGGATATTTTAGACACCATTCATAGTATGCGTGGTACACCTCAACCACAACAGGCGGATTTATCCGTGGCACCGACGGTGGTTCGGGAAACGTTGGCAGAATCAAATGAAAATCGTGTCGGTGTTTCCGTTATGGTTACAGTTGGTTATAAATCCATGACGGGTAACATTAAAAATCGGGATTTTTTAATCCGTCGCATTATTCAAAGTAAAAATGATTATTTTTTAGACGGATTGGCTATTGATATTCATGCACCCCGTTTAATTAAAGTGTCACAAATTTCATTTATTCAAGATAAGGTAACCCGTCAAACGTACAGTAATCCATATCGTTTTTTGCAAGATATTTTAGGTGTTCATGTTCAAGGGGGATTATTAGCAGATACGATGACGGATTTTGCCAAAGCCATTCAAGAAACAGGGCATGAAATAACCGTATTGATGTATTTGGTTGCCATTGATGGTGTTCGCAGTTCTTCAGAACGCAAAAAAGTATTAGAATACATTAAACGACGCGTTCCTTATTTGAATTATGATGAAAGCAAAATGAATGATTATCTGATTTCCATGGCTCCTGATGATGACAGTTTTTCCATGGCTTTTCAACGGGTGTTGAAAAAAGGAATTGTCGTTATTCAACCATTATTTGAAACGGTGTTATCCATTATTATGGCAGATGATCAAATTCATGCTAAAGAACGGGCGTTTTTGGCTCGTTTGATTGATTTATTGAAACAAGACGGTTACGTTTTTAACTTACCTCAAACCATGTAAAGGGATGGAGAAGTCAATGGCTCATTTTTCATACACGCCCAGAGGCGTTTGTACACGCAATATCAGTTTTGATATTGAGGACGGTTGTTTGTTTAACTTAAAATTTGACGGTGGGTGTGCCGGTAATTTACAAGCCATTTCAAAATTGGTAGAAGGACAAAACGCCCGTGATGTGGCTCTTTTGCTCAAAGGAAACGATTGTCGGGGAAAGGGTACGTCTTGTGCCGACCAACTGGCACAAGCTATTTTTGAAGCCTTGAAACAAACAGCCGGTTAATTTTTCCAGTGTCGGTTTATCGTTGATTATCGCATAATTGACATGTTTTTCCGTTACAGTGTTTTTTCGTATAAGACCAATGGAATATCAAACTTCCACATTTTGATTTCTGTCGGTCTTTGTTGACAGCCCATTTTTTCATAGAATCCTCGTGACGGGCCGTTTTTCATTGTGTAAGCGATACACTTTTGAAAGCCTGCTTCTTTTTTGTTCCGACATAAAAATCGAAACAGAGTTGAACCGACCCCTTGCTGATGGCAAGACGGCAAAACATAAATGGCCATAATTTCAAAATCGGTTTGTGACGGATAGGAAACATAAGCAAACCCGATGATTTTGTTATCTTGTTCAACAACCCAACCTTCTGTTTTTTCTAAAAATGCCTGTGTGCGTTTGATAACATCTTCATCAACTGTTAATGAATCCAAATACGAATCAGGTATATATCCTCTATATGATATTTGATATGCCTGCACATGAACATGTTTAATACCTTCGGCATCAAGGGGTGTTGCTTGTCTGATAATCATGTTTCCTCCTACAAAAAAGGTCGTTCACAAAAGCAAACGACCGGTTAATATTACGAACGGGAAATCGGTTTATATTTTATCCGATGAGGTTGATCGGCTTCGGCTCCCAAACGCCGTTTTTTGTCGGCTTCGTATTCTTCATAGTTTCCTTCAAAGAAGACAACCTGACTGTCCCCTTCGAAAGCCAAAATATGTGTTGCTAAACGGTCTAAAAACCATCTGTCGTGTGATGTAATGACGGCACAGCCGGGGAAGTCCATCAAGGCTTCTTCCAAAGCACGCAACGTATCAACATCTAAATCATTTGTCGGTTCGTCCAATAATAAAACGTTTGCCCCTGATTTGAGCATTTTGGCTAAATGAACACGGTTGCGTTCCCCACCGGAGAGCATACCGACTTTCTTTTGTTGGTCACCCCCTTTGAAGTTGAATTGTGACACATAAGCCCGTGAATTGATATCCCGTTTGCCTAACGTTAAAATATCTTTCCCTTCGGAAATTTCCTGCCAAACTGTTTTGGTGTCATCCAGTGCATCACGGGATTGATCAACATATCCTAACTGTACTGTTTCTCCTAAACGGAAAGAACCGCTGTCGGGTTGTTCTTGTCCCGTGATGATTTTCATCAATGTTGTTTTTCCGGCACCGTTCGGTCCGATAATTCCGACAATGCCACCGGCCGGTAAATTAAATGATAAATTATCAAATAATAATTTATCCCCGAATGCTTTGGTCAAATCTTTGGCTTCCAAAACAACCTGACCTAAACGAGGTCCTGCCGGAATAACGATTTGTGCCACATCAGGCACTTTTTCTGTTGATTTTTTCAACAATTCTTCATAGGCCGTAATACGGGCTTTTGATTTAGCCTGACGGGCTTTAGGTGATTGACGAACCCATTCCAATTCTTCTTTTAACATTTTTTGACGGTTATTTTCAGCATTTTGTTCTTGTGCCAACCGTTTTTCTTTTTGTTCTAACCAACTGGTGTAGTTGCCTTCAAACGGAATTCCTTCCCCACGGTCCATTTCCAAAATCCAACCCGTCACATTATCCAAGAAGTAACGATCGTGTGTAACCATGACAACTGTACCGGTGTAATTTTTTAAGAAAACCTGTAACCAAGCAACGGATTCGGCATCTAAATGGTTGGTTGGTTCGTCTAATAACAACATATCCGGTTTGGATAACAATAACCGACATAAAGCAACCCGTCTTTTTTCACCGCCGGATAATTTTGTCACATCGGCATCGGCCGGGGGACATCGTAATGCATCCATGGCAATTTCAATTGTTCGTTCAATTTCCCAACCGTTACAAGCGTCAATTTGTTCTTGCAATTCGGCTTGTTCAGCCAACAAAGCATCCATATCGGCGTCCGGATCGGCAAATTTCATATTGACTTCTTCATAACGTTGCATTAAATCCCGAATAGGACCGACGCCGTCCATAATGTTTCCCATCACATTTTTGGTTGGATCTAATTGTGGTTCTTGCGGTAAATATCCAACCTTTACCCCGTCAGCGGCAAATGCTTCCCCTGTAAAATCCTGATCCAATCCGGCCATAATCTTAATGAGTGTTGATTTACCGGCACCGTTCGGTCCAATGACACCGATTTTTGCCCCCGGAAAAAATGATAACCAGATATGTTTTAATACTTCTTTCCCGCCCGGAAAAGTTTTACACAAATCTTTCATTACATAGATATATTGGTAAGATGCCATAATCAATCCTTTTCTGTTAAAATTAAATTGGCATTATTCTATCAGATGGGTTTTTGAAAGTCAAGAGGTGAACAAATGTCCCTGCCGAAATGGAAAGATTTGTCAAAAAAACACGTTTGACTGAATGTCGTTAAAAGAAAAAAACGGTTTAATTGTTTTAAAATCAATAAATTATAAAATATTTAAAAAAATTAACAAAAAAATTATAAAAACTTATTGACAAATAAATAATGGTATGATATAACAAATATATCATCCGATGGATGGCAGATGTTTGATACGTTCGTCTCCCTATGTTAAACAGTCAAATATCTGTATTGAAAGAGATACCGTCCCCCCCCTTTTTTTTAAGTATCTCTTTCCAGTGTTGACGCCTTTGACCCTCGAAGGCGTCTTTTTTTTATGAAAAAAGGGGTTGTGAAAGTCGATTTTTTATGATACAATACACCTGTTGTAGTTGTTTCAAGGAGGAACGAATGGCACAGACGATTTTAGGTAGTATAGTAGATGTAGCAATGGGAAAGCACGCCTCGCAGGCACAGGAAGAATTAAATGAATCGCGGGACGGCTTATTTTCTTTTTGGGATGGATTGTGTGCCAGTGGTCATGCCGAAAACATTACGAATAAAGATTTATCAGCGTCTGAACCGATGTACGAGCGGGATTTTTCGGCTGGTTTTTAATATTTATTACATAAGGAGACAAAATAATGACAACTAAAAAAGCAACAAATTTGGAATCTATTATGGACAAATCTGATTCGGATCAAGGTATTCAGCAGATGAGTGACAGAATTAAATCAGGTGAAGATATTTTAAAAGAGGAAGGTGGCAATAAAGACATTGAAAAGGCAGCGGAGATTACGAAATCTGGATTGTTGGAAAAATTGGGCAACCATTCTATTTCAGGCAATAGCCAAGATGTAAATGTATGGAAGCAAAATAATTCGAAATCAATGGGATAATTATCATTGGAAAGAGGCATACGATATTGCCAAATCATCATGACAATTAAGTACAATTTACACAAGGAAGGGATAAAAACATGAGTGAAAAAGAAACAACAAATAATCAAAAGATGGCTAGTATTGCTGCAATGGCTCTTGTTCCGGGTATTGCAGGGCAGGCATTGGCACAAGAGTTCACTGGAAAAGTCAAGGAAGAAGCCGCAAATCAAGAAACAAATCAGACATCTAATGACAAAACAGAGATTGCCTCAAAAAGTGGTCTAAAGGGTGTTTTAAAAAACGCTGCTGTAGGTGGTGTCGGACTTGCTGCTGGTTTTGCTTTAGAAGGCACAGAACAAGAAACAAATAATGCCGGTGCAACCAATCAGCTTAGCAATTCGGGTCAAAAATTTGAACCGGAAAAATACGAAGAAATGAAAGCAAACGTTCAAAATGCCACGTCAAATCAATCACGTTAAGGATTGAATGGCTCAACAATTGCCACGGATTTTTCCGTGGCATTTTTTTATATCTTTTTTTCTCATGGAAAATGTTTTAAACAATTGTTTGCGTGCAAAAAAGGCTTTTGTCGAATGGCAAAACCTGTTTAAAAATAAGGATTAAAAATCAATATATTCTCTTAAAAAAACGTGTCAAAAAAAGGTACGTTATTTTTCCCATACTATGATGCGAAATATCTCTTGTCAACTAAAAAATGTAATCATCTGATTTTTATATCTTTTTTACCTTGTTAAAAACACACGTCGTCTATCAAAAAAAAGCGTCAAAAAACCGTACCTTTTTTTGACACGTTTTTTAATGAGAAGGTTTTGTTTTTTTGAGACAATTTTAATGGAGGTTTTATGATTCGCAAACTACCTTTTTTGAAACAATTTGATGCGAAAACATCAGCCGAGCAAGGACGA
>JAZTVX010000015.1:0-10724 GCA_045635565.1 Alphaproteobacteria bacterium
ATTTACGGTACATGTGGTACGATGGAAGAAAAAAACAATGCGTGTATGATGGACGTACCAGATTGGGAAAAAATGCTCTCTGTTCAAACAGATTGCCCGAAACAGCAATATTGCTATTTAGCCTATAAATCCAAAGGGTGTCGTGATATGGCAGATGCCAAGGGTAGTAACCCATTATGGGGCGTGTGTTTGGATATGGAGTCAAATTTGGGGGATTTAGAAGAATGTCCGATTGTGGAATAAATCGTGATGAGTGTGATAATTTGTTTAAAAGGAGGTTCGTTTTTCAAAAAATAAGACATTGAAAACATTAAAAGATATAGTAAATATTGAAAGATTGTCGAGCGTAGAATGGTTGTGTCGTTAAAAGACGCACTCACTTTACTGTTATGATGAACTTGTTTCAGCATCTCATGGAGTTATGGCAAGGTGCTGTGTTATCAAGAGACCCTGAATCAAGTTCGGGGTGACGGTAGGGAAAGACGGGGTGCTGTGTCATTAAAAGACGTACTCACTTTTCGTTATGATGAACTTGTTTCAGCATCTCATGGAGTTATGGCAGGGTGCTTTATCTCAAAAAGACCCTGAACCAAGTTCAGGGTGACAGTAGAGAGAGGCAGAGTGCTGTGTTGTTAAAAGACGCACTCACTTTTCGTTATGATGAACGCTACCCTACCGTCATGCTGAACTAGTTTCAGCATCTCATGGAGTTATGGCAAGGTGCTTTATCGTCAAGAGACCCTGAATCAAGTTCAGGGTGACCATGGGGGTAGGCAGGGTGCTGTGTCATTAAAAGACACGCTCGTTTTCCGTCATGCTGAACTAGTTTCAGCATCTCTTGGAGTTATGGCAGAGTGCTTTATCGTCAAGAGACCCTGAATCAAGTTCAGGGTGACGTATAATTCACACATTCCGTCATGCTGAACTCGTTTCAGCATCTCATGGAGTTATGGTAAGGGGCTTTATCTCGAAAAGACCCTGAACCAAGTTCAGGGTGACGGAGAGGAGAGACGGGGTGCTGTATCGTTAAAAGACGCACTCACTTTTCGTTATGATGACCACCACTCCCTACCGTCATGCTGAACTCGTTTCAGCATCTCATGGAGTTATGGCTGGGTGCTTTATCTCAAAAAGACCCTGAATCAAGTTCAGGGTGACGTAGAGGAGAGGCAGAGTGCTTTATCTTGAAAAGACCCTGAACCAAGTTCAGGGTGACGGTAGGGAGAGGCAAGGTGCTTTATCGTCAAAAGACCCTGAACCAAGTTCAGGGTGACGTAGAGGAGAGGCAAGGTGCTTTATCGTTAAGAGACCCTGAATCAAGTTCAGGGTGACGGTAGGGAGAGGCAGGATGACGAGAGGGTGGACAGGGTGCCAAATGGTGGGGTGGACAGGGTAATAACAGTGATTAGGGTACACACCATTCAAAATGAAACAATCTTTCAATTCAACAACCTTTCAAATAAACACAAAACATAAATAACCTAAATCAACGGAGGAAAACATGAAAAAATTATTATTGATTTTAACATTATCAATAGCGTTACCCAATATTGCTATGGCTGACTGTGCAGGAGGCGAAGAAAAACCGGGTAAAAATGGTCACGTTTATTGTATCAGTAATCAAACAATGAACTGGTGGAGTGCATTTGCTTGGTGTAAGGCAAACAAACGGCATCTGGTAACGTTGGATGAAGCGTGTAATAATCAAAGTTGGTCGGGTGGTTGTACAAATATGAGTATTGGTATAAATAGAACTGCGTGGACAGCGATAGCGTCAGGGGACAGTTCCGCCTATTACGTTCAGCTTTCTAATGGTTCTGTACTCACAAACCCACGAACCCGCACCGACTACATCTCCGCCCTGTGTTATTAATCCCGCTTTTATAACGTATTAAAAAAATTAAAATCCACCCGTTCGAGTGGATTTTTTTATTCCCTTTCTGGTATAAATAGAAAGAAAAATAAGTATTGTTATAACGTTCTGTGAATAACGATACCCCGATGGCACTATCCATAAGTAATTTTTTTGGTTTTTATTTGTTTAGTAATATTATATACATACTTACAATAAAATTCAATATATTAAAAAATAAAAAATGATAAAGTAAACAAAAAAAAGCCCTTCACAAAAGGGCAAAACCTATTCAAAAATAACGATTAAAAATCAATATATTCTCTTGAAAAAACGTGTCAAAAAAAGGTACGTTATTTTTCCCATACTATGATGAAAAATACCTCTTGTCAACTAAAAAATGTAATCATCTGATTTTTATATCTTTTTTACCTCATCACAAACACACGTCGTCTATCAAAAAAAAGCGTCAAAAAAACGTACCTTTTTTTGACACGTTTTTTTAAGGGAAGATTTTGAAAAATAATCTTTTTTTAATGGCTGTTTGAAAGAAAAAATGATGAAAAACAGTCTTGTTTATAACTGCTAATGAAAGGAGTATAAAATGGAAAAATTAGCAAAAAAAACAAATGACATACCTGATGATAAGGTCTTGACACCTACACCATTACATGCTGCAGCAGCACGTGGTCATGTTGAAATTGTAGAATTGTTAATTAAAGCAGGTGCTGTTATTGATTGTCGCAATGAACTTGGTGAAACGCCTCTCCATTTAGCAGCAACCTCGGAAGTTGTTCAAACATTATTAAAATATGGAGCAGATATTGAGGCAAAAGATGATAAAGGAGAAACACCTATTCATGAAGCTGTTAAATATGGCAATGCTGAAGTTGTCAAAGCCTTAATAGCTGCTGGTGCTGATGTTAATGCACCGGATAATGAAGGTTTAACCCCTTTGAATAAGTTCAATATGGTTAGTGGATTGCAACAAGAAGAAACAACCCCATCTGTTTCGGAAAGTTTACAAAAAAATGCTCAACGTGTTGCAACTGATGTATCAGAAACAACACCTGTTCAAACTCCACAACAAACACGGTAATGTTTTTTACAGAACAAAAGCATCATGAATTTTCATGATGCTTTTATTTTAGGATAAGAAATTCTTAAGACAATAAACATTTGACTAAATGATATGTTGCGATATGTCGCAACTGTCATCAGAGCAAACGCCATTAAAAAAAGTTCATCAGTTCTTCTGTTTTAGACTGTTTTTGATTTTTAGCTTGATATTCTTTAACCAGTTTATCACCTTGTTTGCGTTCTTCTTCTGTCATTTCGGCAGAAACAAGTGCTAATGCATTCTTAATGGTCAAATTCAACGTGTTGACTGATTTATCAGGCGTATCGGCCGATTTTTTCTCGGCAATCTTTAACCAAGCATAACACTGACTGGGACGAGCAGCATCAACACCTTTTCCTTCACAATAGGCTTTTGCTAATTGGTATTGAGCATACGCATCACCGATTTCCGCGCCTTTACGATACCAATTAACTGCAGATTTCATATCTTGAAAACGGCTTCGCAATAAGTCGCCATAATATGCATAAGCTTCCATTTCCCCTTTATTAACGGCAGTGTTAATGGCTCCTTCAATCGGTTCAAAATCTTTTGTAATGCTGGCACGAACAATCATTTCTGGCAAAATACTGTATTTGCGACCGTCAGTCAATAAAACTTCCCCTTGTGCTAACATCGCTTGAACGGCTTCAGGATCATTAAAGCCGGGTATAATCGGTGTTGGAATCAATAGTAAGTCTGATTTCGGAACGGACTGCTCCGGTTTAATCGGACGCCATTCCCGAGCATTGCGCTGTTTTTGTAATAAAACATCTTTTTTCTTAATCTTCTTTTCAAGTGTATTGCGTTTTTCAGTTGCCCATTGACCGATTTCATCAGAATTGTATGCAGCAATAATACTCAACCATGCATAGGCTTCCGGCAGATTAGCGATAAGCGGTTCACTCATACGACCGATTGCCAATTCCTTTTGAGCTAATACATATCCCTGTCGAGCCGAACGAGTCATCCATTTTAACCCGTTTTCATGGTCTTGAGGAACACCTTTCCCTGCAAAATATAACCGAGAAACATTAAATTGTGCTTTGGCATTACCTCTTAATGCTCCCATTAAATAAAAACCGAATGCACTTTTAAAATCTTGGGGTACCCAAACACCGTTTTCATAAAATTCACCTAACTGGTTTAAAGCATCAGCCTGTCCGGCATAAGCAGCCCGTTTTAAATAATTCAACCCCATTTTAAATTGTTCATCATCTTTATCGGTAGCATCGGCCAATAAAATTTCAGCCAATTCATATGCAGCGTCAATATTGTAGGCTTTTTCGGCTTTTTGATAGTATTCAATTGCCCGTTGAGGGTCTTTTTCAACCCCCAGCCCTTGAGCATACATTTTTCCTAAATAATAGGATGCCGTTGCATCACCTTCATCGGCTAAATAAGAAAATTCCGAAAAAGCCTGTTCATATCGTTTGATGCCGAATGCTGTTAAAGCATCGCCCAATCCGGCAAAAGCAACCGAACTCAACATAACCGTACTCAAAACCGTTCCCAATATGAATGTACGCATGATTTTTCTCCTTATCTAAAACGTATTTTTTTCGTTATAACATATTTTTAATTTATTGTAAATATGTTTTCGGATTAACAACCTTTGTTTTGTATCGTATTTCAAAATGTAATTGGGGTGTTGTAACATTTCCCGTTTGACCGACAGTGGCTATTTTTTGTCCCTTTTTAATTTTTTGTCCTTTTTTAACCAATATTTTATCATTATGTGCATAGGCTGTCATCCAACCGTTTGTATGTCGAATTAAAATCAGATTGCCATATCCTTTTAACTGATTGCCAGCATATCCAATCGTTCCCGAATCAGCTGCTATGACAGTTGTTCCTTTCTTTGCTGAAATATTGATACCATCATTTTGTTTGTTTTTTTGTTTTGAGCCGAATGTAGAAATAATTTTACCCTTAACAGGCCATACAAATCTTTTTTTGGATTGTGAACGAGGAACGGCAATTGTTTTTTTAACAGTTGTTGATTTTTTGCGAACAACACTTTTTTGAACGGGTTGTTTGGTTGTTGTTTTGGGTTTTATTTTTGATGATTGTTTGGAAAGGTTTTTTTGTTGTGTTAAATTCTCGTTATTCACTTTTAAAATCTGTCCGACATGCAACATATACGGTTCTTTTAATGCGTTCATGCGTGATAAAGAACTGATGCTCATATTGTGTTGTCTTGAAATGCTATAGAGTGTATCTCCTTTGCGAACGACGTGAATTTTGGATTGAGGAATACGCAATTTTTGTCCGACATATAAACTATATGGTTCACGCAGGTTATTTTCCGTAATTAAATCACGCATAGGGATATTATTTTTTTGTGCTAAAGAATAAAGTGTATCCCCTTTGTGGACATACAAATACGTCCCGTCAGAATGATATGACGGACTTAACTGAATGGCATTGCATCCTGTTATCAGATAGCCCAGACAAATAACCACAAATATACGACATAGAGCAAACATACTTTGGAGTTTATCGTTTTTAACCCAAAAAAGCAAGTCTTTTCATCTTGTTAAACTTGAAGAAATTTATTTTTGTTGTTTTGCATAAAAAAGTATTGCTTTTTTATCTGATTTTTTTTACTATCAACATTGTTATTTATGTAATAAGGAAGGGAAAAGTTATGAAAAAAACAATATTGGCCTCTGTCGCTGTTTTTGGTTTATTGATGATGACTGCAACAGCACAGGCACATGATAGTACAGGTTGTGGATTAGGTAGTATGGCTTGGCGTGGTCAATCCGGTGTTGTTCCTCAAGTTTTGGCTGTAACGACAAATGGTTGGTTCGGAACGCAAACATTCGGTATTTCAACTGGTACATCCGGTTGTGATCCGGATGGTCGTATTACCGGCGGAACACAAAAAATGTTCTTGACATTTTTGGAAAACAATATGGAACAATTTGCTTTTGACGCCTCTCGTGGTGAAGGTGAAACATTATACACAATTGCTGGTATTTTAAATGTTCCTGTTTCACAAGTTGCCACTGTTTCAAAAGAACATTTTAACGAAATTTTCGCTTCGGATGATGTAGAAGTTGTTGCCGTTGCCGAAGAAATGTTAGCATTGTTGAACATTCAAGCAGCGTAAGTTTTGTCACATGATAAATGATAAACAGAGAAATAATGCCTATTTTGTATTGTTTCTCTGTTTTTTATTCTTGGCGTTTCCTGTTGTTGGTCAAGATAAAATAAAACAGATATCATCATATCCGGCATGGTTGGCTTTGGTACACTATCAACCGACATTATTCGGTCATCAAGAAAGCACTATTGATTCGCCAACGTTTTTTTTAGCACAAGACGGAAAAACAAATCCCTTATCCGAATTGAAAGCCACAATTGATTTATTTGATAATGATTCGGCAGATGCAAAACAAAAATGCTTGTTTCCGGCACGATATTTGTTTTTAAAAAAACATCAACTGATACAGCAATCGTTTCCGGATTGCGATGAATATACACAATTTAAAAAAGATTTGAATCCTGCCGGTATTACTTTGATTTATACCGATGCATACATGAGTAATCCGTCTTCTTTGTTTGGTCATACGTTGATGAGAATTGATGTTCCTGAAGGAAAAACGCAACTTGTGGCTCATGGTATGAATTATGGTGCATACGTCGATGAAAATACCGCCGGTGCGTTATATGCCTTGTACGGGTTGACAGGTGGTTATTACGGTGGTTTTACCGTTAAACCTTACTATCAAATTGTTAATACCTATAATAATATGGAAAATCGGGATATTTGGGAATACACGCTCAATTTGTCAGATGATGAACTTGACTTTTTTGTTGCTCATCTTTGGGAAGTCGGACAAACACAAACCAGATATTACTTTTTTACCCAAAATTGTTCTTATTTGTTAACGGAGGTTTTAGATGCTGTTCGTCCGTCGTTGCAATTAGCAAGGGATTTTCCGCTTCATACCATTCCGTTGGATACCATTAAAGCAATTCACAAAAGAAATAACTTTATTTCAACGACCAATTATCGACCGTCACGCCAACGACGGATTACATATCGTTATCGGCAACTGACCAACATTCAACAAAATGCGTTAATTGATTTACTGACAACAAAATCATATGACAAAATTGAACAATTGCCACAAGAACAACAAGCCGCTGTTTTGGATTTAGCCTACGAATACACGCAATATTTGTGGGTAAAACAAGCAATTGATTTAAAAGAATACCGGCAAAAATCATTTCAAATTTTACGAAAACGAAAAAATATTGATTTATCTACAACCGAAGTTATTATTGACGGCCAAAATCCTATACAATCTCATGATTCGATGCAGATGTCATTTGGTATTGGGTCTTCAAGGGGTGATTTATTTTATGAAATCGGCTGGCGTTCTGCTTATCACGCCTTAACGGAAAATCCGTTTGGATTGCTTCATGGGGCAGAAATCAAGTTTTTAGACACACTGTTTCGATATTATCCACAAGCGAATAAAACGCAATTACAAGAACTGACACTGACAAAAATTACATCATTGTCACCGTTTAACGCATTGTTTCAACCGATTTCTTATCAGATAGACACATATGTTAAGCGTGAATTTAATCCTAAAACAAATCGGGAAAAATTAGTTTATACATTTAAAGGCGGGTCGGGTTTAACCATTCAACCTGTCACTCATTTGTATGTGTATGGTCTAGCCAATGCCACCTTTAAATACGGTGGTGGACATTTGCCTCATCATTTGGGTTTGTCTGTCGGGGCTTTGGGTGGTTTTATTTACTATTTGCCTCAATTGCAAATTCAAAGTGAAATTGAAAGGTCTTTTTCTGATAATTTCATGCTGGACGGAATGCAAATTTCTAATCAAATCAATTATTCGTTGATGCAAAATTGGCAATTGGGTGTTTCTTATACATATAAAAATCAAAAATATAAATCTGAAAACACTTTTAAAACAAGTATTTATAAATTTTTCTAAAAAATAATATTTTTTTCTTGACATTATGAGATGAAAATATTATATTAGAAACACTTTTTTGATTATCAGAACACAAAAATGGAAAAGTTAGAGAAAAATATATCTGTTTGAATTGAAAAATAAAAGAGATTAAAAAAAACAAGTAAACCAACAATAATTCAAAAAAATAGACAACTCGACAGGGTCGAGATTTTTTTGAGCGTGAAAGAAGGAAAAATGAAACATTTAGATGTTATAAAGATTTTGAGTTTTGGATTAGCATTGTCAACGGTTACACAAACTGAAGCTATGTCGGTTTCAAACCAAGTTACACCATATAATACATTGCCTCCGACACCGGAATATACACAATATAACTCATTACCACCGACGCCGGATTATGAAGTGTATAATACATTGCCTCCGACACCGGAATACACGCCGTATAACTCATTACCGCCAACACCGGATTATGAAGTGTATAATACGTTACCTCCGACACCGGATTATACGCCGTATAATTCATTGCCACCGACGCCGGATTACGTATCAACAAGTTCTGTCAATGTATATGTTTTATACGCACAAGAAAATCAAAATGTTCGTAATTAACACATTCAAAAACGCTGATAATATCGGCGTTTTTTATTATCTGCTTGAAAAAAATTTTTTATTGTATATAATTACGTCCATTAAAATAAAGGAAACAATATGACAACACAACTGACATCAACCGTTTCAAAACGCAGAACATTTGCTATTATTTCACATCCGGATGCCGGTAAAACAACATTAACCGAAAAATTATTATTATTTGGTGGTGCCATCAACCAAGCCGGAGCCGTTAAAGCCCGTGGTGAAAACAGACGGGCTCATTCTGACTGGATGAAAGTTGAACAAGAACGGGGTATTTCCGTTGCTTCGTCTGTTATGAGTTTTGAATATGGTGGTTGTTCTTTTAATTTGTTGGATACTCCGGGTCACGAAGATTTTTCCGAAGATACATATCGTGTTTTAACGGCGGTTGATTCTGCCGTTATGGTTATTGATTGTGCTAAAGGTATTGAAGAACAAACAAAAAAATTGTTTGAAGTTTGTCGTTTGCGTGATATTCCCATTATCACGTTTATCAATAAATTAGATCGTGATGGGCAAGATCCGTTTGCCTTATTGGAAGAAATTGAACAAACATTGGCATTAGATGTATCGCCTGCCGTATGGCCGATTGGCATGGGGCGTGATTTCAAGGGATGTTTTGACTTGTTGAATGATCGTTTAAATTTATTTGACCGTTCGGCTGATAAATCTTCTCTGCCGACAATCGGTAAAACAATTAACGGGATTGATGATACATGTTTAGATGATGTTTTACCAGTTGAACAAGTTGAGACATTGCGTGAACAGGTTGAAATGGTTCGGGGTTTATGTCCCACATTTGATCATGATGCGTATTTAGAAGGGACGATGACACCTGTTTTCTTTGGATCGGCGATTAATAATTTCGGTGTGCGGGAATTATTGGATGCTTTAGTTGCATTTGCTCCGGCTCCACGTCCTCAAATAACCCCTAGCCGAACTGTTGAACCTGATGAAACAAAGGTTAGTGGTTTTGTTTTTAAAATTCAAGCGAATATGGATCCGAAACACCATGACCGAATTGCATTTATACGAATTTGTTCAGGTCACTTTAAACGGGGAATGAAACTGCTCAATCAACGCATTCAAAAGCAAATGATTATTCATAATCCTGTTATGTTTTTGGCACAAGACCGAGAATTGGCAGAAGAAGCCTTTGCCGGTGATATCATTGGATTACCGAATCATGGCGGATTGCGTATTGGGGATACATTTACAGAGGGCGAACAATTGCAATTTAAAGGGATACCGTCATTTGCTCCTGAAATGTTGAAAAAAGTGCGTGCTGTTGACCCGTTAAAAGCAAAACATCTCGGCAAAGCCTTGGAACAAATTGCCGAAGAGGGTGGGGCTAGTGTGTTTAAACCAATTCATGGATTTGAATGGATTGTTGGTGTTGTCGGTGCATTGCAGTTTGAGGTATTGGCAGACCGAATCCGAACAGAATTTGATGTTCCTGTTATTTTTGAACCGACAACGTATTATACGGCTCGCTGGTTGCAAGGGGATACGGCTAAAACGAAACGATTTGTTGATACAAATGCCATTACCATGGCAACTGACCATGATGGTGATTTTGTATTTTTGGCTCGTAATGCATGGCACTTAAACAAAGCACAAGAAGATAATCCGGATATTACATTTTTGAAAATCAAGGAATAACGCAAAAAACAAAAATCTCCGTCAGTTCATGTCAACGGAGATTTTTGATACTTAATCTTATATGGTTTTTTTGAGATATAATTTTATCGCCTGTTGTTTTGATATAATATGGTTCTCAAATGTACAGTGATTGTATAACAATATTATCATTGATGAATTTTACAGTTTATATATCAATCGGGTATAATCACAGTCATATTTAACAGAATAGCAGATAAGTCCATGGGAAATAAAAAAATAATTAAAATTAAATAGTTCACATGTTTCTAATACAAGGGTTATTCTACAAAAAAAGCCCTTTGCAAACGGTAAAACCTGTTTGAAAATAACGTTTAAAAATCAATGTATTCTCGTTAAAAAACGTGTCAAAAAAAGGTACGTTATTTTTCCCATATTATGATGCGAAATACCTCTTGTCAACTAAAAAATACAATTGTCTGATTTTTATATCTTTTTCACCCCATTACAAGCACACGTCGTCTATCAAAAAAAAGCG
>JAZTVX010000016.1:0-42142 GCA_045635565.1 Alphaproteobacteria bacterium
CTTCTCTTAAAAAAACGTGTCAAAAAAAGGTACGTTTTTTTGACGCTTTTTTTTGATGAACGGGGTGTGGTGCTACGGAAGTAAAAAAGATATAAAAATCAGATGATTACATTTTTTAGTTGACAAGAGGTATTTCGCATAATAATATGGGAAAAATAACGTACCTTTTTTTGACACGTTTTTTAAAGAGAATATATTGATTTTTAAGACTTATTTTTGAATAGGTTCTGTCCTTTTGTAAAGGGCATTTTTTTATCATTTTTTGTATGTTTGAGATGCAAAAACAATTTGCTTTTCTGTTTTTTATGATTAAAAATTATACCATTACGAATGTTTTTTGCAACAGCAGAGGATAAGGAATATCCCCCTTGTCAAAAATAAAAAAGGAAGAATAGTCTGCTGATTAAACCTAAAAATAATCAGACACATTTATTCCTGACCCTTTTGTTTAGATAAAGAATATGTGATAAAATTTTGAACTGACTTGTTTTGAAAAACAACCATTCTATTTGTCAATACGGATAAATCAGTATCATTTAATCGAGCACCGAAACAGACCAAATCCTGACATGTAACAGAAAGTAAATCATAATTTCTTGTTTGAAGCGGACAAGCATTAAGACGCTGGATAATATAATAAAGAGGAGTATGTCCAGCTGTATTCGTTTGATTGATGTTTACATGTTGCTGATGGAATGTGAAAATTATATCCGTTAATTGACACGGACAGCCGTTTTGAGCAAAATCCGTTAAAACCGTTTCCCCATCAGCATAAATTTTATGCAAATTATCTTGGTGGGTTACTTCAATCAATGGAACGGCAAACGCATTTAAATGATAAGCATGTCTTTTTAAAGGGGTTTCCCCAAAATGATTAACACAATTTGCATTCGCTCCTTTGTGAAGTAAATATGCCCCCAAAAGGCAACAATGATGCATTGCTCCTAAATAATGTAGCAATGTATTCCCGTATTCATCCGTCGTATTGATATCAATCTGACTTCTATCAGAAAAAATCCCTTGCCTGATAAGTGATATATCTTCATCAGGGTTAATCAATTGAAAAAGACGTGTGTCCTCTATTGAAAAACCGTTTGTTGCCAAATAAAATAATTCTTCTGTCGGCGTATCAAAAATCACTTTTTCATTCTTCGTATGATAATTGATATGTGATAAAATTTCTTCAACGGCTTTATTGATTTCTTCTGCCGATGAAAAAAATATGTCCGGCGTTTCATTTTTTAACATGGATATCTCTATTCACTAACCTGTTTTTCTGACTTCTTTCAATGAATATAACACATTATCCCTCTTTTGTCAAAAGGCGAATTGATCGTGTATCCGATAATAAAAAAATAAAATAACATAACATATTATAAAATATCAGAAGATTATATCTTTCGTTATGGGTGTGGCAATGGTGGAAAAGAAACAAAAACATGTGCTATTCATGAAACAGGGTATTGGATTGCTTTAATCGGTGAAATTTGATGACGGAACAGTTAATTATCGTCGTCGAGATTATAAACCTCACGCCGTGTGTAAGGATTCAAAATAAAAAAGGATTGCTATTTATCATTATTTTGATTAAACTAACCAAGATTTAATCAATTTCATGGGGACAAAATGAAGACAACCACACAATCACAGTTTGGACGGAGTATGCTTGAAATTTTGGGTGTACTGTCTGTTATTGGTGTTTTAACGATGGCAGGAATTTCCGGATATCAATACGCTTTACAAAAGCAACGAGCCAATACTGTTGTTCATGAAGCCCATTTGGCTCGTGTCGATGCATTAGGGATTGATGGGGAACGTCGTAATTGGGAAGTGGTTCGGTTTCACCCTAAAAGTGGTTATGTCATGTTATCCAGCAAAGATGAAGATGGAGATATTTTTGTCCGTATAGAACAGGTCGAACAACAAATCTGTCGGTTAATGGTTCCATTAGGAGGGCATAATAAAATGCGTTTTTTTCGGGCATTAAATATAGAAGAAACGGAATGGGAGGAAATATTTGTTTGTCCAAATGAACCGATTGACATTATTGTTTCTTTTAATAACGGCAGTATCCCCGGCAAAAATTGCACAATGCATGAAGAATGTCAAAATGCCCATGGGGGGTATTGTGATATGGAAAAACAGATTTGTGCTCAATGTCCGGAAGATACAGAATTAAATCCGTCTAAAACGGTATGTAATCCGATTTGTGATATGGAAGAAGAAACAAATTGTTGGTTAGATGAAGTCCGATGGTGTTGTCCCAACACACAAATTTGTGGTCAAAATCCGAATGAATGTGTTGAATCAGATGGTTTCTGTGAATATCGGTTAGACCAATCGGAAATATCGGTATCTGCTGAATGTATTTATGAAGTTTTGCCGACTGATGATACACGTCAAGCCGATTGCTGGTACACGATTCCGACGTTAACCGAAGGTTCGATTTTAACACTGCAAGAAGGAAAAGGGTGTAATCAAAATCGATACTGTCTGCTCAAGTCAGAAAACAATAATTGTACCGGCAATATTGATAAGGCAAAAACAGGCGTTGTTTACGGTACCTGTGTTGAAAAAAGTGAAAGTTCCTCCGAATGTGGTATTAAAAATCCGGATACGCCTGCGATGAGAGAAATTAAAGGGTGTCTTAATAATCGATATTGCTTGTTAAAATACAAAGATATGTCATGTGGAACGGAAGTCCCCAAAGACCATGTCGGAAAAATATATGGCACTTGTGCTGAAAAGAGTGAAAGCAGTGCAACATGTTCTCCCAATATAACGACTATTGAAGGAATTATGTCACCGATTATTCCATGTCCACAAACACAGTATTGTTATTTAAACTATTCATCAAAAGGGTGTACCAACACCGTTGGCTCCAAAGGGTCTAATCCGTTTTATGGTTTATGTTTAGATAAAGACACGAATAAATTGGTTTGTCCGACGACAAAATAAATGTGAAAAAATCTCCCAAGAACAAAAAACCACCTGTAACGGTGGTTTTTTAACTGATGAAAATCAAAATTAGTAACAAAATGCCCGAATGTTATTTGCTGAACGACCGTTGGCGGCAACGCTTCCGTTTTGTAACTGAACAGCATAAGCCTTTTCGGTACCGGATGCAATAGAAGTCCATACGGCAATCAACCCACTGACAGCAGCATTTAAATTTTCGCATTTACTTCCAATTGATTCACGATCACAAGCATCTTTTATTGTTACTAAACGCCTGTTTTGTGATTGGCACCAATTAAAAGCACTCCACCAATTCATCCCAAAAGAACTCATGCAATAATAGTGCGTATTTTTACCGGGAATTTCGATACCACTTTCGCACTTTGGCGGTGTTGTATCTTCGGCAAAAGAGATATTTGGCACAATTATTGACAGAGCAATTATCAATAATATTTTTTTCATATTTCCCCCATTTGTTTACTTCAATGGGTTGAATGTACTCTTTTTTGATATTGAAATCAAGTGCTGATTGGTGGGTTTAGAAAGGTAGAATAGCGTTTTTTATAGACTTACTTTAAAAAAGTTGTATATTTATTGATGTAACATTTTGTTTTACATATATTTTATAACATAAGAAACGTTGTTTGGTAACAAGGTTAAAATGTACCATAAACAACATACCACGGGTAATTGATTTTTACAATCAATCACCCGTGGCAATTGTTACATTCAGTTCAAAAAGGTTAATAGATTTTTGAAACCTATATATTCTCTATCTGAATATATCTTGTTTATCTACACCAAAATGTTTATTTTGCATTGAAGATTCAGATTCATTTTGTGGATTTAAATTAACCTTTTCTGCCACTTGTTCTAAAGTTGTTCCGGACAACACTTCCTTCCACTGTTTAGAACCATTGATATAATCTTGACATTCTTTTTTGAGTTGAGGGTTATCACCGGCCTTTACATCTTTCATCATCGTTTGCACCAGTTCAACAGCTTCCGGCGTAATATTGTCTTTCAATAAATCCATTGTCCGTACAACTTGGTTAGGATAACCAGCCAATCCAATTTTTTTTGATATATCATACCCTATGCTTTTTAATTGTTCATATTGTCTGACATTTTCGGGATATAGCCTATTAACAACAAATTTCAACTTCTTATCCACTTCTATCGAGCGTGTGAGGGCTTTAGCACTCAATCCACACTTATGCAAGAGCTTGTTTGCCTCCATAGAACGTACAGATGGCTCCAATTTTCTGTCCTTTAAGTCTTCTATATGGTGCTTATACATACCTTCCGGTTCTTCAAAAATGCGTTTAATATCCGGATGTGCCTCCAAATATGCTTGATTTTGCCGATTAAAATCAGGGTTATTATTATCCATCATCAACTGATAGGCAACTTCTAATTTTCCGCGTGTTTCAGGAGATATTTCTCCGTCATTTATGTCAATTTCTTGCAAAACAGCTAAAGCAGGATTTTGATTTTTATATGGCATTGAAGCATCATATCCCATACCTTTCAGCATATTATATTGGGCAATACTTAATGGCAAAAAATTCTGAGGATTTTGTGTTAACAATCCACGTTCCCGCAGTTCTTCAAAAGTTTCACGAGCCAACTCTCTGGACCCCGTCGTTGCAACCGAATTATTATCGCTAAATTCCCAAAATAAGCGATTTTCTAAATCTTGTGGGTTTTCCGAGTTTTGATGCATTTCAAGCAAAATATCAGATACCTGCTCAATATCACCATCATATTCTTGTAGAAATGAGCGAAAATAATTATCAGATAACATATCTTTTAAATCCATACTTAATCTCCTTCTGATTAGTATATACACAATTGGTATGGTACCACTCTTTTAATCAAAAAGCAATTAAAAGTTTGAACAGATACATTCACAAATAAACTTATTTAAGGTTTTGATATCAACTTTAAGGATTTGGGCAATTTTGTTTTTAGAGACATTCTTTTCCAACAGGTCTTTAATTTGAAAGACTTTATTATCTAATTTATATTTTTGATTTTTCTTCCCCTTTGGTCTGCCTAAAACTTTTCCTTCATTTTGAAGTCGTTTTAAGGCTTCTGTGGTTCGTTGAGAAATTAAATCTCTCTCAATTTCAGCAGATAAACCAAAGGCAAATGCTAAAACCTTACTTTCTATTGTTTTTCCAAGACGATAATGGTCTTTAATCGTCCAAACCTGACAATCAATACTCATACAATGGTGTAAAATACTCATCACTTGCAACAAATTCCTACCTAGTCTGGACAGTTCGGTAGCGATGACAATATCATCGCTTTTGATTTGCTTTAGAAGTTTTCCGAGTTTGCGTTTTTTTAATTCTTTTGTCGCACTGATAGTTTCCGTTATCCATTTATCAATGACCATCTTGTTGTTAATACAAAATTGTTCAATTTCGAACTTTTGATTTTCAGTGGTTTGTTTGTCTGTTGAAACTCTGATATATCCGTAAATCATATTGTATTCCTTTCTTGTATATTTATTAAGAAAACAATAGTTTACTGGATAAATGGGTATAGGAAATAAAAGGTACGTTATTTTTCCCATACTATAGCATACTTTTGTATTTTACAAGAAGTTTTTTGTTTTTCCTTGTTTTTATTATCTTTTTATAAAAAACATCCGGTTTAAGTATTTTTATAATTTTTATTCCATAAATAACGTACGTTATTTTTCCCATTTGATTAAATAAAAGAACGATAAAGGAGATAAATCATGATAGACTTAACCAAAGAACAATATCAAAAGTTTGGCAAAGATTTTCTAGACTTTTATATGAAAAACGGATTTGGAAACAAATCTAAATCAGATATAGAATCATATATGTATCATCTATTAGTAAATATCGGCATCATAGATAATTTTAAATCCCCGTTAACAATTGCAAAAAAATTAAATATATCTCCGACAAATATAGCCAAATATGAAAAATGGCGATATGTTCATGGATGTGTGGAAAATAAAGATTTAGACAGACAACTAAAAGACATCATCCAACAAAATATCGAGCAGGAAAGTTTTATTATAAGTCGAGGGAAAGTCACTTTGACACTTTATAATTCTGCTGTAAAATTGCATCTTGAAGAATTGTTACAAGAAAGTGGCTGTAATTATGACTGCTCTTTTTCTTCTAATAATATCTCTTTAACACCAAAGGCTCTTTTAACATTGGCATCCAAATGGAATTGTGATTTTAAAAAAGCATTAGATGAATATATTAACAGTGCGCAACCTGTTAATGCAGAAACTCAGATAATCATTAACAATATTTCAACCGCACGAGAACAGCCCGAAAATAAATGGTTTAAACTTACGGAAGTATTAATTCAATCAGTCACATCAGAAGCGTTGAAATTCTTATTAATGAAAACATTTGGATAAAAGGAGAACAACAATGACAAAACAAGAAATCTCAAATAAATTTTTAAAAATATTTTTACCGTTTGTAGCAGTTTGTGTAATTTTTTCTTGTACATTTCATACACAAAAAACATATACAGAAAGTGAAGTAAAACAATGCAGTAAAGATAAATATTTGACTTGTGATTTTAATGAAAAGTTAATAACTGGTATAGTAAAAAAGTATAATCAAGATAAAACATTGATAATGGAACGCACCCTTAAAAACGGAAAAGAAGATGGTCCTTTTAAAACATATTTTGAAAATGGTCAAATACAAGTTGACGGATTTTCCAAAGATGGTCAAAAACATGGAAATTGGAAAATTTATTCTAGCAACGGAAGATTACTAGGTGAAAGCGAACTTAAAAACGGAGAGGTAAATGGTCTTGTAAAAGAATACTATCCAAATGGAGCGTTGGAATCGGAAAATATGTTTAAAAATGGGAAAAAAGATGGTCATACAAAAGTATACTATGAAAATGGTCAAATAGAAGTAGAAGGCTTTTTTGAAAATGGACAACCTCATGGCATTTTTAAATCTTATCAGAAAAATGGCAAATTAAAATCAAAAGCAATATTTAAAAACGGAAACCAAATTTCAATACAGAAATTTAGTGAATAGAGAAAAAACACGGAACATTTAAACAATTCTAGGAAAAAAATATATTTAACAGTAGATGTTGAGCCACGAGAATTCAAAGAAGATTAGCATCTATACATTGATCAAAATAGCAGCAAATTTAGTTTCAATATTTGTTAGATATACATTGAAAGGACAAAAGGATTATGATTATGAATAAAATAGCATTGTTAATACTTTGTACATTACTGTGTCGTATTAATATAGCAGAAGCATATGTAATAGATGCAGACTGGGATAAAGTAGAAAAATCTTCTTCACAAGAAGATAATATACTCGATTCATTTTGGTGGAGTTCAGCAACACTCCAAATCGTACAAGAAAAGATACAAGCAGGATTAGATGTTAATAAATCTGATTTGAACGGCAACACATTGTTAATGCTAGCAACGTTAGCAAAGGCTAAACCTGACATTGTGGAAAAATTAATTAATGCAGGTGCTGATATAAACGTTCAAAATAATATTGGAAATACACCATTGATATTGGCTACTTCTAATAACAATGAAGAACTTGTTAAGTTGTTCATCAAAAAAAATGCTGATCTTCACATTGAAAATGACGATGGAAAAACCGCATTTGTTTATGCATATTATAATCGGAATGTCAATATTTTTGATATATTACTAAATGCTGGTGCTAAAATAGAGGAAATTAATAAACATATTGGACATGATACTGTTTTAACTCATGTACTGGCTGATAATAATTGTTCGACTCAATTTATTGAAGCAATTTTAAGAACGAATCCTGATGTTAATAAAATTGTAAACAATAAAACTCCGCTTATGTTAGCAATTAATCGAGATACAGGATGGCAGGTAAAGAGTACAACAACGTTTGAAACGATGGTGCCCGTTGTTAGTGGTCGATATTATGAACGGCGTCAATACAAAGATGAAATCAATTTAACAAATGCATTTATTCAACCGAATTTGAAAAATGACCATCGTATTCCTTTAATCAACAAATTACTTGAATACGGAGCAGATGTGAATCAAAAAGTTATATCTAAAGATAACAAAACTGGAAATACGATTGAACAAACTGCTTTGTCACATGCCGTGTGCAATAAACAATCAGCAAAATTGATTAAACAACTAGATAACGCAGGTGCACGTGATGCAAATGCACTTTATTGTGCTATTTTACATAATTATGATGGTGATATCATTCAATCATTATTAAAACCAAATTTAAAACCGCAACAAGGATTGGATTTGTCCTTAATTGAAGCCGTTAAACAAAAAAAGATTACATTGGTTAAACAATTAATTCAAAATGGTGCGAATGTAAACGGCTATGATAAAGAAGGTAAAACAGCATTGACGCATGCAAGCCCGACAATTGCTAAGATCTTAAAAGAGAACGGAGCGTTTGATTCAATGGATATATTTACCGCTATTGATGACAATGATTTAACAAAATTAGAATCTCTTATTAAAGCAGGTGCAAAATTAGATATTGTTAAAATTTTGAATCAAAATGAAAAACAGGAAATAAGAAAAGTCTTTTATGATATAAATGAAGTAAAAGGTCTAACACCTTTAGAATATGCGGCATTTACAAATAAACCACAAGTGGTTCGATTGTTAATTCAAAATGGTTCTAATGTTAATGAACGAATCAACAAAAATGACAGATATCCCACCTTATTTGATTATTTTTTTAGATATACATTTAAATTTAATTTTAAATTACGCGAGGTTTTGGCTGTATTTTTAGAGGCACCCAATGTAGACAAAGAAAAATATTTATGGGAAGCGTTATATAATCAAGATTACAAATTACTTCAGATGCTTATCAATGCCGGTGCTGATGTAAATGCAACAAATGAAAATAATGAAACTCTATCACAAGAACTAATAACTCGTATTTATTCAGATGTAAAAAATTGTCGAAATAATGAAGAAATACAAATTTATGATAATAAATGGGAAACATTTGTTAAAATCTTTATTGGTGCCGGTGCTGATTTTAGTAAAAAAAACAAAAATGGCAAAACACCATTAGAAATAGCCATGAACAACAAATTAGAAACAGTTTCTGTGGCTCTTATTGAGGCTGGGGTAGATATAAATACAAAAAAAAATGGCGAAACACTATTAGAAATAGCCATAAACAACAAATTAGAAAAAGTTTCTGTGGCTCTTATTGAGGCTGGGATAGATATAAATACAAAAAACAAAAATGGCGAAACACTATTAGAAATAGCCATAAACAAAAACTTAGAAACAGTTTCTGTGGCTCTTATTGAAGCTGGTGCTGATGTGAACACAAAAGATAAATATGGTTGTTCACCATTACTGAAGGCTGTAACGTATGGTTTAGAAACAGTCGCTTTAGCACTTATTGAGGCTGGTGCCGATGTGAAGGTAAACGGCCTAATATATGCAGCAATAAACCATAAATTAGAATTTACAGCTATTACTCTTATAAAAGCTGGGGCAGAGTTTGACTACAAAGATAATTTAGTTCAAGCAATAAGAAAAGAGTTAGAATATACCACTTTAGCTCTTATTAAGGCAGGAATAGATGTTAATCAAAAAGGATTTGATGAGGGTGGGTTCCCTGTTTATCCATTAGATGCGGCTGTAGAACACAAGTTGGAAAATGTTATTCCTGCTCTTTTAAATGCCGGGGCAAAACCACATTATCTATCTGCTGATGAAATTGCTTGGATAGAAGAGACAATGAAGAAGAAAAAAGAAAAAACAACTACAGAAACAGTCAAAATATATAAAGAACACGAAGTACGTTGTCAAGATGGTTATTGTTTTAGTCCAGATGGTAATCCTGTTAATGGAGTATTAAAACTGTACCGTGATGATACTTACGTTAGACAATTAACACAAGAGACCATGTTTAAAGCCGGTAAAAAGGATGGCATAGAAAAAATATATTATAATAATGACCAATTAAAATCAGAAGCAATCTTTAAAAACGGGGAAAAAGATGGTATTGAAAAACTATACTATATAAATGGTAACTTACAGCAAGAAGTTTTGTTTAAAAATGGGATTCCAGATGGAATTGCAAAAGTATATTATAAGGATGGGATTTTAAAGAGCGAAATCGAGTATAAAAACGGAGAATTAATAACAGAGAAAGAGTTTGATGAAAATGGTCAGTTAAAATTGGAGCATATTTATTATGAAAATGGTCAGATAAAAAGAACACAGGCTTATCTAAATGGAAAACCTGCTTTAGCAAAAGAATATTACGAGAATGGTCAAGTAAAAGTGGAACCGATTTTTAAAAACGGAAAACTAGAGGTAAAAGAATATTACGAGAATGGTCAGGTAAAAGTAGAAGCAAGCGTTGAAGACGGAGAGCTCGATGGAATGGTAAAAGAATATTATGAAAATGGCCAATTAAAATCAGAAGCAATCTTTGACAATGGAAAACCTAACGGTGTGTTAAAAGAATATTATGAAAATGGTCAGAAAAAATCAGAAGCAACTTTTCAAAAAGGAAACTTAATAACAAAGAAAGAGTTTGATGAAAATGGTCAGTTAAAACAGTAAGTCTGTACAAATAAGAGTTATTACAGTCTTTTTTTGCGGACAAAAGATAAAAAGTACGACAGGGTAGTATTTAGATAAAAACTAATACTACCCTGAAAGGATTTTTTATGTCTGCAATACAATATTCCGTTACTAAAACAACAAAACTGCAATAACTTCTGTTTTCATGGTTATAAAATTTTATGCTATGCGTGTTGGTAAAATATCCATAACGGGCAAAGTGACGTGCAACTGTGACGGGAAAATAAAAACACCAAAAATCAGGCATAAAAAAACCTCTTAAAACCAAGTGTTTAAGAGGTAATTGGTGGAGATAAGCGGGATCGAACCGCTGACCTCTTGAATGCCATTCAAGCGCTCTCCCAGCTGAGCTATATCCCCAAGAAGTATTTTGTTTATACATGTTTTTTTTAAATATGTCAAGACATTTTTTTTAAAATTTTCCGAATATTTTATTTAATTTTGATTAAAAGATAAAAAAACACTTGCATTTATAAAAAAAACAGTGTATAAGGGTTAAGTTTTCGGACGGGGTGTAGCTCAGCCTGGTAGAGTACTTGGTTTGGGACCAAGGTGTCGCATGTTCGAATCATGTCACCCCGACCATTAAAAAAGACGGTTTCATACCGTCTTTTTTTGTGTCTGGGGCGATGTGAGAAGAACAGGCGAAGCATGTTCGGACGGAGTGCAACGACGTAATGTCGAGCAGATGCGAGACAGCCCCTTGTGGGTGAGCGTTAGCGAATAATCTGTCACCCCGACCATTAAAAAAGACGGTTTCATACCGTCTTTTTTTGTTATCTAATTCCCCTGTAAAACCCTAGGACAGCCAGGTCTTGGAAATCGGTATGCTAACGGGATTGACTTACGAAGAGGAAGTTAAGGTTGAAAAACAAATCTCTCAAGAGACAGCCGAAACAGTTGTTCAAGAACTGCAAAAGACCGGCATTATTGATGATTGCGGGGTGATTAATAAAGAAGTGGCTGTTGAAACAATTAACCTTTCAAGTGTGCCGGAGCCTGTTAAAAAAGAAATCATTGAAACGATAAGACAGGAAAAACCCGTAACGGTAGCATCCCTTTCAAAAACAACCTATACCGAAACCAAGGTTGAAAAAGTTTCTGTCAGCTATGAAGAAGCCGTTCAAATCATGGAAGATTTAAAAGGCACTCAGGTCATTGACAGTAAGGGTAAAATCAAAGATACCATGAAGGCAGAATTGGCCGCCGGTACTTTGAATTTAAGCGACAGATGGTCAAAGGCAAAACAACGTGCTGTTTTACAGGCCTTAAATAAAGCCGATAACAAACCGGTTATTCGTGATGCAAGTAAAGAAGTGACGGTCAAAAGAAAATCGGCGGCTCTCAACAGTCAAGAGTTTAAAGAATTATGGAATAAGATTAAGCAAAAAAACACTTATCGTGTCCAGTTTGATTTAGATACTTTGGTTGCAAACAGTATAAAAGAAATTAAGGAAATGCCCGAAATCGGAACGGCTCGTTTACTCAGTCAAACAGCCAGTGTTAATATTGAAAAATCAGGCATTTCACACCAAGCAGGAAGAACATTTATTCAAGATTTAACCCGAAACTATGAAACATTACCGGATATTTTACGCCTGATTTCCACCAAGACTCTTTTAAAACGCTCAACTGTTAATCGTATTTTACAGGCAAGCGGAAGAATTACCTTAACATCTATTTTAGCCAAGGGAATTTTTAGTGAAATTGAATGTGCTACAGAGGGAGAAATACACCTTGAAATAGGTACTGAACCTTGCCAAATCAGTATGTATAATGTTGAATTACGCCGAAAGGGAAAGTTTCTTAAAAGTTATGATGTTTTAACCGGCAAAACAGAAGATGGCAAGATTTTAACCCAAGAAGAATGTGCTAAAAATTTATCACAGCCAATTAAATCTGTTGAAAATAAGGATAGAGAACGCTCTTATTGGCTAGCAAACAGTTCGTTTTCTGACAGGTTGCCTGCATCTTTAGAAGATGAGTTGAAAAACAACTACATCAAGCAACAGGAAGGTGCTTTTAACACAGATATTGATATTATCAAAATGCGTTCATCTCGTCAAAAAGCCGTACTAGAACAAACTCTTGAAACCTTACGACAAGAAACATCAAAGATAAAAGAGAGTATCGGTAGTGCCAAAGACCGCTTAGAAGAACTTAAAATTCAAAAGCGAATCAATGAAAAAGAAAAACAACTCCGCAAAAAAGAAGAAGGCTTGTTCTTTGAACAAATGCGTATCGAAGCCATCGCAGAAGAACAAATAGAACAACTCTGTGCTACCAATAATATAGAGATTAAGTTATCATTGGTGTTTAAGGTAAAGATTTGATAAAATTATTCTCCTTTTCTAATGAATTAATAATCACTTAGATATGCCAAATTAAGCAAAACCATCAAAAAAAGATTGATTTTTTAAATAATTTTAAGTATACTTTATAAAAAGTGTAGGTTCAAAAATGCTAAGATTTTCTTCTGTCGTTGATGACATAACGTTTGAAAAAATTAAAAATAGCAAAAAAAACGTAAAGTTTTATTTGTGCGATGAGAAACGCTCTGGTTTATCCGTTAATGATAGTTTCAATTTATTAAATAAAAATAATGAGTGTCTCCTTCTTTTGGTTAAGAATATAGAACTATCCAGAGATCTTAATTCATTAATACATAAATTTTCTTTGAAAGATCTTGGCGAATCTGATTACAATTCAGCATATTTAAATATCAAGAAATGGTTTTCAAATTCAGATATAGAAAAATATTCTATTATGGCACTATCTGTGGAGGTTATGCATGAATAAGATTAATTTTATTACGTCCAATAAGGGAAAAATAAAATCACTAGAAAATAGTTTAAAAGTTAATAACCTTGACGTGCAGATATGTGCACAAAACTTAGATATTATGGAGCCCCAATTTGATACTGTTCAAGAGGTTTCGAAATATAAGGCATTAAAAGCTTTTGAGATATTAAAAGAACCTGTTTTAGTAGAAGATGGGGGATTTTCTGTATTTGAATTAAAAGGCTTTCCGGGGGTTTATACCAAATATGTTTTGAAAACATTAGGTGCCGATGGTATTTTAAAATTAATGCAAGGCGTTAGCAACAGAGCAGCCAAATTTGTTAGTGTAGCTACTTTTGTTAATGAAGACGGCACTCTATTTCAATTTGAACGTGAAGGTGGAGAATTTGAAATATCAAAAGAAAAAGTTGATATTCAATCACCATATGCTTGGTCTGAGTTGTGGAAAATAATATATTTAAAAGAATACAATAAAAATCTTTGTGAGCTTTCTGAACAAGAAGTTTCAGAGTATTATGGATGTACCGGTGCTAATGGCAGTATTCAAAAATTTGTTAATTGGTATATAAATGAGTATAAAAGATAAATTAATTTTCTGTGGTAATTCTTCAATTGACCATATTATAACTCATCGAGGCACAAAGGATGTAATAGGTGGAAGTGCCGTAAATGCAGCTATTGCAGGAAGTTTATTCGGAAATAAAGAAATATCTATAATATCAAGCATAGGTTATGATTTCCCCTTAGATATATTAGACAAGTTAAATATAAATACACAGTATATACAACAATATGAAAACAAAACAAATTCATTCAATATTGATGAGATAAATAATAAGATTTCCCTAATAAACAGTGCTTATACTCCCATAATTATACCGGAGCAATTAACTACTGACCATTTGCATATATCCTGCAGAAAAGGTGTTCCTTTTACAGATGCTATGAATAAAATTCATGCCCAATCTTACTCTTTAGATGTTATGTGGTCTAGTATAAAGGATTTTTTACCGGAATTATCAGTCTGCCTTAAAAAGGTTGATTTTTTATTTTGTAATGATAGTGAATTTATAATTATGCAACGTAATGGCTTAATCAATATCGATTCATTACCTCAAAATTTATCAATATTTACTACAGATAAAACCGGAGTTTACTACCGAAAAGGAAATGAAAGAAAATACTTTGCGACAATCAAAACAGATGATGTTATTAGCACAGTTGGTGCCGGAGATACATTCCTCGGAGGCTTCTTGTCTTCGTTTAATGGCAAAAATTTAAATGAAGCTGTTTATCAAGCATTAGCTATGGCCAGTATATCTGTTAAAGATTATGGAAACATCCATTTAAGAAATAAATCTATAGAAATTAGCAAAGCCCAGAACACAATACAGAATATAGATAAAAAAGATGAAACCAAAATTAATATTTATAATAGGCCCATCTTGCAGCGGTAAATCATCCATGAGTCAAGCTATATGCAGTTTATACCCCGAGTATTCTGTATTAGATGATACTGTTCCTTTATATAAAATATTTACTGCAGATAAATTATTACATCAAAATAAACTTAAAGATTTTTGGAAATTTGCAAGAGAAAATAGTATAGATATGTTCTATGATCAAGAAGATCCTTGTTTTTACAGCCATCCAAATAATCAGGGTGGATATTTAATTGATAACCCTATTGTTTGGAATATCGTGTTAACAATTTTAGGTAAACAGATAAATTCTGACTACACTATTATTGAATTCTCTAGAGGTAGCGATCCTAAATATAATCAATTTTTTGGTATAAAGGATTGGGATGTATATCCTATATCTTTTAATTATTTGTGCCAAAATGTACATTCATCTTTATTAAAAAACTCATTAATAATAGATATTGATTCACCTTTAGAAATAAGGAAAGAGCGTAATCTCAATAGATATAAAAATGGAGGACATTTAGTTTCTGAAAAAACAATGAATACAGTTTATAAAGAGGATGTTTTTAATGGACCGGATAACGTTATTAGCATTAAAGATACCAAAATACCTATTGTATATATAAAAAATCAAACAAATTACTCTAATCCTTCATCTTTTTTACAAAATGAATTTATTAAAGCTTTAATTTGTTATAGGGAATATCATGACAAAATATAATAAAATCGTAATTTTAGATTGTTATACCGATGAACCATCTGGTTATGGTGCTCGGCCTTATTTGGGTACTCATCAAATACATTTAGCTCAAGCATTAAGTTATAAAAATGAAGAGTTTTCTTATCTTACTATTGATGATTTAAGATTTGCTAACGGTGAAAAAGAAACAGAAAACACTAATATTCGTATTTTGAACAGGACAAAAAATGCATCTTGTGCATTAGATATTATTAAAAATGCCGAAACGATTTATATTATTATGGGATGTTTTGTTGAATATAAGTATTTTTCTTGTGAGCCCCCTTCTGTTGATGAAGTTTATACTTTTCTAAATAATACTAAGGCCCAAAAAGTACTTTTTTATGTTTTAGGAGTTGAAAATAACGTTTGTTCAGCATACCGAAGTTCCAATTTGGCAAAAATCATTGACACTGTATGTATAGGAAACGCCTATCGTTTTGTGTTAGAAAATTCTATCGCTGATAATTTTTTATTACCGAATTATGATTTACTAGATAAGATATCAAGCCAACCAATTCATATAATTGAACAGTTAAATTATCCTATTTTAGCTGAAATTGAGACAGGAACAGGTTGTAATACACCCACATGTAGCTATTGTATAGAGGCAAAACGTCATATCCGTCCATCATACAGAGAACCTGCTTCAATAATAAAACAAGTAACCGCACTTTATAAAAACGGAGTCAGACATTTTAGGTTAGGAAGACAGCCTAATTTCTTCCATTATCAATATAATTCTATAGAAAAGCTACGGGAGCTACTTTATGGAATAAGAGAAATTGGAACAGATATTCAAACATTACATATTGATAATGTAAATATGAATAGTGTTGTTGAGTCTCATGGACGAGAATTTGTTAAATTAGTTGTTGAAAATTGTACCGATGGTAATGTTGCTCCTTTTGGAATAGAATCATTTGATGATAATGTACGCAAAGCTACACATATCTATGGTAGTGCTGATAAAATAATAAATGCTATTGAAATAATAAATGAATATGGAGCTGAAATTGGATCAAATGGTTTTTCCAAATTTTTACCAGGAATTAATTTAATGCATGGATTACCTGGACAAACAGAAAAAACACATGAAATAAATATGGAGTTTTTGAATAGAATTTATCAAAAACAACTACAAACACACAGGTTATTTTATCGATACATGACACCTGCAGAAGGTGTGATATCTTCTCAAATTAAAGAAGACTTTGAGTACTATTCCAAATGTAAAAATGATATTATGACTAATTTTGTTATTCCGATGCAAAAACGAGTTTATCCTATCGGTAGGCAATTGAAATCATTTAGAGAAGTTGTTTTTGAAAACGGATCTTCTTATCTAAGAACTTTAGGAACATGCTCTATAAAAGTTATGATTGAAAATAAAAAACTAACTCCTTATGATACTTATAACATACAAATATTAGATACAGTTGAACCTAAATTATTAAAAGGTGAGATTATTAAAGGAAACTAGTGATGCGTAACAGTGAACAAATAAAAGCTATAGAAATTATGGCGTCTCAACCCGAGGTGAAAGATGCTGTCATAAAATCTCATGATAATAATCCATGGTGGCCTAAAGATGTTAAAGATTGGCGAATGAAAATGCTTATTGCTGGATTAAGTACAAGAGTATCTTTTCGAATGCTAGGTAGTTACATTAAGACTATCAATAATTTTTTAACGCATTCTTATGAAGAGATAAAAGAAACATCAGATGATGATTTAAGAGTAATATTGAAACCTTTAGGATTACCTGATGCAAGAATAAAATTTGTCAGAAGTATGAGCCAATATATAGATAATAATCTAAAATCAAAAGACATTAAAAACATCTCTAATTTAGAGATGATTGCAGATATTGCTAAAAATGTTGATGGAGCTTCGTATAAAGTTGGACAATGTTGTGTTTTATATGCAAAGGGATATTACTGTGGAGTTATGCCTGTTGATAGTGGGATGAAAGATATGCTAGCTCCTTGTTTGGGTTATAAAACAGGAAAAACCGCTATTGCTCATGAAATAGTTAGAGAACAATTAGAAGATTTTACAAAATCACATAACTGGCTAGAAATAGCAACAAAACTAGGGTATGATAAAGACATAACACTACCTAAAGATAAACCTTTAACATGGTGGGTTCATTTAGTTATGATTAACTATAAGCGCCATTTTTGTAACAATCGTAAACCTAATGAATGTCCGTTATTAAAAGCAGGTATTCCCTTAAATATGATAAAAGGATGCCAACGATGAGTGATTTTATTATATTAGAGGGGTGTGATGGTGTTGGTAAAACAACTTTAGCAAATTTACTTATTCATCGAGGGTACAAATCGCTACATTTTAATTACGATCCTCATCTATCAATAAAAGAGAAATATCAAAGAATATTATCAAAAGATTATGGAGATAATATTGTTTTAGATCGTTCATTTATATCTGAAATGGTTTATGGACCATTAAAAAGAGGATATTCTCGCCTTTCTGATCAAGATTTTTCAGAATTATTGCAATTGCTAAATAAACGAGGCGGTAGAGTTGTTTTATTGGATGCTACCCCTGAAACTATTTATAATAGAATACAAAAAAGAGGCGATGCTGATGATAAAAATATGGATATAAACCAAATAACCAGTATTAGAAATTTATATAAACAAATCTTATCATCTCGACAAGAATGTCCCATTAATATTATTAGAAATGATAGAAATATACCTCAAAATATTTTGACAAGGCTTCAATTAACAGAACTACCTCTACAGTGTTTGATTTTTGATTTTGATGAAACAATTTATCATCCAGAATCAACAACATTACCTCAGCAGTTGGTTTATAGGATGTCAACTTTCATTAAAGATAAATTTAATTTATCTTACAAAGAAGCAAGAGAATTAAGTAGAAAATACAGATTGGAATATGGCTCTACTGTTGTTGGCTTACAACAAATTCACAATATTGATCCTAAAGAATTTGTTGATTACTCTTATAATTTAGATTTAAGTGAATTGAAAAAAGATCAAAAACTCAAAGAACAACTACAAACGATACCAGAGAAAAAAGTGATTTTAACTAATGCTAACGAAATATATGTTGAAAAAGCTTTATACATTATGGGTATTAGAGATGAGTTTTCTGATATTATTGGAATTAATCGAACTAATTTCGTTCCCAAATCCAATCCTGTAGGTTATGAAATGGCTATTGAAAATCATGCCGATTCTGGTAGAAATTGTGTTATATTTGATGATCAAGCAGCAAATTTGAGGATTGCTAAAAATTACGGGATGAAAACAGTTCTGTGCAATAAAGATGAAGATAATTTGCGCGGAATTGATCACATTACAAAACACCTAAACAAAGACCTATTAAATATTGTTTCTAAAATAAGAGGTAAGCAAAAATGAAACATATTGGTTTTCTTATACCTGCGTCAAACATTGTGGCTGAAAGAGAGCTATATACAAGATTAGTCAAGGATGAAATATCAAATGTTTCATTTCATTTTGCCCGACTTAAATTTCAAACACCATATGGCGTAAATGAAGAAAAGTATACGCAGGAGCTTATCGATAGTATACCTATTACCCTAACAGAATTAAAAAGAATCAAATTATATAAAACAGCAGTTTTGTGTACATCTGCTGAAATTTTTGCCAAAAACACCGAAAATTTATTATTTCCCTTATCTGCAGTCATATCTTATTTAAAACGTATAAATAAATCTCATCCCCTAATTATAACGCCATATAATAAGGATATTGGTAATGTTGTTACGCAAACAATGCAAAATTCAGACATATTTATTTCTAAAGAAATACATCTAGATATTAAAAATAAAGAAGATTTAATTAATTTTAGTAACACTAAGTTATTAGAATTAATAGAAAATCATATAGATAAACATATCGATTCTATCTGTGTTTTATGTACAAATTTTGCAACTATTCATTTAGAAAAAGACATTGAAGAAAAATTTAATGTGCCTTTTATATCAAGTAACAGAGCAATTTATATGGATATTTTAAAATAAATCATACTTGCCAAGAAGTTACAAATGACTTCATCATATGCTTAACTAATTCTAAAAAATAAACCACATTGAAGATATTACAAAAAACATTTTTGCTACGTTTTTATACAAATTTCATCATAAACGAGGTTGTTTTGGTCAATTTGACGGATTATTTCGGGTGTATCATGCTCGTAATCAGCATAAATAGGCTCGTAAATCAGGAAAAAATCACCGTTTATATTTGTCGTGCAATCGGCGGATGCGATCAATATCAATAACATTATCCCGTATCGTTTTAGCTTTTTGAACATTTTCCAAGGTTTCTTTCATTGTTTTGACTTGTTCTTTGTGTCTTCCTTTTTGGTAGCCGAGCAGATATAACATCGCC
Source organism: Alphaproteobacteria bacterium (assembly GCA_045635565.1). Classification (GTDB taxonomy): domain Bacteria; phylum Pseudomonadota; class Alphaproteobacteria; order CAAHEQ01; family UBA3637; genus RGIG4140. The sequence continues at coordinate 19,966 of JAZTVX010000016.1, forward strand.
AAACCACCGCCGATAATCCAATATTTAGCTTTATTCCAAGCCGTTGTTATGAGTGCTAACATGTAGTTTCCCTTTCATTTTTCTTGTGTTTAGAACTGTTTGGCTGAATCGGGCAAATAAACCGGTATTGCTAAATTTTCTCACTAACCCCGTTCGAAAATAAGGCAATTACCTCGTTTATTTTCCTTTCTTTAACCCAATATCTCGTACTCCGCTTACGCCAAGCACAATACCTAGTCCCATCAGCAGATATTCCCAATCCACGTTTGGAACACTAAAAAACGGGACAACCACGCAGTTATGGAATATCCCGTAGCATAAAATCCAACCGATTGTTGGTATCCATTTCCATTTCATAGCAAAGCAATTCCTTTCTGAATGGTTGCGTTTTCATCATCTTTTTCAAAAATGGAAACAACACCGATTGAACCGATGACAGCCGTATCGGTTGCATAAATCTTGTCGCAGGCTGAGGCAATCCAGTAAGCACCCGAGCAACAGTAACCGGATGCATAAGCAATAATTGGCTTTGTGCCACGAGCCTTATAAATCATATCGGCAACTTCCGAGCATCCATTCACTTCGCCACCCGGACTGTCAACATCAAGCAAAATAGCCTGAACGCTTGGGTCTTTAAGGGCTTTGTTAAAGTCCTGAGCAAACAGTTCATAAGAGGTCGCTCCACAAATGCAAGTGAACAGGTTCGCATACCTGAACAACGGGCCGGTTACCCTGATAACAGCAACGCCGTCTCTTACTGAAACGGCGTTTGTATTTTTCATCTCTTTACCTAATTGACTGGCGACTGCTTCAGGGCTTTTATTGTTCTGCTTCGCTATCATCATCATCGTCTGCATCATCTCGGGCGTTATTGCCCAAACGGTCTTGTTTAATAGTTTCATTCTCATTTCCTTTCACTTAAATGAAAACCTTTACTTTCTTTTTGAGAAAGTAAAGGATAAATTGACAACCTTTACTTTCCATATTGACTTGTAAAGGTTATTCGGTTATAATACTCTTATAATAAAACAAAGGAGATACCATGAAACGTGATATTCAAGGAACTTTAGTGAAATACTCAGTAACATCTGAAACATATCAAGCCTTTATTCCTAATCCATTACCACCAAAACCTGATATTGATTTATTAGAGGTATCTGTTTTATTAGAAAAAGCTAATCAATCCATCGGAGCACTTAACGGTGTTGTTGAAGCAACAATAGATTCTTCTGTTCTGAATTATATGTATGTCCGTAAGGAAGCTGTATTATCATCACAAATTGAGGGGACACAATCAACGTTGGATGATCTTTTAAGATATGAATCAAAACAAACACAAGGTGTTCCTGTTGCAGATGCATCAGAAGTATCTTCATATGTGGCAGCATTAAATCATGGGTTACAACGCATCAAAGAAGGATTTCCGTTGTCGTTACGTCTTATTCGTGAAATTCATAAAATACTTCTTACTAACTCTAGGGGAAAAACAAAACTTCCTGGAGAATTTCGTTCATCCCAAAATTGGATTGGTGGAACACGACCTGGTAATGCTCGATTTGTGCCTGTTCCTCCTGAAAAACTCATGTCTGTTTTAGGAGATTTGGAAATTTTTATGAATGATGAAGATAATATTCCAAATTTAATCAAGGCTGCTCTTATCCATGTACAGTTCGAAACGATTCACCCATTTCTTGATGGAAATGGAAGACTTGGTCGTCTTTTAATTACATTTTTCTTATGCGTAAAAGGTGTGCTGGATTCTCCTTTCTTATACCTGAGTTTATTCTTCAAAAAGAATAGAACCCTGTATTATGATGCTCTCAACAGTGTTCGTAAAGATGGGGATTGGGAAAATTGGATTAAATTCTTTTTAGAAGGTGTTATCGAAACGGCAAATGATGCTAAAAAAACACTTATAAATATTCAAAATATATTTTCAGCAGATGTTGAACAGATAAAAACTCTCGGTCGAGCATCAGAATCTGCTTTGAAAGTGTTTTCAGCATTTCAAAAGAAACCTATGCTTACCGTTTCTGAAATTATCAATATGATAGGAAGTACAAAACCAACCGTCATAAAATCCTTAAATCATTTAATTGACTTAGGGATTTTAGTAAATAATTCCGAAAAAAAATGGGGACAAATATATACTTATCAAAAATATACAGACCTATTATCTTCGGATGTTGAACCTTTGTAGAATTACCAGATATTCCCAGATACTTCTTTTTCTTCATCTTGTTTTATGTTTCTTTCATGGTTTTCTCCTAATGTTAAACCTAATTCGGCAAGTTTGGCAGTTTGCCTGTCGCACATTTTGTTATCAGCATTTTACCGGTAATCCGCCGAAAGGAACCAGAAAAACTAACTTTCCTCGCTATCAACGCTCGTCAAAAAGTTTTTTCATACATTCCTTTTCTCTTGCTCTTTGCTCTAAAACTTCTTCCCAGTCTAAGCCTTGACCGGCACATTCGGCCTCTAAGGTTGAAAGTCCTATCTCCATTCGGATTTGGCAGGCTTGGGCTTCCTTAACCAGATCAACCCAGCCATGCCCCGGACAGATCTATCGTTTTTCATAAAAGTCCGGAGCATCAACCAGTCCTTTATTAACGGCTTCTTCTAGCCATAGTTCATAAACCGGTGTGGCCCAGTAATCAGAGAGCCATTGACGGCGACCGTAAAAATATCGCCAAGCTTCTAATAAAGCAGAACGAGCGGATGAGTAATTGGTCTTTGAGAAGTCTTTTAACAGCAACTCGTACGGGATGTTTAATCCGGTTCCGATGTGTCGGAGCAAGTTTTCAACGAAAGCACCATATGCCGAGTTCGGGCGAGACGGGGTAAATGGGGCGACCTTATCTCCGGGGAATATCGGGATAATTGAACCTCCCTCTAACTTGACCTGCCAGTCCTTTTTGGCATTCAAGTATTCATCGCTTGAACCACCGAATAGTTCGTTTAAGCCTTCATTATCCATCGGCGTTTCAATAAATGCGGCAATCATTGCATTCACAATGGCGGCCTGCAGTTCTGACCGCTCATAATGATCGAGCATTTTGAACATCGGCATAATGGCACTTAGGACAGGCTTTCCACGATTTTGACCAATTCGGCTGATATCGTGAACGTGTAGAACTCGTCTTCGGCCAAAAGGAGTAAAAGCCGAAATACGCTCTCAAGACGCAGTTTCTGTCCAATAATCGCCCGGATGGTCTTTTTGAATGTGATAGGCAATGGGGGCTCCATACTTATCAATTTTAATACCACCTCGGAGTGTTTTGGTATCGCTGACATTATTGGGGTTTGATAATCTGTCAGGTTCTACCAACTGTATGGCTGTTGAAAAAGGTCCGTCTTTCAACCATAACGGCAAAGTCAAAGCCTCACCATTGATAAGGCAGGACTTGAAAACTTGTGTCGTCAGGCCATGAAAGTTTAACTTTTTGGCCGCATCACAGTTAAATGTTTCTGCCCATGAACGCCAAAGACCTTCCACCTTTACTTGCCATTCTTCTTCCCATTCCTTGGTTTTACCTAATGCCTTATAGTCCGGCTTGACTGACAGGCGAAACCCTGTGCCGACAATGTTATCGGATAAGGTTTGCATGGCACCCGAAGCCACACCATGGTTACGGGACAAATCCCTTGAACGGGCAACAATTAACTGGATATAATTGTAAATCCAAGCATTCATTCAAGTTGTGTTAAACCTAATCAATGAAAGGACTTATAAGATGACAACACAAAAAAATAAAACCAAATCAACCAATGTTATAACCTTTGAAGACTTGGGCAATAAACTGACCCAAACACTCAATGAGATAACATCACCGGATACGGACATTAAAAACACTTCCAAGCAATTCAAAACGGCAATGATGGCCGTCATGCTGACAAAGGAAGACGGCGTTACCATTAAAGAGCTTGCCGATAAACTCGGTTGGAAAGAAAACTCTGTCCGAGGTGCCATGTCGGTTCTAGCAAGCAGGTCGGAGCCACACTTACTTCCGAAAAGAAGGACGGTGTTCGCCGCTACCGACTGCTTACCATCGCACCCGAGGTTGATGAAACGCCCGAAACAATCCAGTAACAAAAAAGGTGCGGTTAACTGCCGCACCTTTGTTTTTAACCATCTAATTGTTCATTTAACGCTTGCGATATGATTGATATAACATAATCAATTTTAGTTACATCATCAATATGTATTCCGACTTCTCCTGTTCCCCATCGTCCTTTGCCTTTATAATCAACGCACATTCCTTCGGGGTCATGTATTTTATCAAAATCAATATTGACAGTTATGAATAAAGCATTTTTTTGAGGAACGATATCAACAAAATTTGTATCAGCTTTATATGCAATATATAACTTTGTATATTCTCTTTTGACCGAGGAATCTAAGTTCATTATTTTTTTATCAAGCTCATTATATAAACTTAATGTTTCTTCTGAAAAACTGTCGGAATAAATATCAAAAGTGTATTCACTTCTTTTTTTCAATGGTTTTTCTTTATATTGCTGTAACACTTCTTCTGATACAGAAGGGAATTTCCAAATTTGAATAGCATTTTTAGATAGAATTTCTGCTCTTTCTTTAATTTTGTCAGCATTCCATTCAGTTTGATTGCGAATGTAAGAATTTAAACGCAAACCAGTATCAGAAAATCCGCCCTTCATAGTCAATTTATCATTAAACGATCTATCACTCATTTCTGAATTATAGGCAGTTAGTGTTAAATTTCCTATGGTGTGAAGATATTGTGTATGAATTGCTTGCCAATCTTTACCAAGAGCTTCCTTCCATCCATTACGTAAATTTTCATTTTCAGGCATTACGTGTTCTATTGTAAATGATCCAAGATCAAGTTTTTCCTTGTTGTCGTATCTTTCAAGTTTGCCAAGTATGTATTGACGGATACGCATGTGATAAATATCTTTGTCTACAAAGCGTTGAGAAAATTCTTCATTTTTGGGAAACTCTTTATAAGAATCAAGCAAAATGTAATTTGCACATATCGAATTTACGTAATCATTTGCATTAATTTTATTCCTCATTACTGCAAACGTTTTATTTAATGAGTTTGTAGGAATTTCACAAATTGCTCGTCTAAACACATAGCTTTCTGTAAAACGTAATATTTTTATAAAATCTTCTCTTGTTATCTTATCATTGTTGTAATCATTGTAGACATACATAAGGAATGGATATGCAACTTCCATTCGTAAAAGTCTTATGTCTGCAAAAATTTCATTTAATTCATTATCGTTTGTTTCAGAAAAAATAATGTTTGTATAGCATTTAGCGTAATTATAGATATCGTTACAGTGCTCCATATTTGTTATATTCAGACTTTGATGATATTTCTTAAATTCTTCGTAAACATTACCTTCTTTGGGAATTCTTGAAATTTTCATAGTGATGTAGTCTCTGAAAAAACGATCCATTAGTTCCGATTGCTTTTCGTAATTAAATAATTTTTCAGTAGGCATCCACTTTTTGTTATATAAATCTGTTTGTTCTTGGTTGCTTAATCCCATTAAAATATAATTTCGGATTAAATCTGATTGAGATAAATCAAGTCCTGTTGAGTTTAAGCTCTCAAAAATAGACTGAGGATTGTCTGAAGACGGATCGAGAATAATATTAACAATTTGCAGTTTCGCAATTGCATTTTCTATTTGTTCTTGTGTTAAATCAGAAGAACTAATTTGTCTTGAGAAAAAGTTATAGGCATCTAATACACGAGAGTTTTTAACATCATCTATTGGAACATTTTCTATTAATTTTATAAGAACGTCTTTATCATTGTATGTTAAAGCAAGCTTATATTTATCGTTTTCGTTTTCTGTATCATTTTTTAAGAATTTTCTTGTGATACTGCTTTTAATTCCCTGTGAGGTTAAATAATCACGAAGTGCAGTCAGTAAAATCGTTAATGTGGTTAAACGCTGCTGACCATCAATAACCATGAATTTAGATGTGCCAGAGATAGATGCACTTTCAATAACACAAACAATAGAACCAATAAAATGGCCTTTTTTATTATGCTTTTCTAGGAAAACAATATCTTCCCACAATTTACTACATTGTTCTTCTTTCCAACTATACATACGTTGATATAATGGGACAATAAATTGGGTATCGCTATTGAAAATTTTTAGTACGTTTCCGTCTTCTGCCTTCATGAAAATCCTCACTTTTGATATAAAACTTTTGGTATTCTATGAAATGCCAAAATAAAAAGCAACAAAAATTAAATTTTTTGTTGCTTCAATGCCACAATTTGACATTATTCGACTTCAAACCATTCCATGCAGGTCATTAGCAGGTAGTCGTAATTCCCGGAAGTCGCTTCAGCATAAAACTTATCTCGTTCTTCCTTAGATAAACCGGCTTGTCTCATAGCACGCAGGCAAATTCCTAAGATGCTGAATGCGTTTCCGTTTTGACCGATTAACTCGACTATGATATCAGGATATTTGGGCATGTCTCTCCTCCAGTTCTTTAAGTTCTTGCATCACAAAATCTTTCATTTTAATCGCTTCAGAACCGAAATTAATAATGGAACCACCTTCCTCAACAGAGACATAACGTTCTCAGCGGTTAAGCCTTTTTAATTCTTGTACTTGATTCCACAAATCCATAGGAATTATCGCTTTGTGTAGTCCATCAAACAATTCTGTTTTGTAAGGTATTTTTCCAATATAAATAGGATTACGGAGTAAATTATTAATCATCGCATGGTTAAAAGACAAGGCAACTTCTCTTTGACTATTACGAACTTTACGAGCTTTAGAGTGATAGCCCATTTCGTTGGCATTTCTACTTACTTGAACTTCTGATCGATAACGTAAGTATTCTTCAAACAAGTAGCGAACTATTTTTGCTTCCTCCTGATTAACTACTAATTTTTTATTTTTAACATCGTAGCCAAGGGGAACGCTACCACCAGTCCACATACCTTTTTTCTTGGTGGCGGCAATTTTGTCTCGGATACGTTCAGCTTACAGATAATTACTTCCAAGTGCCGAATAAGTTTATTTGCAGATAGTTGTAAAATTTTATACTTTGCGTATCATGAACCTCCCCCTGATCACGCAGGGCGTGTCACGTTCGATACCACAAACCGTTTGTGTCAATAATGGTCTTTTATCGACACAAACAATCTGTTTTGAAACGGTTTCTCCCTTAACAGGTAAAGGCATTTTTGGCTAAACCAGCCAAAGCCGTTTCTTTATAATCATCAGATAAATGTTTGCCCGTTTCATACATGGTTTTGATGACACTGTCTAATGTAATCAAGTGGTTTCCGTTCCCTCGTAAGGCTAATCGGGCAGAATTGACGGCTTTAACGGCACTGATAGCGTTGCGTTCAATGCACGGAATTTGAACATAACCACAAACAGGGTCACATGTTAAACCCAAGTGATGTTCCATGGCTATTTCTGCCGCATTTTCAATTTGTTGTATCGTTCCACCCAATGCTGCCGTTAATCCCGCAGCCGCCATGGAACAGGCAACACCAACTTCGCCCTGACAACCGACTTCGGCACCTGAAATTGAGGCGTTTGTCCGGTATAAACTGCAAATTGCTGATGCTGTCAGCAAAAATTCACCCATGCCCAAAGCAATGTCAAATGGTGATTTTTTAGAAGCAAACCGTTCGTAATACCGTAAAACAGCCGGCAAAACACCAGCCGAGCCCATCGTCGGTGCCGTCACAATTTGCCCACCACAAGCATTTTCTTCGGCAACAGCAAATGCCCATAAGTTAATCCAATCAACAATCATGAGTGGGTCTTGATCATTGTTGTAAAATTTTTCTTCCAACCGTCGATAAATAATCGGGGCACGTCGGGGAATACCTAACTCACCGGGGAGTTGTCCTTCTGTTACAGAACCCCGTTCAATGGCTGTTTGCATGATTTTAACAATTTGTTCTATCCGTTGGCGGATTTCTTTAAACGAGTGCATGGATTCTTCATTTTTCATGACGATTTCGGCAATACGCATGTTATGATTTGTGCATTGTTGTATCAATTCGGAACAACTGTTAAACGGATAAGGAACATCGTATTGAACAGTCTGTTTTTGACCCAATTCATCTTGACGAACAACTGTTCCTCCCCCGATTGAAAAATAAATTTCTTCTTTGATGAGATTGTCTTGTTCATCGAAAGCCTGAAATTTCATACCATTGGAATGTTCCGGTAAAAAAGTTTGTTTATCCAATATAATGTCTTTTTTAATTTGGAATGCAATCAGATAACGACCATCCAAAACCAATTGGCCGGATTGCTGAACCTGTCCGATGTAATCCATGGATAAATCCATTTTGTCGGCTTCCAATCCCATGAGCCCATATACAACAGCATTTGGCGTACCGTGACCGATACCCGTTAATGCCAAAGAGCCGTATAACGTCGTTAAGACCCGTTTAACGGGGGTTGTTGATTGTTGTAACAAGTCCCGTGCAAAACGGGCTGATGCTCGCATCGGACCGACTGTGTGTGAACTGGACGGACCGATACCAATGGAAAAGATATCAAAAAAACTGTGATACATATTAAAATCCTTTATCATATTTATTATGTGCAAATAACGCACTGTATGGGAATAGATTAACCGATAAAGATTAACAATTTATTGACAGATTGTTGTTTGATAATAAAATAATAAGTTCAAAAGAATTTTGCTTGACTTTTTCACAAAAAAAAGGCAACTTGTCTAACGGATTTATAATAAATCAGAATGAAAAACAATATTTCTGAATCATGATTAACGTTAAAGAGAGTGCACATGAGTTTTAATGAAAAAACACTAAAAAACGTTGCCGGTTTGGCACGATTACGGTTTCCCGAAGAACAGGAAGCAAAATTTATGCAAGATATTAACGGTATTTTAACTTGGGTCGAAGAATTGAAAGAGATCGATGTGACAGATGTTGAACCACTGGTATCTGTATCTCCCCGTGAAAATGCTGTTCGTCCTGATATTGTAACGGTTGGTGGATTACAAAAAGAATTGATGGCAAATGCCCCTGAATCGGCTCACGGTTTTTATGTTGTCCCTAAAATGGTGGAGTAAAAAATGGTTTCAAAATTAACAGATTTAACAATTTCCGAAGCATTGGATTTATTGGATAAAAAGGAAATTTCTTCCGTTGAACTGACACAGGCTCATTTGGCAGAAATGGAACGGGGGCGTGTTTTAAATGCTTACATTACCGAAACACCGGAATTGGCTTTAAAAACAGCCGAAGAATCGGATAAAAAACGGTCATCTGGTGAACAAATCGGTCGTTTAGAAGGGATTCCGATTGCCAATAAAGATTTATATTGTACAAAGGGTATTCGTACAACGGCGGCTTCCAAAATTTTATCAAACTTTGTTCCACCGTATGAATCAACCGTAACACAACAACTCAAAGATGCCGGTACGGTTATGTTGGGTAAAGTCAATACAGACCAATTTGCGATGGGTGGTTCAACGATGACCAGTTATTTCGGAGTCACCAAAAACCCATGGGCTGATGAAACCGGTGCATATAATTTAGTGCCAGGGGGGTCTTCCGGTGGGTCAGCCGCCGCTGTTGCTGCGGGCTTATGTATGGGGGCAACCGGTTCTGATACAGGTGGTTCCATTCGTCAACCGGCTTCATTTTGTGGTATTACAGGGATTAAACCGACTTACGGACGTTGTTCCCGATATGGAATAGTGGCTTTTGCTTCTTCGTTGGATCAAGCCGGTCCGATGGCTCGCAGTGTCAAGGATTGTGCCTTAATGTTGCGTGAAATGGCTGGTTTTGATGCGAAAGATTCGACGGTTGCCGATATGCCTGTTCCTGATTTTACACAAGCACTGACAGGTGACATTCGTGGTAAAAAAATCGGTATTCCCCGTGAATATCGCTCAAAAGATTTAAATCCGCAAGTGGCTGCTGTTTGGGATAAAGGGATTGCTTTTTTGAAAGATGCCGGTGCTGAAATTGTGGAAATTTCCATGCCCCATACAAAATATGCGTTACCGGTTTACTACATTATTGCCTGTGCGGAAGCATCATCTAATCTGTCACGGTATGACGGTGTACGTTACACAACCCGTGTTGATGGTAAAACACTCAATGAAATGTATGAAAATACACGAACAGACGGATTTGGACCCGAAGTCGTACGTCGTATTTTATTAGGAACATTTGTATTATCTGCCGGTTTTTATGATGCGTATTACATTCGGGCTCAACGGGTCAGACGTTTAATTTATAACGATTTCATTGAAGCCTTTAAACAGGTTGATGCCATTTTGGCACCTGCCGCACCGACAACGGCGTTATCATATGATGAAATGAAAAATATGAAGCCGGTTGATACGTATTTGGGTGACGTTTTTACAACTCCGAGTTCGTTGGCCGGTGTGCCTTCTTTGGCGTTACCGATTTCATTAGCTGAAAACGGATTACCTGTCGGATTACAGGTTATTGGTAAACATTTTGATGAAAATACGGTTTTCCAAGTGGCTCATGTGCTTGAAACACAGGCTCAATTTGATAAAAAACCACACTATGTGAAAGGATAGACAATGACATATACAATTGAAGGAAAAACAACCAATTGGGAATTGGTTATCGGATTGGAAGTTCACTGTCAGATTATTTCCGAATCTAAGGTTTTTTCGCCATCATCTGCTGTTTTCGGGGCTGAACAAAACACACACGTTTCTTTTATTGATGCTGCTTTTCCGGGGATGTTACCGGTTGTTAATGAAAAATGTATTGAACAATGTGTTAAAACAGGTATGGGCTTAAATGCCGTTATCAATAAGTATTCCCGCTTTGACCGGAAAAATTATTTTTATGCCGATTTACCACAGGGATATCAAATCAGCCAGTTATATCATCCGATTGTCGGAGAAGGTTATATTGAAGTTACCACATCGGAAGGGACACGTAAAATCGGTGTTGAACGGTTGCATTTGGAACAAGATGCTGCTAAATCCATCCATGATATGAGTCCAACATCTTCCTTTATCGATTTGAACAGATGTGGTGTCGGTTTAATGGAAATCGTTTCGAAACCGGATATGCATTCCCCTGAAGAAGCCGGTGAATATTTACGTCAGTTACGGGCTATTGTTCGTGCTTTGGGTACATGTGACGGAAACATGGATGAAGGGTCTATGCGATGTGACGTTAATATTTCTGTTCGTCCGGTCGGTGAAACAGCATTACGCAATCGGGTTGAAGTTAAAAATGTTAACTCTGTTCGATTTGTCATGCAGGCTATTGAAATTGAAGCCAAACGTCAAATTGATATTTACGAAAATGGCGGAACGATTGATCAGCAAACACGGTTATTTGATTCGGTTAATTTAGAAACACGAGCCATGCGTTCCAAAGAAAATGCCAATGACTATCGTTATTTCCCGGATCCGGATTTGTTGCCTGTTATTTTAACGGACGAATACATTGAAAATATCCGTCAGAATTTACCCGAATTGCCGGAAGCCAAGAAAAAACGGTATGTAGATACGATGGGATTGACACCGTATGACGCCTCTGTTTTGACGGCTGATAAGGATATATCCTCTTACTTTGAAACGGCTTGTCACGGTCAAGATGCAAAAAAAGTAGCAAACTGGGTGATGGGTGATTTGTTCGGTTATTTAAACAAATCAAATTTAACGATTACGCAAAGTCCTGTTTCGGCTGAAAATTTAGGGGCTTTGGTTGGGTTAATTAACGACGGTACGATTTCCGGTAAAATTGCGAAAGAAGTTTTTGAAATTATGACACAAACGGGCAAATCTCCGGCTGTCATCGTGGAAGAAAAAGGATTAAAGCAAGTATCCGACACCGGTGCAATTGAAGCCTTGATTGGTGATATTTTAGGACAAAACATGGACAAGGTTGCTGAAATCAAAGCCGGCAAAGACAAATTAAAAGGATGGTTTGTCGGGCAGATTATGAAAGCCTCACAAGGTAAAGTCAATCCGGCATTAGCCAATCAATTATTGGATAAAAAATTAAGTGAAATATAATATCCTTTTGTAGAAAGAAACGACAGATAGTTTTATCTGTCGTTTTTTTTTGTTTTTATTATTGCTAATCAAAAAGTTGTTGCAATATTGTTAATGAGTGTACATAAAGTACGGTTGTACTACCCTTCAGCAGACGTTGATGAATCAATCGATAAACGTCGTTGATTCTTTTTAAACCGTTTTTTGTAAAAATGATTGATGCGTTGTTGCTTTTTGGTCTTTTTATAAAGAGAAGTATTCGTCGAAACAGAAACGTCTTCATCGGGAATTGTTTCAATCAAATGACGATTTTCCAATTCTTCTAACAAACGGGCAACCGTTTTATACGGCGATTCACAAAATGATTCAACCATGATATCGGCTTCACTATATAACGGATAACGTTCGGCAATCAATTGTTCTACAATTTTGCGATTGTCTGCTGCCGGCACCAATGGTCGATGTGAACGCCCTTGTGTGCGTTTAGAAATAACGTCTCCACCGGCTTTTAACCATATGGAAACGGCTTTTTCTTTCGATAATCGACGCGTCTTTTCCGATAAAAACGCATCCCCGCCCGAGGATAAAACACACGGTTCACCATTTAATAACCGATTCATCATGCGTTCTTCTCCCAAACGAAATTCATCAACACCGAATTTGGCAAATAAATCCCGAATGGAGCAACCCATGCTTTTTTCAATTTCTTTATCACTGTCCACAAACGGCAATTGGAGTTTTTTGGACAAAATACGCCCCAAACTTGTTTTCCCGACCCCCATCATACCGACCAGTAAAATAATTTTGGGTTCTAACAACTTTCGTTTCATGTTCTTTTCTTGACATCTCGTAATAAAATAGAGTAATAATAAAACATCATAGCAGTTATTATTTATTTTGTCCAGTAAAAGGAACTTAAAAATGTTAAACAAATCGGAAAAAAGTTATTTTTGGGTTAAAATATTCCTCCTTCTCGTCGTTGTGTTTTTTGTTGCAATGGCTTTTGTTCAACCGAAACCTGTTATTGAACAGGTGGAAAAACCATATGTGATAACGCCCCATGCTCAACAATAAAGGTCTTTCTTTTTTTGTGGCAGGATTGCTTCTTTTGTCAATAAACGGATATGCCGATACGTTGGAAGAAACAGATGTCATCGTTGAATCTTTACCGGATTTAACATCAAATACGTTGGGAATACGTCCGACGACGAATGTGCATTTGTGGTCGGGAACATCATCACAACAATTATCAAAATTATTACAACAAATAACGCAAACACCTCTCACACCGGCAGAACGGCAGATGGTAATTCATTTATTAACATTGGATACCAGTGGTAGCGTCTTGACGGACACAAAACAAAATGCGTTGGCTTTTTTGGAAGAACGTTTAAACACCTTATTTCAATTGGGGGCCTGGCAGGAAGTTTTGGATATGATTCAACTTATCCCACCCCAAGATATAACCGACCGAATTTTTCAAATTCGAGTGGAAGCGTTGTTGATGAAAGGCGACACACAACAAGCCTGTGCTTTAATTGACGAAAAAACAACGGTTACGGCTTACGATAAATTACGAATCAGTTGTTTTTTAGCCAAAGAAGAAAAAAATAAGGCTATTTTGTCATATGATATTTATCAGGAAAATACATCAGACAACCAATCTGTTTTTGCGTTGTTGGCAGAAAATATTTTACGTGAAATACCGACGCCGTTACCTGAAAATATTGTGTTACAACCACATGATGTTTATTTGTTTTCATTGATAAAAAATCATAAAATTGATTGGGATAGACAAACTCGAGGGATAAAACAGACGTTGGTTGACTTGCCGACAACGGATATTCCCTTGCGTATTTTTTTGGCTGAACAAATCGGATTAGACGTTGATGCCATGAAAAAAATTTACCGTTTGCCATTATTTAATCCTGACTTGACAAATCGTGCCGTTAAACGGGCTTATTTGCATCAGCAGATTTTAAATACACATGATAATGCAACAAAAGTGATTTTAGTTAAAGAATGGATTGATTTAATTCGTCGGGATGATTTGTTTATTTCGTTGGCTCCTGTCATCGTTGATGTATTGAATACACTTGAAGCAACGACAGATAATGTGGATTTAGCCTATGATGCCGTACAGGCATATGCATTAACGGATAATGTATCCATGGCTGAACCATGGCATGAATTGTTGACAGACAGTCCTGTATCCACACATCAAAGACAAGTGTTCCAACTGGTGCCGATTTGGCAGACGTTAGGTGGGGGGATTCCCTATCAATTAGCCGAAAAAATGCAACAATACTGTGGTATTCATCCATTATCAGTGTGTGATAAAATGAAGTTGTTTATTGATTCCGACTTGTATGAAACAGAACAATCTACTGAACAAAAAGGGGCTTTTTTATTCACACAAGCCCAAAAAACAACACGTTTAGGTGAAACATTATTGCAAGCGTTGCTTGATATTCATGCACAACGGGATTTAGCCAGAACATATCAGTTTATTCAAGAAGTTGCTCAACCCGATGTTCGCAAAAAACTGCTCATCGAGGGTATGATTTTGAATCCGTAACCGAACAGAGTCGTTGTGTGATGAAAAAACAAGACACGAATCACTTATCGAAATATATTGTTTCCTTTTTGGAAATGATGGCAGCTGAAAGAGGGGCATCAAAACGCACGATTGAAGCCTATCGACGGGATTTGTCGGATTTATTCGGCTTTTTATCGGCACATAATATTCGGCTGGAAAAAGCCAAGACAACCGATTTACAGGAATATATGCGAACAATTGCCCGTCAGGAAATGAGTGCTAAAACACAAGCACGACGGTTATCAGCCATTCATGAATTTTACCGTTTTTTGTATTCGGAAGACATTATTAAAAAAAATCCGTCAGATTATGTGCAATCACCGAAAATCGGTAAATCGTTACCGAAATATCTTACGGAAGAAGAAGTGATAAACCTGATTGAAACAGCACGGCAAAAAGATGAGCGTCTTTATGTGATGTTGGAAATTTTATATGCGTCGGGCATGCGTGTCAGTGAATTGGTCGGGTTACCCGTATCAGCAATCACGCAGGATAGTAAAACCGTTTCCATTATCGGAAAAGGAAATAAAGAACGGCTTGTTCCGTTGAATGATTTGGCACGTAAAGCAGTAGATAAATGGTTACTTTTGCGTGAATTAAAATTAAAAAAAGGTCGTATTTCCAAGTGGTTATTTCCTTCTTACGGCAAAGAGGGGCATTTAACTCGGGATGGTTTTTTCAAAGCCCTCAAAATAATTGCTGTTTATGCCGGCATTGATGTCGGCAAAGTTTCACCACACGTTTTTCGCCATTCGTTTGCCAGTCATTTAATTGCCCATGATGCTGATTTACGGTCCGTTCAAAAAATGTTGGGACATGCCGATATCGCTACAACGGAAATTTATACGCATATTTTACAAGATAGATTAAAAAAGACGGTTGAAAAATCTCATCCTTTGGCGTATAGTAGCAAAAAGGATTTATTATGAAGATTATAAACAAGTATATTTTAAAACAGTTAATTGTCAGTTTTGCCCTTGTTTTGGTGGGGTTGGTGACGTTGATTTGGTTGACACAATCATTGCGTATGATTGAAATGATTGTTACCAAAGGTGTCTCTTTCCGTGTTTTCATGGAAATGACAATGTTAGTTTTGCCGAACTTTGTACAAATTTTATCACCATTGGCTTTTTTTGCCGTGATTTTGTTTGTCTTTACACGCATGCAGTCTGATAAAGAATTGATGGTGATGCAAGCAATCGGTATGTCAAATGCTCAAATCATGAAACCGGTTATCGGTATGGCTGTGGTATTGACTGTTATCGGTTATATGATGACATTGGTTTTAATCCCCTCCTCTTATGAAAAATTAAATGAACTGCGTTGGAAAGTTCGAAATGATTTATCTCATTTGTTATTACAGGAAGGGCAATTTAATTCGTTCAGCAATGGTTTAACGTTGTACATCAAAGAACGATTGAGTGACGGTTCCGTTCGGGGTGTTATGGCATATGATGCTAAAAATCCCGAAAAAATATCATCTTTGTTTGCCGAAACGGGTGTTATTTTTCAAGGCGACGGTGGTTTCCAATTGGTTTTTAATCAGGGAACACGTCAAGAATATACGCCGAAAAGTAAAGAATTTTCCATTTTGAAATTTGACAGATATACCATGTGGTTCAATGACAAAAAAAACGTCGGGGAAGAACGTAATTTAAATGCTGCCGAATATTCATTAAAATATTTGTGGTCCGTCAAACCCGAAGATGCCCCCACACCGGCACAATATCGCAAATATAAGGTGGAAATTTTAAAACGCTTGACGAAACCGTTATACAATCTGACATTTGCATTTTTAGCATTGTTTGGGGTATTGGCACCGTTTTATAACAGACGAGGACAAGTCAGTCGTATCAACTGTGTCATTATGGCTGCTTTGCTCATTCAATCACTTAATTTAGGTTTTGAAAATCTGGCAACAAAAAATTTAATTTTCACACCGTTGCTGTTTGTGAATGTTTTATTGCCCATTTTTCTGATTTATTTAAGTATGGCTAAAAAGAAACATATTCGTTTTTGGAAAAAAACAGCAGTGTGGGTTATTGTTACACTAACTGGTTTCATCGGTATTGGATTGCCGGCACAGGCTCAAATCAAGATTGACCCACAGGTTCATATCGAAAAAGACAAACCGGTTAATTTTGAAGCCGATACATTTTCTTACGATAAAAAAAATGATATTTTAACAGCATCGGGTGATGTGATTATTGACCAAAACGGGACCATTGTTGAAACAGATATTTTCCATTTTTATCGGCAAAACAATCAAATCGTCATGCCGAACAATGTGACCATTCGCACACCGGACGGAACGGTTACCCAAACACAAAATGTCACTTTTAATGCTGATATGAGCGAAATCATCGGCGAAGCCATTGTCATGCGTTTGTATGAAGGGTCGTTGTTGACATCAAAGCGTTTGAAAAGAACGGATAACGGTGAATCCTTGTATTTGAAACGAGTGGCTTTTACACCGTGCAGTACATGTCAGGGTGAAAAACCGTTATGGCAAATCAGTGCGAGAAATTGGAAGCATGACGTACCGGAAAAAGAAATGATTTTTACGCATTCTTTTTTTGAAATTAAAGATATCCCTGTTTTTTATTTTCCATATTTAAACGTTCCCGATTTCACGGTTAAGCGTAAGAGTGGATTATTATCCCCCGGTTTTTCACATGGTAACGAAATGAAGCAGGGTGTTACATTACCATTTTTCATTGATATTGCCGATAATCAGAATTTAACCATTGAACCGACAATTTCCACATCACACGATCCATTAGCCATTTTTGAATATGAAGGCTTGTTTAATCGAACGAGTATTCAATTACAAGGCAGTGGTACACGTGATGAAGACGGGGCAAAACAGGGACATATTCGTGCTAATATCCGTTATGACGTGAATGATGACTGGCGGTTAACAGGGCAATTATACAGAACATCAACAGATACGTATTTCAGACGATATAATTTACCGAATGTAAATACGTCGCAAGCGTATTTGCGTTCTTTTGTAACGGCTGAACGTTTTGGCAGTCAGAATTATTTTAATTTCACGGGGTATTCGTTCCAAAATTTATGGCAACGTGTTAATCAAAAATCCATTCCCGTATTTATTCCGACACTTGATTACACCTATGTCACGGACCCACTCATGAATAACGGGTTGTATGCGTTTTCTAATGTGAATGGGGCTATGTACAATAATCGGGAACGGTTTAAATCGGAACGGTTATCCGTTACACAGGGATTGTTTTTGCCTTATACGGCTGACTGGGGTGTTGATGTTGACTTCAAAGCAACTGTGCGAGGTGATGTCTATAACATCGATACAGGTAAATACGGCATTGAAAATCATCCGACAGACGATACATATGATACAGCTCGCCTGTTTCCGATGGCCTCTGCTAAAATAAGTTATCCGTTTGTTAAATATAGCGAAAACACCACACAGGTTATTGAACCGATTGTGATGGTGGTTACATCTCCTGTTGATGCCGACAATGATAAAATTCCCAATATTGACAGTACGGATGTTGATTTTGATGATACAAATTTATTTTCGGATAACCGATTTGTCGGTTATGACCGAATTGAAACGGGTACGCGGGTTAATTACGGGGCTCAATGGTCTTTGTTTGATAATCGCAATCGGTCGGTGTCATTTTTATTCGGACAATCATATCGTGTATCCGGCGACAGAGAAATGGATGCAATTTTGGGAACGGAAAATCATTATTCCGATTATGTTGGTCGGATTCAAATGGATTACAACCTGATGTCTCTGGCATATCGGTTTCGATTGGATAAAGATACACTTGAACCCAAAAAAAGCGAAGTTACGTTTGTCGTAGGGAATGAACCCTTGCGCTTGGGGATTGACTATACCAAATTAAAAGCAATCAGTTTAGCAGATACATTCTATGATGAACGAGAAGAAGTCCTGTTTTTCGGGTCATCTCGGTTGAGCAAGCAATGGAATTTATCCGGTTACTATCGGTACAATTTAACCAAACAGGATAAAGGCCCGATTGAATACGGAACCATGCTTCGTTATGACAATGATTGTACAGCTGTTATTTTTGATTTGAGCCGTTCGTTCACGGAAGACAGGGATTATAAAGGGGATACATCTTTTGTTGTTAAGTTTGAATTAAAAACATTGGGTCAAATGTAAAGAGGTTTACACATGAAAAAGAAGATGCTGTTAGCAGGTTTTATCGGCTGTTTTTTATTGACATCACCGGTTGATGCCGGACAAATTGTTGCAACTGTCAATGATGAACCGATATCACGGTATGATGTGGAAGCACGGGCTAAACTCATTGCTGTTCAACGGGCAGAATATTTGAGTGACAAACGCAAGGCTCAATACGTCAAAGAGGCATTGGACGACGTAATTGATGATAAAATCAAAATAGCAGAAGCCAAACGCTACAATCTGACAGTAACGGATAAAGAAGTTGCCCAAGCCATTGCCCATTTAGAACAACAAAACGGTCTTGCTGCCGGTAAAATGAAAAATATGTTAGCAAAAAACGGGGTTCCGTTGCGTATTTTGGAAGAACAAATCATGGCTGATTTAATGTGGGTACAGGTGTTGCAACGTCGTCAAGGTGGAACGCCCTCAATCTCTCAGGCTGAAATTGATAAAAAGAAATCTCAATTGCGTCAAAAATTGCGTGAAGAAGAATTTTTTGTTTTTGAAATTCTTGTCCCGAAAAAGGAAGATGCCGAAAAATGTTATGCCGAATTACAAAAAGGGGTTGAATTTGATCAAATTGTTCAAAAATATTCCCGTTCGGAAACGGCTAAAACAGGGGGAGAAGTCGGTTGGATTAAAAACAATTATTATTCACCGGAGATAACGGCTGTTTTACGTCAAATGAATATTGGTGACTTATCCGTTCCATTGAAAACGGATAAAGGGTATTTATTGGTCTTATTACAAGACGAAAAAAAACCGATTTTAACAGATACGATTGATATATGGGAAATGGCTCAAATGGCTATGCCAACCAGACAAGCCATTCAATTTGAAAAAGAAATAACAGCATTAAAAACGTGTAAATCTTTTTCGGATTTTGCTCAAAAATATGCGATACCCGAATCTGTTAAAACGGGGGCTGTTTCACCGGAACAGTTGCCGTCGGAACTGAAAGAGATTTTACAACCACAACCGGTTCAAAAATTGGTTGGACCAATACGGGCACAAGATACAGATATTTTCTTTATGAAATGTTCTGTCAGCAAAAAAAATGTTTTGCCTGATGATGATATTATCAAAACACAAATTGAAAACGATAAAATGGAAGCCTTATCAGAAAAATTGTTAAAAAATGCGAAACGTTTTGTCGTTGTTGAATACAAATGAGGTGATTATGACACAAGAAATCATACAAACACAAATTATTGATGGAAAAAAACTGGCTTCACAAATTGAAGCCAGTTTAAAAGAAGAAATCAGCACGTTTGAACGTAAATTAGGTATGGCAGTTGTTTTGGTCGGGGACAATCCGGCGAGTTTGATTTATGTTAATCATAAAAAGAAAGCCGCCGAACGATTAGGGATTGATGCACAAATTTATCATTTATCCCCAGTGATGACACAAGATGCCTTAATCTCATTTATTCATGAATTAAATGCGAATGACACGGTTGATGGGATTATCGTTCAACTACCGTTGCCAAAACATTTTGATGAAAATGCCGTTATTGAAGCCATTGATCCGAATAAAGATATTGATGGATTACATCCGTTAAACATGGGACGGTTATTTATCGGACAACCACATTTGATTGCCTGTACACCATTGGCTTGTTTACGTTTATTGAAAGAAGTTTATACAGACTTAGTCGGTAAAACGGTTGTTGTTGTCGGTCGGTCACGATTGGTTGGAAAACCTGTTTTGCAATTGTTATTGAATGAACAATGCACCGTCATACAAGCCCATTCTAAAACACAGGATTTGGCAAGTCTTTGTCGTACGGCTGACATTATTATCTCTGCAACGGGTACAGCGGGGTTAATTAAACGTGATTTCGTCAAAAAGGGGGCTGTTTTAATTGATGTCGGCATTATTCGCACGGCTGATAAGAAAATAACGGGCGATGTTGCTTTTGATGAGATGATGGGACATGCACATGCTGTGACGCCGGTTCCCGGTGGTGTCGGACCGATGACGGTGATGATGTTATTATCGAATGTCGTACAAGCATATAAAACCAATCATTTGAACAAATGATGATATTGTATTAAAAACATGTAAAGGCAGATGTTTTCTGCCTTTTTTCTTGTTTTAAAGAATGACATATTGCAGGTTATGGTATCATATTTTTAAATATAGGAACAAATTGTTCAGGCGTTATCTGTTTAACTGTTATTCTAAGAGAACGGCGTATTTTAAAATAATGCAATCATGATGAGATTGTGGCATTATGTTATTTCTTTTAATAACAATCAATTAGACAGTCTGATAAGACAAAAATAATTCGTTTTTTATACCTGAAATACCTTCTTTTTTTATAAAAAAAGGCTTTTGTCGAATGGCAAAACCTGTTTAAAAATAACGATTAAAAATCAATGTGTTCTCGTTAAAAAACGTGTCAAAAAAAGGTACGTTATTTTTCCCATATTATGATGCAAAATACCTCTTGTCAACTAAAAAATATAATCATCTGATTTTTATATCTTTTTTACTTCCGTAGCAACACACTCCGTTCATCAAAAAAAAGCGTCAAAAAAACGTACCTTTTTTTGACACGTTTTTTAACGAGAAGGTTTTGTTTTTTTGAGATTATTTTAACGGAGGTTTTATGATACGCAAATTGCCTTTTTTACATTGTTTTTTGAACAAAAACACTCAAGAATCCGGTCGCAGTATGGTGGAAATCCTTGGTGTTTTGGCTGTGGTAGGGGTCTTATCTGCCGGTGGGATTTATGGCTATTCTTTTGCCATGGATAAATATCGGGCAAATGATATTGTTAATGAAGTCAACAAACGTATTCAAGATACATGGCATAAATATCAAGATAAACCCCTCCCTGATTCATTTGATGAATGGCCCGATACAACACCAACCGGTTTTCCCATTAACATCGTATCCAGTGGAAACAATCTGACATTCAGTGTTGATGTGGAAAATGTTCCCAATCGAGTTTGTCAACAAGTGCTCAATATGAATCTCAACGGATTTTTGGCTCAAATGATTCGCATTGTACCAACAGATATCAATTCCGAAGACGGTATTGTTTATCAAGGTAATTCTTCAATTTGTTCAACCTATGGCGATTTGTCAGGTATGCGTTTCTTGGCAACATTGGAACATTTAAATGGTCAAGGCGGAACGGGTAAACCTCTCGATAAAAACGGAGAACCAACTACTTATTGTTATACTCAACAAGATTGTCCGTCACATAAGAGCGGTGGGTGTTATGATTGTATCAATAACTTATGCGAACCGGATTGTGCCGCTTCTAAACCTTATTGTATGACAACGGATATCAGTCAACACAAATGCGTTGAATGTATCACCAATGAACATTGTCCCAAAGGTGCCGT
>JAZTVX010000017.1:0-9736 GCA_045635565.1 Alphaproteobacteria bacterium
AGTGTAGCTCAATGGTAGAGCGGAAGCTTCCCAAGCTTAAGACGAGGGTTCGATTCCCTTCACTCGCTCCAAAAAAAAACCGACGGTTCCGTCGGTTTTTTTTGTGAGCAGGGGATCGAACCCGACCAGAGGGGTCGTTCACGCAGTAGATGTCCAGTAAAGACAGTCCGAACGAAAGTCGGATCGTAGCCATGTCGTTCTGTGAGCCAAGGAGGTGGGGATTTAATTTGTCTTCCTAAGACCGCTTGGCCTCCGACTTTCGGTTTTTTTTGTGAGCAGGGGATCGAACCCGACCAGAGGGTTCGTTCACGCAGTAGATGTCCAGTAAAGACAGTCCGAACGATAGAGAGGACGAGGGCTGATTAAGCTCGAGCATTCCCTTCACTCGCTCCAAAAAAAAACGACGGTTTCGTCGGTTTTTTTTGTGAGTAGGGGATCGAACCCGAACAGAGGGTTCGTTCACGCAGTAGATGTCCTGCAAGGACAGTCCGAACGATAGAGAGGACGAGGGCAGGTTAAGCCCGAGCATTCCCTGCACTCGCTCCAAAAAAAACCGACGGTTCCGTCGGTTTAGTATATGAGAAATTGAAACATAATATTTTTATGATATTTTTGCTATAATCAATATTGTAATGTTTTATATGTTTTTGATGCGTTTGATTTTTTGGATTGAACTGCAAATACTTTTTTTGTAATCAAATGGCATAAAACTTATTTTTCAATTTGCAAATATACAAGGTTGGAGTCGCTTCAATTGTTTGTATTTGTTTGATTATGTGGAATCTAATCTATTTAAATCCGTAAAAAAAAGATATTGCCTGTCAGTTGACAATATCTATTTTAAATCTCAACCTGTAGGTTGACTTATATAAGGAAGGTTGTCAATAAAAATAAACTGCCGATTGTACAGAGCGTTGAAAGAACTAAGAAAAAATAATCTCCGATAAAATTCAACAAACGACCTTTAATGTTAAAAGAAGATGCCTTATCAGTAAAAATCCATAAACAAAAATGAAGGGCTGCCACTAATAAAAAGCCGATAAAATATAAATCAGGCGTTGTTAAAAAAGTGGATAAAGGATTTTTTTCTGAGTGGGCATTGTACAATAAAAAGCCAACGATAACTCCAATCATGCTGACAAAATGAAAGCCAAAGAAGTATTTAAGAAACGTTTTCATTTTTCCTCCTATCTGCGTCTGCGACGACGAAGTGGTTTCCGTTTGGACGATGTTGGTGCCGAAGCAATACCTTCAGATGCTTTTTGCTCGGCTTCTGCCGTTACTTTTTCCGGTTCAATCGGTTTTAATGGAGCATCCATTTTACCCATTTCATTTTGTTGAACTAAAACAACCTGTTTTCGGGCTTGTTCTAAATCTGTTAACGACATGTTTTTAATCAATTTTTGAAGTGCATCGTCTGCAACAGAAAAATTTTGGTCTGCCGCGATTTTTAACCAAGCGTAGGCTTTGTAAATATCTTTTGTAACACCTTCACCGTTTGCAAAAATCAAACCCAGCATGTATTGTGCCGGTGCATAGTTTTCCGTTGCCGCATATTTGTAAAAATTGATGGCAACCGTTGTATCTTTGGGAACACCTAATCCTTTGCGATACATTTCACCTAATGCAAAATAAGCACTTAAATCACCATATCGAGCCGATAAATCATAGTAATAAAATGCTTTGGTATAATCACGAAAGGAAGCGTTATTTAAATAAATACTCCCTAAGTAACGAGCAACAATCGGTTTTTGGTTAACAGGTACTTTTTGAAAATAATTTAATGCCGTTTTGAAATCACGTGTTACTCCATCACCAGTGTAATACATCAATCCTAAGTTCAAGTTTGCAGAAATATTATTTTGGGAAGCAGCCATTTGATATAATTGAAGTGCTTTTTTCTTGTCTTTTTGAACGGCAATCCCCTCGGAGTATAAGTAGCCGAGCATAGCTTGAGCCATATCATAGTTTTGATCAACAGCATTTTGCAGGTAACGTAAACCTTCCTTTGTGTTTTGATTGACACCATAACCGTTGACATATAAATAACCGACATAATACTGACTGCGAAAGTCACCTTCATCAGCTAACGGTAAAAACTCAGAAAATGCTTGAGAATAATGCTGTTGATTAAAGGCGTCTTCACCTTCAACAAAACCACAAAAAGCCGGCAGAGAAATACCGATACTCAATAAAAAAAGACATAATTTATTCATATCAAACTCCCTTTTCGTACCATTGTAACAATTTTTAATCAAAAACACAACGATTTTTATCGTTTTTTTTAAAATATTTCAAAAATGGTTTTGTGTGAGGTGTAATTACTTGTTTTCAATCAGGCAGGCGTCGCCGTATGAGAAAAAACGATAATTATGGTCAATAGCGTATTTATAAGCATTTTTCATTGTTTCAATTCCTGCAAAGGCGCAAACAAGCATGA
Organism: Alphaproteobacteria bacterium; assembly: GCA_045635565.1. Lineage (GTDB taxonomy): Bacteria > Pseudomonadota > Alphaproteobacteria > CAAHEQ01 > UBA3637 > RGIG4140. The sequence goes on from JAZTVX010000017.1 coordinate 2,441, forward strand.
ATAAAGTAGAACCGGATAAGTGAAAATTTGTGAACATCACGTCTGTTGCTTTAAAACGATAACCGGGCGTAATAAATATGTTTGTTTCTCCTTCAAAAGAATGAACTGTTCCGCTTTCATCTGTTGCTGATTCAAGTAGTCTCAAAGAGGTTGTGCCAACAGTTACAATGCGTCGTCCCTGTTTTTTTGCAAGGTTGATTTTGTTGGCTGTTTCTTGTGTTAAGACACCGTATTCGGCGTGCATTGTATGATTGTCCGTATCATCGACTTTGACAGGTAAAAACGTGCCTCCTCCGACATGTAATGTTACAAAAACACGTTCAATGCCTTTTTTATCCAATCTTTGAAATAGTTCAGGTGTGAAATGTAGTCCCGCCGTCGGGGCCGCAACGGCACCTTCTGTTTTGGCATAAATGGTTTGATAGTCGGCTTTGTCTGTTTCTTTGCCTCCTCGCAAACGTTTGATATAAGGGGGTAGAGGCATTGTACCAATTAAATGCAGAGCATTCATTAAATCAGCCCCTTTTTTATTGAAATTGACAATAACAATACCACTGTCTAATTTCTCAGTAACGGTTGCATTAAAATCATCTGAAAAAGAAATGCAATCATTGATTTTAAGACGGCGGCTGTTTTTTATCAGTGTTTCCCAATGGGATAAGTCAATTTGTTTGAAAAGAGTCAGTTCAATTTTTGCTTGTCCTCGCATACCGTATAAACGGGCTGGAATCACCTTGGTGTCATTAAAAACAAGAACATCATCAGGACGCAATAATTGATCTAGGTCAGAAACATGATGTTGAGATAACGTGCCGTTGGCATGAATATGTAATAATTGTGATGAATCACGTGGATTAGCCGGTTTGTCAGCAATCAATGATTCGGGCATATCAAATGTAAAAATTTCTGTTTTCATTGTTTAATTTTACTTTCGTTGTTGTGTTGGGAGGGTTATACGATTCAATCGTTAATTTGTCAAGGTTAAATATATACTTTTTTGAAAAGAGTGTTTGACTTTCAGACAGAAGTGTGTTACTTTGCAAGAAAAAAGGAGTTTTAATATGAAAAAATTATTTTCTGTCGGATTGATTTCACTCTTGACTGTCGGTTGTGGCGGAGGGGATTATGTTCATTCTCAAGAACCTCGTTCCATGGTCTATTACGGTCAGCCGGTTGCTGATTTATATGAAAATTTCGGTGCTCCGACAAAAGGGATTCGTTTGTCTGATAATGAACGTATTTTAATCTATATCTCGCAGGAAATTGACAAAGAATGGGCATATCGCTATGTTCGTGGTTGTGTCATGAAATTTCATTTAAAAGACGACCGTGTTATCAATTGGTCAGCTGATGGTCAGGCATGTATCATTCAATCAAGTGATCCTGAAGAAATTGAAGAAGCAATGGCACAAGAAAGGAAAAATGCTCCTGTAACGGATTTGGGCTTATTCGATGATGAATCTAAAACAGAAATTATTGTTTCGGATGAAACAGAAGCATCAGATGAAGGATTGCATGAAACAGGTGTTTTACAGTTGCCGGATGATGCTTTTGACGGTAAGGCTTCAACATTATACGACGGTCAGTATGAAATCTCTCATTTATATCACTATAATCCTGAAACAAAAGTGATTCAAAAGGTTGATAAAGTTAGTGAATTTAAGGAGAACGTAGCGAAGAAACATACGATTATAAACAAAACGGTTGTTGATGCTAATCAACTTCAGCATTTGCCGACCGATGCTTTTGATGGTAAAGCCTCTGTTATCTATATTCCACAAATGCAGGTTCAGACACAGGAGAAGGTTGCCGGACAAATGATTCAACAATTGCCTTCAGATGCGTTTCATGGTCAGGCATCGACAATGTATCATACGCAACAGTTAAATCAATTTGTCTCTAACGGTAAGGTTCAACAAAAAACGGTCATTCCTTCAGATGCGTTTGACGGGAGAGCAAGCGTTCCTGTTGTTCCGGTAGTTCCGGCTCAACAACAAGACGATGACGAATGGGGTCTGTTTGATTAAAAATAAAGACTGTAGGGAGATGAAATGAAAAGATTATTTGAAATTTATGTTTTAGCGGGTCGAGGGATTGGCTTACGTTTTATTTTGCTGGTGGCCAGTTTGGTGGCGTTGGGTATCAGTATTTTCTTTTATGTTCGAACGGTTTCTGCTCTTTCCATTCTTCAAACGGTTTTTGCTGATATTCCGAATATTGTTGTTATGGATGGTGAAATTATATCACCGTTGTATTCGCAAAAACGATATGAAACGCTTCTTGGAACGATTGAATTTAATACACAAAAACATTATATTCTGCCGTCAACGACAACAACAGATGCCTTTATTTATATTACTAAAACGCAAATTTATATTCACGAAAATAGTGGTCTGATTAAACGTACTTGTAACCGTTTTAATTTAGATGCTGTACGATTTGCCAATGGTAATTTGTATCGAGAAATTAGAACCGCTGACATCAAAAATCAATATATCAATGTTGATGTTTTAATTGGAAAGGTCAAAAGTCTTGTTGGTTTGTTTTTTATAGCCTTTGGCATTACGGTGTTCTGTTTGTTTGTTTTAGATTTTTTTGTCTTTTACCTGATTACGTTATTGTTTAAATTTGTATTCGGTCTTAAACTGACAACGGGACAAGTTGGGCGTTTATCAATTGCATCATGGGGATTGATGGCCTTTATTATTTTGGTTTTAAATGCCTGTAAGATTGTCACAACTTTTTGGTGGTTATCTATCTTTTTGAGATTTACCGGTCCGTCTGTTGTGATTTCAGGTAATATGCCTCCGGTTTCTATCGTTGGACAGTTTTTCCCGATGTGGTGGTTATCTATTTTCGTTTTTCTCGGTTGTTTAATTATACATTTTACATGGTCTACCGGTTTGTCTCTTTACAAACAACGTCGCGATGAGTTGATTCGTAGTGTTGAAAAGCCAAAATAGGTATTTAAAACTAATTTTCAGTATCTTATTGCATATAGCCCAATGATGGGCTATATGCAATTGTTAATTGGAGAATATCATGATACATTCCATGGTTAAGGGTAACCCGATAAAATTGATTATCTTGTTTGCATTGCCGATTTTACTGGGACAGTTATTTCAGCAGGTTTATATTTTGTCTGATTTGTACATTTTGGGACGTTTTTTGGGTGTTCATGCTTTGGCGGTTGCTGGTGCTATGACTCCAATTTTTGTAATGGCTATCATGTTATCGGCTGGTTTTACGAATGGATTATGTGTCATAACAGCACAACGCTTTGGAGCGAATGATATTAAGCAGGTTCGTCGGTCTTTTTGCTGTGGTTTGATACTGACGGCTATTTTCTGTTGCATTTTAGTTGTGAGCGTTCAATCACATTTAGATGTGATTTTAGCTCAGATGAATGTTCCGACAGATATTTATGACGATTCTAAAATGTTTTTAAAAATATTGATTTATTCACTGATTGCCACATTGTTTTATAATTTTTTTGCCGGTATTATGCGTTCATTGGGTGACAGTAAAACACCTCTTTATTTTTTAATTTTTGCCTCTGTTTTGAACATTATTATCAATGTGACAATGATTATTCATTTCCAATGGAATGTAACAGGTGTTGCCATTGGCACCGGTATAGCCCAAACAATATCTGTTCTTCTTTGTGTTATTTATATTTTTTATAAATATCCGATATTAAAACTAAAATCCAGAGATTGGAAAATGGATTTTTCATTTGTTGTGGAACATTTAAAAATGGCTATTCCCATGTCTGTTCAATTTTCAATCATCGGATTAAGTGTTATTGTGGTACAAAGTATTTGTAATACATTCGGTACGGAAACGATTGCTGCCTTTACATCGGCTTCTCGTATTGAACAAATTGCTACAACTCCTTTGTTTTCTTTGGGTATGGCTATGTCAACGTATACGGCTCAAAATTACGGCAGTCGCTATATACGCCGTATTCGTCAGGGGGTTTTGCAATGTTTTTTAATTATGTGTATATTGAGTTTGTGTTTGGCAGGGTTAGCCTATTATTGGAGTGATGTTTTGGCTGGTATTTTTTTGACAAATCCATCACAAGAAGTTTTAAATCAAACAATAACTTATATTCAAACAACAAGTTATTTTTATTTCTTTTTAGGCATGATTTTTTTGTTCAGACAGGTTTTACAAGGTATTGGATATCCTATTTTGCCGTTAATTTCCAGTATTGTGGAATTGTTCATGCGAGCATTTGCCGCTCTTTATTTGGCTACATTATATGGCTATATCGGTATTTGTTTTGCCGGTCCGATTGCTTGGCTTGGAGGCAGTATCGTTGTTATGATTGGTTATTTTATTATTATCAGTCAATTTAAGGTATCCTTGTTTGGTAAATTAGACCAACGTTCACCCTTACCACGAACTGTATAAAAAAATCTGATTACCTCTTGAAAAACGTTTCGATTATCATTATATGCCTTTTATAGAAAGGATATCAAATAATGAATGAAGAAAAATTAACAGACAGATCAAAAGGATTTATTCAATCAGCACATAATTTGGCTGTTCGGAATAATCATCAGTTTTTAGTACCGGAACATCTTTTAAAAGTTTTGCTTGATGATAAGGAGGGACAGGCATCAACTTTGCTGACTCAAGCAAATGTTGATGTTCCCTCATTAACAAAACAAGTGCAACAAGCCGTGGATAAACTGCCCCGTGTTGAAGGGTCGCATGTACAAACCGTTGCCTCACAGCCATTTTTGAAAGTTTTGGATACGGCTGAAAGTTTATCTCACAAAGCGAAGGATTCCTATGTAACAACGGAACGTTTGTTACAAGCATTGATGATGGGAAATTCGTATGGTGTTGATGAAAAAAAACTCAATGAAGTTATCAATCAAATGCGACAGGGACGTACGGCTCAATCTCCAACGGCAGAAGATAATTTTGAAGCGTTAAAAAAATATGCAACGGATTATACGCAAAGAGCATTACAAGGCAAACTGGATCCTGTTATCGGACGAGATGAAGAAATTCGGCATACGATACAGGTTTTATCTCGCAGAACAAAAAATAATCCTATTTTAATCGGTGAGCCGGGGGTAGGTAAAACGGCTATTGTTGAAGGATTGGCTTTGCGTATTGTCAACGGTGATGTGCCGGAAACATTAGCACATAAACGGTTAATGGCTTTGGATATGGGGGCTTTGATTGCCGGTGCTAAATATCGGGGTGAATTTGAGGAACGATTAAAATCTGTTTTAGAAGAAGTTGCCACTTCTCAAGGTCAAATCATTTTATTTATTGATGAGATGCACACGGTTGTCGGTGCCGGAGCAACAGGCGGATCAATGGATGCTTCTAATTTATTGAAACCGGCATTAGCACGGGGCGAATTGCATTGTATTGGAGCAACAACACTTAAAGAATATCAAAAATATATTGAAAAAGATCAAGCCTTTGCTCGGCGTTTTCAACCGGTTTATGTCGGTGAACCACAGGTGGAGGAAACGATTTCAATTCTTCGGGGTATCAAAGAAAAATATGAATTACATCACGGTGTTCGCATTTCTGACGCAGCATTAGTAACGGCAGCCGTTATGTCAAATCGGTATATAACAGATAGATTTTTACCGGATAAAGCGATTGATTTAATGGATGAAGCGGCCAGTAAATTACGCATGGCTATTGATTCGAAACCGGAACATTTGGATGAACTGGACCGTAAATTGATTCAATTGAAGATTGAAAGAGAAGCGTTACGAAAGGAAACAGACAATGCAACACAAGAACGATTAAAATCGATTGAACAACAAATTAAAGATTTGGAAAAGGAATCGTTAGAAGAAACACGACAATGGAATACGCATAAAAATGCGTTGCAGGAAGCCAATCGGATACGAGAACAACTGGATTTAGCACGTAATGGTATCGAAAAAGCATTACGGGACGGTTTATATGAGAAAGCCGGAGAATTACAGTACAAAGAAATACCCGAATTGGAAAAAAAATTGGCTCAACTCAATGAACAAAGTCAGTCAACAACCAGTCTTGAAACGGTTATGCCGGATATGATAGCCTCTATTGTATCCAAATGGACGGGCATCCCTGTTGACAAACTGATGGGTAGTGAACGAGAAAAGTTATTGCATATGGAAGAGGAATTGGCACGTCGTGTTGTTGGGCAAAATGAAGCTGTTACGGCGGTTTCGAATGCCGTTCGTCGTTCCCGTTCAGGTTTAAAAGATCCTAATAGACCTATTGGTTCATTTTTATTTTTGGGACCGACCGGTGTTGGAAAGACAGAGTTGGCAAAGGCGTTGGCAACATTCCTATTTGATGAAGAAACAGCATATTTACGAATTGATATGTCCGAATACATGGAAAAACATGCTGTTGCCAGATTGATTGGAGCCCCTCCGGGATATGTCGGTTACGATGAAGGTGGGATTTTAACAGAGGCTGTTCGTCGTCGTCCTTATCAAGTTATTTTGTTTGATGAAGTAGAGAAAGCACATCAAGATGTTTTTAATGTGTTGTTGCAAGTTTTAGATGATGGTCGATTAACAGACGGACAGGGTCGAACGGTTGATTTTAAAAATACGTTTTTGATTATGACGTCTAATTTGGTTGTTAATGGTCAGGAAAAGGATATTTTATCCCGTTTAAAGTCATTTTTTAAACCGGAATTCATCAATCGATTAGATGAAATCATTGTATTTCATGCTTTAAATCAGGAAGCAATACGTCGAATTGTTGAAATTCAACTGAATAGATTGGAACATCGATTAAAAGAACACAATATTCATATTCAGATTGATGATAAAGCAAAGGATAAGTTATCTCAAGATGGTTATGATGAAGAATTTGGGGCAAGACCGTTAAAACGCCTAATACAACAGGAAATTGAAAACCCGTTAGCTGTTTATTTATTGGAAGGAGAAATTCAAGATAATTCAACGGTAATGATTTCGGTTGATCAGAATAATCATTATACGTTTCAGATAACGAAGTAAGATATTATTTTGTGTTCAATATACAAATGCTCTTTTCGTGATAACGATAAGGGCATTTGTATATACTATATCAAATATCTAAAAACGATTCGTTTTTTGATGTTTTGAATAGTAATTTAAATATAAAAAAAGACTTTTGCAAAACGCTAAAACCTATTCAAAAATAAGGCTTAAAAATCAATATATTCTCATTAAAAAACGTGTCAAAAAAAGGTACGTTATTTTTCCCATACTATTATGCGAAATACTTCTTGTCAACTAAAAAATGCAATCATCTGATTTTTATATC
>JAZTVX010000018.1:0-2080 GCA_045635565.1 Alphaproteobacteria bacterium
TTGTGCCAATAATCAAATTTGTTCGGAATATAACGAAGAAACAGGGGAAAGTCAGGTTTGTGTAACGGTTGAAGAAACATGTGCCGAAGGCGAATTTCGTTCCCAAAACGGGGCGTGTATTCCGTGCGATTATCCGGCTAATGTGCTGATTAAATCCGATGAAACATTTATGAATGATACAGGCACGGGAAAAGAGTTATGTTTGGCTTGTCCGAATAGCCGACGGGTTGAAGAAAGCAATGATAAATCTTATTGTTCCATCACATGTACCAGTGGTATCAGCTTTGCTGATACGGATACAACATGTCATGCTTGCACAAATAATCCAGATTGGGCTAAAATTGCTAATGAAACCGAACGGGAAAAATGTTTGGCTTGCTCCCCCAATCATTATTGGTACACATATTTATATAATAAATATGTTTGTAGCAATATTCAATCATGTCCTGAAGGAGAATATTTTTTCCCAACTAACGGAGGTGGTAAACAGTGTCATCCTTGCGACCATTCCAGTGGTGTATTTTTAGAACTCTATTTTAATTCATCGTCAACGGAAATAAAACAGTTACCTAAATCATCTTGTGAAGCTTGTCCTGATACACCAACAACTAAACGGTGGTGGGCACATTATGGAACAGCTACGAATAACACAGAAGCATCAGTGGCTTGTTTCCCTGTTTGTCAACAACCCAGTAATGAGACTGATTGTACTAATCCTAATACGTGTACCCGTCAATTCCAAGGCGTTGACGGAAAGTGTTATGATTGCTCTGTTGATACGAGTGTAACAATTGGTTATGATGCAACACTGCTTGATTTATGTACAAAATGTGGTCGAGAAATTAATGGTACAAAATGTGTCAAAAAAGAAATTTGTACAGATACACAATTTAGAGGTATCGACGGAAAATGTTATAATTGTACAGAGCCATTAGTTGTACAGGTGTTAGACGAAGCCGATTCTGGTTGTGTCACAAAATGTGCTGGTGTTGTTATCAATGATTCATATGGCAATCACACCGGTCGGGAAATTTTATATGGGTATCAAAATCCCTCTTGCAATATTGAGGTAAATGTTTGTCGTCCAAAATGTAATGATTATGATGAAAACGGAAATAAAATGTTTCAAGGTTTTGGTCGTATTTGCTACAGATGTGACACTGCTGAATCTGTTGAAATGAATTGGTTGAATGGTACATATGATGGCAAAAATGTAAAGCATTTTGCTATGAAAAAAGCCGAATACAATGATATTGAATGTAATTCCTGTAATGTTGAAGGTGAAACACCTGTGCGTGTTGCAGGTGATTTAAAATGTACAAAATATGATGCATGCGAAAATGGTTTCAAAGACAGAAACGGTATATGTCGCTCATGTAACGATCCAAATACTTATGATTATGTTTCTCAAGAAGAGTGTTATCGAGCATGTAAATCTCAACGGATTGCATATTTTGCTCGTGGATCAACAGATGGTGGTTATAAGACACCGTTTTGTATCTATGTAAATCCAGGGATAACTGGTGTTTGTAATAATATTGGCAATTCGCATCATGAATCTTTTGATGATTCTGCTAACAAAATGTTTCGGGATATTAGTGGAAATTGCAAATCATGTGATACTCCTGCTTCAATTGAGGTAGGACAAAAGAATTTTCATAATAATAGTTACGCTCAACAACAATGTATTCACTGTGGAAACAGAAATTTTAGCGGTAATTGGTATTGCAATTATGGATTTTGTGATGACGGTGTATCATTTATTAATACAACTTACGAATGTGTATCCTGTACAACGACAACAGCACTGACGGAAATTCCAGTAGGTGTTGCAACGGAAGATACTTGCACATCTTGCGATGGTAAGCGTGTCATGAAAACGGGCTCAACGGATGATAAGAATTTAAAAGCCTATTGTGTGAAAAAATGTGTTGTCGGCGAGTTCCAAAAAACGGACGGCAAATGTTACACAGGTAGTAATGATTACGGTACAATCGGCAGTGATGAACAATCCAAAACGTTATGTCGGGAAAGTGGTCGTATTGCTTTTTCAAAACAAAATAATGGTGTAACGGATTGG
>JAZTVX010000019.1:0-3105 GCA_045635565.1 Alphaproteobacteria bacterium
GCTTCATCCAATGTTGCCAGATGCCGTTTGTTAGCCTTACACCAAGCAAATGCACTCCACCAGTTCATTGTTTGATTACTGATACAATAAACGTGACCATTTTTACCCGGTTTTTCTTCGCCTCCTACACAGTCAGCCATAGCAATATTGGGTAACGCTATTGATAATATTAAAATGAATAATAATTTTTTCATGTTTTCCTCCGTTGATTTAGGTTGTTTATGTTTTGTGTTTATTTGAAAGGTTGTTGAATTGAAAGATTGTTTCATTTTGAATAGTGTGTACCCCAACAACAGTTGTTACCCTGTCCACCCTCTCGTCACCTTGCCTATCCTCTACGTCACCCTGAACTTGGTTCAGGGTCTTTTCGAGATAAAGCACCTTGCCTCTCCTTCCCGTCACCCTGAACTGGGTTCAGGGTCTTTTCGAGACATAGCACCTTGCCACAACCCGATGAGATGCTGAAACAAGTTCAGCATGACGGTAAAGTGGGCGTTTAGTATAACGGTAGGGACGTGTTTTTTTTAGCAATAAGGCATTCTGTCCGCTCTCTCGTCACCCTGCCTCTCCTCTACGTCACCCTGAACTTGGTTCAGGGTCTTTTCGAGACATAGCACCCTGCCATAACTCGATGAGATGCTGAAACAACTTCAGCATGACGATGTGTATGGAGTCTTTTGACGATAAAGCACTCTGCCATAACCCGATGAGATGCTGAAACAAGTTCAGCATGACGATAGGGAGTGGTGGTCAACATGACAGAAAGTGGGTTGTTCAATCGTGACAATACAAAAAAGCCTTTTTAACAACACAACCGTTCTACTTTCGACAATCTTTCAATATTTACTATATCTTTTAATATTTTTAATGTCCTATGTTCCGATAAATAACCTCCTTTGTTGTTTGTGACCGTTTATCTGTTGTTTCCCTTTTCTGCCCTTATGAATCGAAACAGGGGCAAAAAAAACTTTTTTTCTATTCCTAACCGGACAGGCAAAGGATGTTAAGCACTTCCGTTTTTGAAGTTTTAATTTATTGTTCAAAGTCACATCAACAGATACTTTTGTGAAATTCATATCAGTTGAAAAAATATCCCTTATTTCTGAACAAAGCATATTCCATGCTTTTAATTTGACACGCCAACAATTAAAATGACGCAACATGCCGAAATAGGAATTAAGTGTCGAACGAGTCTTTTCAATCAAAGCTATTTTGTTGTGATTTGTCAGTGGTTGCTTCCATTCTTGATTCAACTGTTCAATTTTTTGATAAAATGTTTTTTGTAACCGTTTAGACGGATAAATACGATTCGGTAAAATATATGCTCCGGTAAACGCAAATCCTTTACCGTAATGTTGTAACGAAATTTTTTTCGGATGAATGGTTAAATGTAATTCGGATTGTAAATAATCAGCCACCTGTTTTTTAACTTGCCGTAAATAATCTTTATCAGGATGAATAAAAATCAAATCATCAACATAACGGGCGTAAAACAAATTTGAATCCAATGATGAGGCATAATAATCAAAATCATTCAAATAAAAATTAGCAAAAATCTGGCTGGTTAAATTTCCGATAGGCAACCCACAATTTTTATCGGCAAAAAATAAACTTTTAGATTGTGGTAATTCTTTCCAATCTGCAATCGGTGTTTGATAATGGCAATGGCTAATAGGATTGTCCGATAAAATTTCTTTTAATAAGTATAAAATTTGTTCTTTATTGGTATGGTGATATTGTGCATGAATGAGATTTTCTATCTTTTTAAATAAAATCGTTTTATCAATATGGAAAAAAAATCCTTGAATATCCAAACGTAACACATAACAATCCTGTGTAAAATGATGCGAACAGGTTTGAAGCATTTCATAAACAGAACGAATACCGAATAATGTTCCTTTCCCAACTCGACAACTGTAAGAATGGTCATAAAACTCTTTTTCAAAGAGTTGAAGTAATTTTCCAATGATTAAATGATGAACAATCCTGTCTTGAAAGTTAGCCGCAAAAATTTCTCGCAAGACAGGATGTCGCACGATAAAAGCATTCGACGACGAAACATGATATGTTTGTTGTCGAATGTCTTTCCATAAGTTAATCAGATTTTGTTCGTAGTTTGTTTCAAACTTTAAAGCCGACATACTGCGACGTTTATGTTTTCGGCAATCGAAATAGGCTTGAAACACCTCTTCCAACGTAATATCTGACAGTAAGTGATAAAAAGTAAGTTGTTTCATAGTGACTTTTTTATTTTAAAGGCGGGGTTAATAACACAGGGCGTTGTTGTTGTTGGTTCGTGTGTTTGTGTTCACATTACCATTATTAAGATTAACGTTATAGGCGGAACTGCACCGCTATAAAGTTAGAGGAAACCGCCTCCACGGATAGCCAATACTGTTGTATATACCAAACAGACATTCGGTGATTGACCCTTTTAAAATAAAACACTTGCTCGCTCAAGGTAATGATTTATACATTTTCCTTGATTCCGGCACCGGGTTTAAACATTTTCTTTCTCCTTTCTGCTTTTGACCAAGCGGTTGCTTGGGTTGTTATAGTTTCCATTGTTTGAGCCAAATACGCCTGTGCCCGACAACTGATTAAATTTAAATCAGCACATAATCGTAAACAGACACGTGTTTTTTCCAGTTGAAACATAAAGGTTTCCAAATATACTGATTTGTCGTCATGGTGATTCGCCTGTGAAATCAGAGCACATAATTCCAACGCAGTTTCATTCAACGTATTACCAAGCGTATATTTGTGCTCTCGTGAAAATTTACTGCTATACTGATGTATATCCCGTATCAACTGATAGGTTGCTATATATATCGGTAATTTATCACTACGACTCATTGGTATTTACTCCACAATCGGACATTCTTCTAAATCCCCCAAATTGGACTCCATATCCAAACACACACCCCATAACGGGTTACTTCCCTTGGCGTCAGCCATATCACTACACCCTTTGGATTTATAGGCTAAATAGCAATATTGCTGTTTCGGGCAATCTGTTTGAACAGAGAGCATTTTTTCCCAATCTGGTACGTCCATCATACACGCATTGTTTTTTTCTTCCATCGTACCACATGTACCGTAAAT
>JAZTVX010000020.1:0-34559 GCA_045635565.1 Alphaproteobacteria bacterium
AATCCATCAATCATGCAGATTCCGAGGGTAAAACAGCCTTGTACTATGCATTGGAACACGGTCAACTCAGTATTGCTTTGTTACTTATTCAAAGAGGGGCTGTTACAAATGACAAGGTTCAAGAATTACTTAAAGACCCAAAGGTTCAAGAACGACTCAAAGACCCAAAGGTTCAAGAATTTTTAAATAAACCTGAAAACAAGCAGTTAAAGGAAATGATTGATGGTCGGATTCAATCACAGAGTTCATGTGTGGCAATATTGCGTCAAAGTGAGGAACAATCTCCTGTAAATTCGGATAAAGCACCGTTAATGGCACAATACGGAACGGTTTATACCGATGAAATGGAAGTCCCTTTTAGCAATATTCAATTGAATAATATATCTTGACAAAATATGTTGGCTTGATATAAAATAGTAAATATATAGTTTTTCACCAGATAGGATAAGGAGTAGAGATATGAGTGAAAATTTGAATACCGAAGTTGAGAATTTAGTTGATCGTCTGATTACGACAGTTTCAGAGGTTGAAACGGCAGCTGCTGGAGGAGGCGGACATACACCATATGGAACGGCAATAGGGTTTGTTTTTGGGGCTATTTGCGGACCGAAAATTGCTCGCTTTATTGCGAGTGAATTTAAATTGGATTTTGATCCTGATGACGTTAAGAAATTTTATCGAGGTTGTATGACGAACTTGCAGAACTGTGATGTTCCGGATGATAAACTTAGAAAACTAAATTTGCCAGATGATGCAACGTCAGGACAACGGGCTGAGTTTAGGAAGGCATTGTTAGATGCTGATCCGCATGATAGCACAACTGGAAAATTAAAAGATGAGAAGTATACTAAATATGCAGAAACAAGACAAGCAGTGCTTGATTCATTTGATGAATCTGGGAATTTGAAAGTAAATTCAAAACCTGGCAAAGCGGTAAACTTAAAACGACTTAAGCCACGTATGAAAATTACAAAGCAAGTTAGTTCAAAAGGTTTGGGCGGTCATTTTTTAGGTGGTGTAGCTGGTGCTGCTGCAGGTGGTGTTGTGGATTTTGTGTTGGCTGATGGTGGTGAATATTCATTGGATATGAGTTCAGGTGATGGAATTAATTGTTTCGGAAAGACATTACCTGTAGATACAAAACTCGTTGAGGCTTTAAATGAGTATCATCAATTCGGAGAAGAGGGAACCAAAAAAATGTTAGATCTGGCAACGAAGGTGCAAGGTTATATTAAAAATTATGATCTTCCTATTAATCCGGATGAATTCTTTGGTCAGGTTGTTAGTGGGTTGGTAAAATATAACGGTTCTATGTCTGACTATCTTAAAAGTGGAGATGCCCCTACAGATTTAGTGGATAAATTTCAAAAATTAAAGACTGCTGTGTCCTCGCTTAATACAAAAGCAGAACAATTCTTTGGTTCGGAAAAATGGTATGAGTTTGGTTCTCCTGACGAATTGGCTGAAGATATTGCCATAAAAATGATCGAGGGTTCATTTTATAGTTTGTTGAAAAAAGCAGATGAACAGGCTAATGAAAATAGTCAGACAAATGTTCAACACAACTCTGAACAAAATAGTTTTATGGCTGCTTATGGTCAGAAAGTTTCTGATGTATCAGAAGATGCAACTATTCGTCCGCAGGCAGGAAGAATGGTTTAGAATGTATTTCTAAATAATTTGAAAGAGCAGAATAGTTTTTCTGCTCTTTTTCAATATCTAATTTGCTTAACTATTTTTATGTGCTTTGATATGTGTTTTAAACGAATATCTTAATCTAAAGCATAAAACATTGATTTGGTAGTGTTGATATATTTTTTTAGTGATAAAACTTAGGAAATGTTTTTTGTCAAAATGTTATAAAAACATTTGACGTAATCATATTTTAGTGTTAAAATAAAAGAAAGTATCGTTAGACATGCCTATGCTGTAAGCACAGAAATGGAGAGAGTTTCATGAAAGAAAATACGGGAAAAATAACGCAAGATGAAATAGATGTGGGTAATCGTAAGGACACCGAACATTTATCCTAATAGATGGTGTTGTGTCGAAGAAGACAGGTTTTGTGTAGTTTTTTTGGTAATGAATTAATTTGTAAATTCTAATAATTGGGAGGAAATATGGCAGAAAACAGTAAAAGCATTCCTAAAGCTCGTATAGATGGAGGTAATATCGAACATATTGACTGGGATACGGTTGATTTAGGTGCCTCTTTGCTTTATGCGTGTAACAAAGAAGGTTGGGTTAAAGAGAAGTTTATTAGAAAAGTTCTTGAAAAAGAGGCTAGTAGTCCGGATTACTTTGATGAAAGTAGTAAGCAAACTCCGCTTTTAGCTATGTTGAAAAATTTGTCTTCGCAGCAGGTTGATAAAAACAAAAAGAAACTATATCAGGGCAATTATAAGATATTAACGAAGGAGAATGATCAAGGTGCACCGTCGCTTATAGAACAATTGGTTTCTGGAACGACGAAGCACATCGATCATGCAGATTCCGAGGGTAAAACAGCCTTGTACTATGCGATACAATTGGCAAAGAATGCTGCAAGCGAACAAGAAAAAGAAATTTATAAAGGTATTATAAAATCGCTTATCGAAAAAGGAGCAAAAAAAGATAATCCAAAAGTAGAAGAATTGTTGAGTGGTGAAGGTTATGCAGACTTAAAGGCATATGTTGATACTTTGAATTCGGCACAAGGTAGTGGTAATCTTGATCCAGAACCAAATCCAGAACCAGAACCAGAACCTGTTCCTGACAACCCACAAGCAGAGACGTTAGAACAAAAAAAAGCGGCATTGAAAAAGTTGTGGTTGGAATATTTGGCTGATCCGGTTAAATTTAAGGGTAATAAAGCCAAAATGGATGAAAAAAATAAACTTGAAAGCGATATTGCCGCAGCAGTTGAAGGGGGGGGAAAACAGGTTTTAAATGATATGTGGATTGAAACCTCTCGTGAATATGCTAGCCAAATTGCAAAACAACAACAGGAAGCCTTATTAAAAGACCAGCAAGTCAAATTAGCACAAGCCTACAATCAGGGTTTAGCAGAAGGTCAAAAACAAGGTGGTGGTAAAGGTGGAAAAACACCTGATGGTGGTAAAACAGGTACTGATACAACGAATTTGCCCCCGGAGGCAGTTGTTCAGCAACCTGAACCGGAAAGTTTCTGGAACTGGAAAAATATCTTATGGATGGTAGGTATTTTGGCAACGCTTGGATTATCATTATGGTTTATTAAAAAAGAAAAAGATAAGGCCAAAGATGCTAAAAAAGAAACAGCAGCCTTGCAGAGTGAGGTTAATTCTTTGCAAAATCAGTTGGATGATTTAACGAAAGATACGGCTGTGTTATCACCTGTTGATACACATGATGGCACAACTTTGGCATCTAGTGGCGTTCGTTACACGGATACAGTTCTGAATGTTTCTAATCGTATTGGCAAATCAAACGGCTAGATTCTTCTACTGTTTTAAAAAATGTGAAAAGAGTATTCTTTTCACATTTTTTTTGTATTGAATGTTATGTGATATGTGAGAATAGAGGATGGCATAAACAACAAAATAAATGGTATTTGTTCATTTATTCTTCGTATTCTTATGAATTTGTTTTTAATTATTTAAATGATTGGTCGTTCTTCTCTTTCTCTTTCTCTTTCTCTTTCTCTTTGAAATAGAGGGATTTGAAAGAATATATATTTTTATAATACGCTGTTTCAATCAAATTATGATTGTACTGCTACACAGGCACACAAAATAATTAGTTCTGTATGGTTTTGTTGCACAGTGTTTTGAATGTTATTTCAAATCATTTTTCTTTTTGATAGGGCACTTATGATGTTTTTATGCTTAATCTTGATATTGTCTTATCTTTTTATTTTTAAACAGGGATTTCTTTTGTTCCTGTTGTATTATCTTTTTCATTTTTTTGATTAACCACAATAACTTGTTCCAACATTGTTTTTAAGGCACTTAAAAAAGAGGTATTTTGTTGCTCCAAAATGACTAAAATCTCATTTAAATTACTTGGAAAACGGTCAAAATTCGGATATTTTTTAGGTAACAATAACTGATATGGTTCAATTCCCAATACATTGGCAATTCGTTCCAGTGTAACTAATTTTGTACTGGCAACTCCTGTTTCCAATTGGCAAACCATTTCAACGGTTTTATCAATTTGAGCGGCCAGTTGTGCCTGAGTTATATGGGCATTTTTACGATATTCTTTAACGTTTTTAGCAACAATATTTCTGATAGTACTTTTCATAAGTAATTTCCTTTCATTTTTATTCTTTTGAACAGCATTATGAATGCAATTAAAAAAGAATACAATAGATTAAAAATATAAAAATAAGATAAAAATAAAAAAAAGACGTATTGAAAATATAATTTGTTAAAAAGTTTGCTATAATAAGTTGTGTGTTTTTTTTGGGGGGAACGAAAAAATGAAATGAAACATCATTTTTTTGAACAATATAAAATACCCCTTGTGTGAACAAGGGGTTATTTTTAGTTATAAAGATCTAATCTTCGTCCATGTATTGGCGACCGGATTTCCAATAATCATATCCTGTCATAACGGTAAGCAAAGCAGCACCCCACAAAGCGAAATGTCCAACATAATAAAACACATCTGAAAACTTGCCGCTAACGCCTGGTTCGCAAACCATAATCATAGGTAAAGCACACATTTGACATGCTGTTTTCCATTTTGCTAAACGTGTAACAGGACAGCCAACCTTGATTTCTGCTAAAAATTCACGCAAACCTGAAACCAAAATTTCACGACATAAAATAATAACGGCGGGAATGATACCGTAATCATCTAATCGATTAGAATAAGCCAACATAATTAAAATCGAACCGATAAGTAATTTATCTGCAATCGGATCTAACACGCGACCGAAACGGGATAATTGATTTAAGTGACGTGCCAAATATCCGTCCATATAATCGCTGATACTGGCTAAGCCGAACAAAAAGACACCAAACCATGCTGCCATTGCGTTGTTAAAGAAAAAAGTAAAAACAATGACAGGAATAATCCATATACGAAACAATGTTAACATATTGGGGATATTGACACCTTTATGCAATTTTTTAATTGTTTCAACCGCCTTTAATGGTAAATCAACTTGTTCATTTGCAGTTAACGATTCGTTTTGCGTAATGGATTCTTGTATCTTATTTGCAACATTTTTTTCTGAAACTGTTTTAGTATTTTCTTTTTTTTCAATTGATTGTTCATTTTTGGATTTTGCTGACATGATTTTTATCCCTGTTTTGTTAATAAAAATGCTCTCTGTGTATTTATAACTTAATCATGATAAAATGTATAGATTTTTTTTGCAATTTTTTCATTTATTCCTTCTACACGCATGATTTGTTCCAATGAAGCACTGGCAATGGCACGAGGTGAGCCGAAGTGACGCAATAGGGCTTTTTTTCGTTTTTCGCCGACACCGTCAATTTCCAATAATGTTTCATGAAACATGTTTCTTGCTCGTTTTGCTCGATGTGAACCGATGGCGAACCGATGTGCTTCATCACGCAGACGTTGAATTAAATGAATGAGATCACTTTTAAAATCTAAATAAATAGGGTCATGTGGATTTGTCCCCAAAAATAAAGTTTCTTTTCCGGCATTTCTGTCTTCCCCTTTTGCAACAGCCAATAAGGCAACAGAATGAATATTTAATTCGTCCATGATTTTTTGAACGGCTGATAATTGACCCTTTCCCCCGTCAATTAACATGGCATCCGGTAAATCATTTTCGATAATCCCTCGTTTTAAACGTCTCAACATCACTTCACGCATCATACCAAAATCATCATTTGTTCGAGCCATGGAACCATCAATGTTAAATCGGCGATATAACTTTTTTTGAAAGCCCTCCATCGTTGCTACAATCATGGCTCCAACAGCAGATGTTCCCTGAAAGTGACTATTATCATAAACTTCAACTTTGTTGAGTTGTTTGACATCCAATAATGTTTTTAATTTTTTCCAAACAGATTGTTTGATTTCTTTTTCATTAAGATGTGTTTGAAAAGATTGTTTTGCATTTTTTTCAGCCTGTTCCAAGAGTTTTTTGCGTGTTCCTTTAAACGGTCCCGAAGATACATCAACACTAAAACCAGCTAAAATACTTAATGCATTTGCTAAATTTTTATCAATCGGAACGGATGTACATAATTGTTTTGGAGGTGGTATTTTATCATAAATCTGCATGAGACAAGATGATAAAATATCCCCCATATTATCCTCATTAATATCGGATAAAAATTGTATCAGATTACCTTCGGCATGTCCGCCTCGATAAAAAAATACTTGCAAACAGGCATTGTGTCCTTCTTGATACAATGCCATAAAGTCCGTTTGTTTTATCACGACACTGGAATTTGTCCCCTGAATTTGATTTAAGGCAAGCATTTTATCACGCAATACAGCCGCTTCTTCAAATCGTAATTCGCTGGATAACAGACTTATTTGATCCTGAATATCTTTTTGAATCTGATTATTCTCACCCCGCATAAAATGAGTGGCTTGTTTGACGTTTTGTTGATAATCTGTTTGAGATATACACCCGCAACATGGACCGCTACATCGTTTGATTTGGTAAAGAAGACATGGCCTTGATCGGTTTTTAAAGGCTGTATTGTTACATGTTCTTAAACCGAAAATTTTTTGCAATTGAGAAATCGTTTGTCGAACAGCTAAAGCCGATGAAAACGGACCAAAATATGTACCGTTTTTATGACGTTCGCCCCGATAAGACATTAAACGGGGAAAATCATCATTTGTTATAACAATATACGGGTAACTTTTGTCATCTTTCAATAAGACATTGTAAAACGGTTTAAATTGCTTAATCAAATCGTTTTCCAATAAAAAGGCTTCTGTTTCACCTGCTGTTTCAATTACAATAACGTCAGCCACTTGGGAAACCATTTGTCTAATCCGATGAGAAATACGATTTGTTTGAGTGTAACTGGATAATCTGTTTTTTAAATTTTTAGCTTTTCCGACATATAAAACACGTCCGTTTCCATCAAGCATACGATAAACTCCTGCCCGATGAGAAACGTGCTTAATTTTTTCTTTTAAGACATCAACGCCTGTTTTTTTTGTCATACCCATACCTTTATAATATGGTAATTTATTCAAAAATCAATTATTATTATCAAAAAGTGATAAAAATGAAAAAAAAATCTGTTTGTTTAATAACTGTTAATAATTTTATCGTATAAAAAATACAAAGGGAATCAAATATGCGTCGATTTATTATACTGATATTGTGTTGGGTGTTGTTGGGAAGTCCCGTTGCGTTTGGTGTAACGTCAACAATATTGGCCGATACAAAAAATGGGTTGATTTTATCGGCATATAATTCAAAATTACCACAACATCCGGCATCATTGACAAAGGTTATGACGCTTTATTTAACATTTAATGCGATTGAAAACGGTTTGTTGTCTATGGAAGATTTTTTACCGGTATCATTACATGCGGCCAAGCAACCGGCATCTAAATTATATTTGAAGGCTGGGGAAACGATACGAGTTAAAGATGCCATTCATGCATTGATTGTGAAATCGGCCAATGATGCTGCTGTTGTATTAGCAGAGGCATTGGCTCCGAGTGAAGTGGATTTTGCGAAAATGATGACGCAGGTTGCCAAAGAACTCGGATTAAAAAATACCGTGTTTCGCAATGCTTCGGGATTACATCATCCAGAACAGGTAACCACAGCACGAGATATGGCATTATTGACAATTGCTCTCATCAATCATTTTCCTCAATATTATGATATGTTTGATATGAAAGAATTTACCTATAAAGGAAAAGTTTACCAATCACATAATTATGTTACACGGTATTACAAAGGGGCAGAAGGATTAAAAACGGGTTATATTTCAGCCGTCGGCTTTAATATTATTTCCACGGCAAAACGGGGAGATTCCCGTTTGGTAACGGTTGTTATCGGTCATAAAACATCAAAACAACGGGACAGACAGGCTGTTCGTTTGTTAGATAGGGGATTTTCCATGGTTAAAAGCCAAAAATCAGTTTTGAAAAAACTGAAACAGAAAGGGCAGGAGTTGGATATCCGATCAGTTGCCGTAAAGCCAAGTATGAAACCTCACTTAAAAACGATGGAACGGCGATTGGCTTTTGTTCGACGAATGACTGATAATCTGCAAGATATTCAATTAGCGAAATTGGAACAAAGTGGTCAGTTAAACAAATTGTTACCGGTAAAATTAGCCTCTCAGGAAATACAGCAAGGGGATAATGACGAAATTCTTTCAAATGTTCATATAGCTTCAAATCATATATCTTATGTATCTTCGTTTGATGCAACATCTTTTGAGGGGCAAAATATTCTTGATGCGAATCACAATGATATACCTGTGTCGAACGATGGGGCTTCTGTAGTGGTATCAGAAAAATCAGATTCAACTGTTTTGGATAATAATGATATGGCTGTTGTATCTCAAGTCAATCAAACACTAGAGAAAGGGCAAATTCTGCAAACAACACAGACGGTTCAAAATTCGGATGATGTATTGACAAATAGAACGCAACAAACGACTTTGTCGTCGGATACAATGGGTATGCGTCGTCCGACATGGGGCGTTCAAGTGGGGGCTTTTTCTCAAAAAACAGCGGCACAAAAACAGGCTGAAAAGGCTTATAAAATTGTTAAAGGATCTGATAAATTTGTTAAAATCATAAAAAGTGATAAATTTTACCGTTCACGCATATATGGATTTAAGACGAAACAAGATGCGAACATGGCTTGTCGTCGATTGCAGTCAAAAAAAATGAATTGTATGACGTTGCAACCGATTTCTTTATAAGAAAAAAGATAGAGTTTTGTTCTTTTTGAAGATTGTTTTGGTTGTATTTTGAGTTTATTTGTTTTTAAAGTAAAATACTGTATAGTTCGTTATTTTTACGTTTAGGGTCTCAAAATGATTGTTTGAATTTGTGGTATGTTCTTTTTGCACCTGCTTCTTAAAATATATCAATAAAATTAAACTTTTATTTTTTTTGTGTCTGTCCAAAAACAGAGTTGTATAGTGATAACATATGAGGAAAAAACTTTTCATCCTAAAAGAATAATAAATGGGATAAAACACCCCAATTATTCAGGGAATAGTTGATATCGTATTTGGGGTTATATAAAAATAAGATAACTGACAAAATAATGAAAATCACAAATGAAACAGGTTTTCAATAGTTGAAATGTTTGCTGTATCGGATTATTGTCGATGTTTTGTCAAAAAGAAATCTTGTGATTTATACAATAGCATAGATAGTTGTCGTTTAAACAAAGTCATTATTTCTATGAATAGAATACCATTATTACTTACATTATTTATCGTATGTCTATGATAATTATGGCACGACTAATTGTACAGTTGTTATAGACTATTCCTTAGTATCTCTGATTTTATTTTAACTTCTTAAAAAAATCATGTTTTTGGTTTATCACCTGATGAATCTTCCGTGAATTGTGAAGCGGAGTTTTTGTTCACTTGGCTATCTTTTAAATCTTTTCCGAGTTTATTCCCAGCGGCAAATCCGGCAACACCAGTAACAATTGCACCACCTGTTTTACCAATTTGAGAAACAGCCGTCAATGAAGTGGATGTTCCTTTAACCATCGCAGTAACGCCCGTATTGCTCATGTTAATCCATGAGTTAGTCAACCGTTCAACAATTGTTGAGGCTTTATCTAAAATTTGAATGGATAAAAAGGCAAAAGAAGCAAAAACAATCATTGTTTGCAAAGGTGAAAAGCCTGTTAAAGAACCAATAGCCGAGTCAACCAAAGTATCTGTTATACCGGAAGCCCAAGAACCGCCGTCTGCCGAATCACTGCCATCAACCAGAGGATCGTTCCCTTCTAATACTCCGGCAAAAGAACCCAACATTTGGGTTGGTGAACTCTTAATGGACATAATAACAAATCCTACAATGGTTTTTGTCGGTAACAAAACTGTAAATCCAATCAAAATCATCGAGATAGCAATGGAAATAGCAATCAATGTAACCATCGAATGAACAATCAATATCCACGCTTTTGATGTATAAGAACGAGTTCCCTTAAACACAAAGAAAACAAGCCATACGGGAGTCAATACCAGTACAAAACCCAATTTCATGGTTGCACTCATAATATAAAAACCCACAATGACCATTAACAACGAAAATAAAATGACAAACAGTAATCCTGTAAACAAACCGGAAATTGAGGGAAATGAAAAAGCAGAACCTGTTTCGGACATTGATGGTTTGGCGGCAAATGATTTAGGGGCTGATGTCGAATAACAAGTTATCGCTTGACCTAATGCAATCATCGGAGCAACTTGTTTGTAAACGGAGCATACTGTACACAACATGGCATTTACCGTTCCTTGATCCAAAAACTGATTACTGGCAACAGTCATATCACCGGTTTGTGAGCACCATTTACATTCAGCACTTCCTCCGACAAATCGTGCCATTTCCGTGACTAGATTCCCCCCCTTTTTGACTTCACGACTGCCGATTTCGGAAAATGTAATTGCTAGTGAAGCCGCATATTGAACAAAAGGTGATATCACCATACGATAAACATTCACGAGTGGAGCATGTAACAATCCGGCGACAATAATAACAATAATTGCTTTATGCAAAATATTTGTCAGATATTCAGATATACGAGCAAATCCAAACTTTCCAAAAAAAGCTAATGTGACATATGCCAACCAAAACAAAAACAAAATACACAACAATGTTATTGACATTGACCGTACAACATCATAAGAGGCAACCGCTACCCGTTGAATAGACGCTAACATTAAACCTGTAATATCACACGGCCAACAACTATCCTTATTTAGATAACTTTTAACCAATGATGTGATTGGGCTACATTTTTGCGATAATCCTTTTTGCAGTGCTGCCGCCTTGTTGATATATTCTTCTGAGCATTTGAGTGCTTCATTATCAATGCTTCTTTTTTGACCTTGTAATGACTTTATATATGAATAAATAGTTTGGGCTTTATCCAATATTTTAGGGTCATACATTTGGTCTTGTGAATCAACTCCGTTACATACATCCTTTTTATTATTTGATATATAATTGCTCATTTTTCGAATGGCAGCCTGATCAGAAGCATCAGCATTGCGTTGACCGATGCTTTGTGCAAAAACAGGAGTTGTT
The DNA here is from genome assembly GCA_045635565.1 of Alphaproteobacteria bacterium. GTDB lineage: Bacteria > Pseudomonadota > Alphaproteobacteria > CAAHEQ01 > UBA3637 > RGIG4140. The sequence goes on from JAZTVX010000020.1 coordinate 11,218, forward strand.
CCAATTGTTACAATCAAACAAGCAAATAAAAACCAGACAAAAATATCTTTTTTCAAGACACATTTAACATAATAAACAGCAAACAAGAAAACCAAAATAGCCAATGTCATACAAACAGGAAAAACAATATGGGCAAATGCCGGAATTCGTGTTAAAAATCCCGTTACAACTAAAATTGACAGAAATGCTAATAATCTTAATATTCGTTTCATTTCAACTCACCCAATTTCATTTTGTGTAACCTATCTTATTTCATACCTGCTGTTCGGGCGGCTTCTGCTTGACGTTGTGAATTATCACCGCCACCGATATTTTCACCCGAATCATTTAAAATACCACCTTTATACATACCTGTTCCGGCATTACGGGCAGCATCAGCCATCATGGCACTGCCCATTGCACTTCCGATACCTGTTCCGACCATGGCAGCACCGGCAATAAATTTACCGGCCTGTGTAGCCATACCTGTCATTTGACCAATAACAGCCATCATTTGTGTTCTGTTAATGGCTCCGGTTAAAAACGATGTAATACGGGGAATATCGCCTGCCATTTTGAACATACAGTAAATCAAGGCAAAGAAACCCAATGCATTTGTTGACATACTCTTTAAACCGGTTAAAATCAATACATCTGTCATTTGTTTTCCGACAGAAAAATCTTTTGAATACGTTTTGATAACGCTGATAAGAACAGCCAAATAAATACATGTTACTAAAATTTGCATAACACCGATAAATAAAGCATGCCATGCTTCTTTCATAAAGTTTTTGGTTGAGGGGAAAATAAAACTGATTAAGAAAAAGGGGAACATCACAATCACAATACCCAGAATGATAAATCCTTCCATAAAGACCAATGGAATAACCAACATCAGATAGATAAAAACGAACATGATGAATAAGCCCAATCCCCAGGAAACAACATCCGTACTGACGAGCATTCTGGCACCCAATCCAATGCCGGAACTAAATCCTAAATAAACGCGATAAACAATATCTTGCAATTGATTGCCGATTTCGGCTGTAAAAATCGGTGAATTGCCAGTCATTGAATCATAACTGGATGCTGCCGCAAAACTTTTTGCAATTGTCGGATCGGCAAACATAATTCCCCGAGCCAAATCTACAACCATACTAATAACTGGTGTGACACAAAGATCAAGGATATATAAAGTATTTTCAGGAGTAAACAAGATAGCTGCGACGATGAGGGATTTAAATAAAACAGCAACCATTCCTGTGAAAAAATCTTTGATATTCGGTTCTTTTAAGGCAACCAAAAATTTACCGACCGTGAAAAGAATCCAAAACAAAACGGCTACACCCAAAAAATTCAAAGCCCACCCACATACATTCGGAAAAGCGTGCGTTGTTAAATTACCAATACCTTCCCAAACAACTTTATATCCGGTACAGGGCCAACAATTTTCTTTTTGAACGGTCAGCAGTTTCTGTATTTCTTCGGGCATGGCAGGAGAACACCCACCCAACAATAAGAGCGAGCAAAAAAGTAACCCTCTTTTCAGAGTTTTTAATCGAATATTGAGTAACGATTTCAATATTGACATTTTTTACTCCTTTAAACAAATTTAATCACGCATTTCATATGGGCTCTTTGTTGGCTCTGGTGTGCCGTTGCTACTGTTGCCAGGTTGTTGTTTTGGGGTTTGAGCCGGCTTTGAATCGCCAAAGATCATGTTCTTTAAACCATCGCCTTCCCAACCCAATTTGTCTTTGATAGTTTTTGCTTGAGTGTCAGCACTTGAAAAATCACCTTTTGCAAATGCAGCAATACCACCACTTAATACACCGATAGAACCGGCAAATCCCAACGCTTTACCGGCAGTACTGGCCATTTGTGTTTCCATCCCTTGTCCGATATTAAACCCATATGATTGAGAAATACGGGCAGCAAATTCATCAGGGGCTCCCAACAATGATTTACAAAACAAACCTAAAGCAAATGTCAATAAAACATTACTGCTGAAAACGGAAACTTGGGTTGCAGCCAATTTGTCGTACCCGGGAATGAGTAATTGAAGCACTTCGTTTAAATTTGGTAACATGTATTGTAACAACTGCATAATGAGGGCAAAAACAACACCAAATGCTATAAAACTGACACATGTTGCCAAAAACATATTCCACGCATTTTTGGTATATTGAACTGTTGCCGGAAATACCCATAAAATCACCCAAAACGGCATCAATGCTGCAATAAATGCCAAACGTACGAGGTTTTCCATCAGTCTGAATGGAACGGATAAATATATCATGAAAAAGGCACCAAAAATAATACTACCCGACAAAATCATTGGTGGATCCGGCAAGAACCAACTTGAAACCAGTCCCATACCAATAACGCACAAACCGACAACCATACCTAAAATCAGATTAGCACTCATTGTTGCCAACATACATTTCATTGAATATAATAATTCATATGAAAACGCCTTTCCACCACTGTCTGAACCAGCAACATTTTTAAATGTCGCACATACATCCGAGGCCTGACCGGCCACACCACTTACGGCACTTTTGAAGAGAGAATTAACTTGTGAACTGCCTGTTAACGTAGAAGCATCCATAAATTCAATACCTAAATTCAATGCATAACTCAATAAAGGTGTAATAATTAACCCAAAAATCTGAACCGTTCCAAAAATAATAGCGGCAGCAACAATGGCACGACCTAAATGTTTAAACAATTCGCCCATGAATTGCATTAAATCAACTTCCTGCAGCTTGGTAACAGTTGCACCGACACGGAAAGCAATAAAAAATAAAATACCGACGCCCAAAGTTGCCAAAGTAATATCTTTGAGTTGGTTGGCCACATGGGTTGCCAATTGATTTGTTGCTTCAAACAAGGCCGTAAAAATCGGGCAAAACCAACAATACCCACTTTCACCATCACCAAAACCAATCAGTGAGAGGACTTTGGTAAACAATTTGCCACCTAATGCTTCCAAACCAGCATGAGCCTGTGTTCCATACAAAAACACACAACAAAACATTAACAAAACAAGGATACAACGTACGGATAAAAATTTTTTCATGAGAAAACCCCTCAAAAAATAGTTGCTTATTTTAGTATTATAACATATTTTTGAAAAAAACAACACTTTTTAATAGATTCTTGTTAAAAAATGTTTATACTGATAAAACAAAGTAAGGAGTAACAGATATGGCATCGAAAGATATTTTATTTGATTTGTACAAAAAATTATATGAGCAAAGAGCCGTTCTTTCGGCTGCTCCGGCGTTAACAATGGATATTACTCACTATACGGCACAATCTTATCCGGACCAATTGGCAGAAAAAGAATGTGCGGCTGTTGTGTCTTATTTGTGTGGTGTTCCTGATGTGTATGATATTGAAGTTAATGATGTTTTAAATATTGTTAAAAAAAATTATGAAAATCATCCTTTTTGGAAAAACGCCATTCTCGATTTTTTAGAGTATAAATTAAAACAAAAAGAAGAAGAGTTGTTTAAACAAAACATTGATTTGTTGAATGAGTCATCTCGTGTTCTTGAAGAAATCAAGCGAGAAGAACACAAACAAAAGGAACTTGTCAAAAAATTCGGTTCCGTTGTAGCTAAAGAAGGATTCCATGTTGATGCTTACCGTTTAATAAAAACATATTTTAGTATGTATCGTCAGGACCCGAAAAAAGCCTATGAAACGTTGATTTCTAATCCGGCGTACTTTTCTCACATTATCACAATGGATAAAAATGATAATATCTTGTTAACGCCGTCAGAGGCTATCGCTGAAAATAAAAAATTGGCCGCTTTTTTGAAAAAACTCAAAATATAGCGTTTGACAATCAAACAAAGTGTGATATAATGTAAAAATCGTATATTTTTACTATAAGGAGTTCAAAATGGCAAATTCGTTTCTGACTGAAGAACAAATCAATCGTTTATCCGCTTCTTCAAGTGAATTGTTTGGGCGTAATGTACGTGCGTTTACGTCATTATTATCTGAAGAAGCAAGTCAACGGCAAGAGATAGAAAATGCCGTCCGTTCAAATGATTTAGGCCGTTTGAAAACAATAATTGTTGGATTAAGCGGAACAAAAGGTATTGATGCAAATACTATTGCACAAATGCAGACGGCTATTCGAAGAAAAGAGTCCGCTGATTATGCCATTCAAGCATCCAAGGCATATCCTTATATTGCTCAAAAAAAAGAAAAGGGTCAGGCTTTAACTGAGAAGGAAGAAAAATTTTGGAATAACAAAGATGCAGCAGCCCGAAAGGTTAAAATAGTTTATTCCGAATATCTGGGAAATCAGGTTGATTTGACGGAAAATCAGTCAACTGTATCATTTTTTAACGATTCGGTTCAATATGATACCACATCTCAAACTTCTGATTATACAGCAGATACGACAAGTTTTACGGTTACCAATCCTATTCAGGAAGAACCGGATATTGATACAACCGTTCCACATTCCGTTTCAACATATGATATTTCTAATCCGGATTATCAACCACAATCTTTTCGAACTGTTACTGATGAGTTTTCATTAAGGGATGGACAAGGAAATGCCATCAAATCTGATGATACACAGACTATTTCAGCATCAGATACCGCAATAGAGCAATACTATGACGGCATACCGTTTGGGGATTCGGATCGTTATGATTCTTTTTCCGGTGATTCGGATTATGATGCTCAATATCAAAAAGAAGCAAATTTACGTGATGATGCCCGTGACGGTAAACAAACAACCCCTCAAAGCATTGAAGATATATATAAAGATCGTATGCAGGGTGAATTTGGTTATGCCGGTGATTGGCAGTTTTATGAACAGAAAAAAACCGATTGGCTTCCCATCTTTGAAAAAACCGTTTTAGAACCGATGAAAAAATTCGGAGGGGAAAAAGAAATTGGTGATTTAATTATGAATGTTATGTTTCAGGCATCAATGGTGCCATTGGAATTTTTAACAGCTTACTTAAAACAAAGAACGGAAAAAAACAAAGAAGCCAAAAAGAAATTTGATGATAGTCGAGATGCTGCCATTGATAATAACCTTAAAAATCGCGGATTAAGTCGAAATGATTTGGCATCACAATTAGCACACCGTGCAAAAAATTGGATTTTAAATGATCCACGTTATTCGAATTTACCGAAAGAAGGGCCTTATACAAAATTGGAACAGGCTTTGGTTGCTCGTCGAGATTTTGCTCAATCTTTACCCAGAACCTCCAACGGCGACTTAGATTGGGGTAAAATGACTTCTAAACAACAAAAACAGTATGCTTCATATATGCTTTCCTTTGCAAATTCACCACAGTGGAAAGGGTATGTTTTTGAAATGGCTGGCGTTCGTTGGAAAAGCAGTGAATTTGAAAGACAAGCAAAGATTGCTTCTCAAATGCAGGTTCGGGATAGTTTCGTGAACACGAATCAACCGTTGCCGACTCCTCCGACCGGAGCCAGAACGCCGGAAGAAATTCGCATGCGTGATGAAGCCCTTCAACGTAAACAAATCGAACGTATTGAAAATATTGAAATTGTTGGTGGATTAAAGGATCCGAAAATTCGTGTTGATGGGCAAGAAATGAAAATTGAGGTAACAACACTGGAAGAATTAAAAAGATTGCAAGATAGATTAAAACGGGAAACAGAAGCAACAAAAGAATCCCGTGCTCAGATTCATGCAATGTTACGTAGTGTTGAAGCTGTCAGAAGTGGTCGGGCAACAACCGTTTCTTTGACACCAACTCGTACAAGAACAGGTAACACCAAGTAAGATAACATACACATATTATAGGAGACGAAATGGCAAAAAAGAATAAACTGCATCCGATTAAGTTGGTTGTAACAGGGGTATTGTGGAGTGCATTTTACTTTGGAATATTTATTTCTGCACTTAGTTGGTTATTTGATTTTAATTTTTTATCAATGACCAGTTGGTTAGAAAAATATCAGGCGTTTTTAGACTATCGCTGGAAAATCAATACAGGGTTTGATTTTGTTTTATTCTTCTTTATGCTGTTTTGGATTCCGTTGTGGATAATTGGTTGGCGTATTATGTATCTCATTAAGTGGGAAAAATTTAAACCAGCACCTCGTCGTCGGGTCATTGTAAAAAAAACATTTGAACTTAATGAAAATAAACCATTGTATCATATGCCCCGCAAGATGCCGGCCACCATTCAAGTACGCCGATATGTTGCTCCTAAATTGCCGAATCAGGTGGAAGAAGTTAAATCCGGTTCCAAGAGCCATACTAATTTGGTACAGATGATTCGGGCAATTGCAACATTAGCAAAAAAATACAAAGTTGAAATATTTCAACATATTTTGTTGGAGGGAAGTCGTGTGCCGATGGCTATTTCAACAGATGCCCGTGCCGTATTGATTGAAATTGTTAATCGTAAAAATGTTAACTGGTCCGTTGAATTTACTGATGACGTGACTCAAAGTAATTGGTATTCCGAAGGAGGCGTCATGGATAAATTAGCACTTGATTTAGTGCGTGCCAGTGCTTCATTAGCCAAATCGGAACCCAATTCTGAAATTTTATCAGCCATTATCGTAACGGATGGACGTGTTTTGAACACTAAACAAGCCGTTGAATATTTTAAATCAAAAGGGATTTTCCTGATTGGATTTAATAATGCTGAACCGAAATCCGAATTGCCTGATTTGGCGTCCTTTTTAAGTGCCTACTTTGACTTAAAAGAAGGAGAAACGGATCCGGCACCATATCCGGTTGAAAAAATTCCGATTAAATCGAAACAAGAAAATACCGAAGAAACATCTGATGATTCAACTGATGAACAAGATGATATTGACGATGGTGAGTCAGATGATAACGAAATTGACGATGAAAACGACAATATCATTGATGATGAAGAAGATGATGATGACGTTGATATGAATACAGACATTTCGTCGGTTGATGATGTAAATATGCAAAATACATCAGAAGAATCAGTGCAATCTACAAAAGTACGTGCTCCAATGCCGTCCTCCCTGCCACCGAAATCAACAACAGATGAGTAAAAATGATGTTTCAAAAATTTTCTTTTTTAGACAAGGCACCACTTTTTGTTAAAATCAATTATGGTATAGCAACCGGCTTAGGAAGTGGTTTGTCTCCAAAAGCACCCGGAACAGTCGGTTCTTTGTGTGCTTTATTACCGGCATGGGGAGCAACTCAATTTGGAACTTGGGCCGTTTTGGCATTAACGGTATTTTTCTTTATAACAGGTTGGTATGCAACACATGTTGTTTTAGCAACTCAACCCAACAAAGACCCCGGATATGTTGTCATTGATGAATTTGCTGGTCAAACTATTACCTTTTTACTGGTTGCATCTTGCGTGATGCCATGGTATTACTATCTTATCGGATTTGGTTTGTTCCGTTTTTTTGATATTGTCAAAATTTGGCCGGTTTCTTATTTTGATAAGAAGGTTCAGAATGCTTTTGGTGTTATGACCGATGATATTATGGCAGGGTTATATGCCTGTCTTATTTTATATGGAATTCATTATTTTTTATAAGGAGAATAAGCAATGAATGAAAATGAAATCTTGAACAATAATAATCATTTTAAACATGCATTAGAATTATATGCACAATCAAAAGGCTATCAGTTAACGCCATTTGCAGACAAAATCATCAATCGGTGCATCAATGCTTGTCAAGGGAACTGTCCGTGTGATGTTTCTCGTGGTTTTTGTCCATGTGGTGAACACGAAAAAGAAATTGCCGAAAAAGGGCATTGCCATTGCAATTTATTCAAAAAATAACGAAAAATATTCTGATAAAAGGGAGATTTTTTCAATCTCCCTTTTTTCTTTTATGAGAAAAATATGAAATGATTTAAACAATTATTTATCTATCTATCTATCTATCTATTTATTTATTTAATTTGTTTTGAAAATGGAGTGATTATTATGTTAAATAATTTTCATGTTTAGTAAAAATATCATTTTTTATCGGGTTTTGAAGCAAATAATGTTTCAAAATACAAAATTTTTCACATGTCAAGTGTTAAACAAATATTTATCCTGAAACAGAATGATACGATAAATTTTAAATAAACGTTTTAAAGATGATATGATAATATATTATATCATAATTTAATTAAGCTAACTATTTTTTTGTGTTGTTAAGTAAGTAGTACAATGATTATTGACAAATTGATTTTATACTTTATTGTTTTTTAATTCTTCTAAAATACGTATTGTTTCATAAGCATTATTGTGTAAAATCCCTATACCACCGGCGTTTATCCAATCATGAATATTTTTTTCTCGGTCATCAATTAAAATATCTCCTTGTTTACAATGCAAGTGTTTGTCTTTGCTCAAACAACAAATAACAGGAATGTCACCAAGATGGTGTTTAACCCATGCTCGTTTCTCGATTTCTGCTGTTCTATAACCCCGTGTAGGTAAGCCTGTTAAAATCTGATATGTATCTTGTGATAAATAGGATATTAACAAATCTGCATCCGGCATTTTGTTTAAATGAAGCCAATATTGAGAAGTTGCGGATACGATATCCCAAAGTTCCTTACGAGAAATTTCAGCAGGAAATTTACCACAAATACGGTAAAAACCATCATCAAAATCAGCTAAAACACCATCTAAATCACAATAAATCATTGATTGTCCTCTAGACTATTTTATTAAAATAAGGCTAAAATTGCAAAGTTTTTTTTGTAAAAAACAGAAAAAACTGTCCGAGAACAAAAAAGGTTTGTTTCAGACAGTTTTCAAGACATACCTGTATGAACAGGTATTTTTTTATACACAATTAAAATACGGAAATTTCCATTCTCGCATCAAAATATTGAATGATTTTTAAAATCAATCCTAAATCAATATAATCATCTGGTGTATATTGCCCCAGTTCAATTTTTTCGATAGTTGATTTATCTTCTTGAATAATGTTGGCAAAATTTTCTAATGAGAGTTGGCGTGTATGACGTAACATGTACAAATTCATACCCAACCCTTTTAATCCGTCTTCAACAAAAAATGAAACAGGAATGATTGCTTGTTTTTTTTCCATATAATTCTCCTTGTTGTAGTGAAAAACAGAAATTACGTAATTCCATCAACATTTTAATGTTGAAATATTATTTTGTCAATATGGGTAATATTTTGATAAATTTTTAATTTTTAGTTTATTTTTTTTGTTTTGAATAAATGCAAAAATACATTTGAGATAAAAGAACAATAAATAAAATTATTTATTTTTGAAAAACAATGTATTTAAAGTTATAATAAAAAAAATAAAAATAATATCTTTTTTTATTCAATATTTTAATTTATGCGGCAGAATATGCATAAAAAACGACTTCTTAAAAGAATTTATGGTTTGTACATTGTTTGTTCAATGAGATTGTTCACATTTTATTAAAATAGCGAAAAGAAGTTTTTCATATTTGAAAAAACAGGAATTAAATAAATCAAGAAATAATTGTTTTGATTTTAAGGGTGTATTCAAATTACAATCTGTTATTTATTGAATAATGGATTGACACGGATATTAAAGTAAAAAAATCCACAACAAATACCGGAGATGGGTAAAAGTTCAAATAGGTTTGTTTTGCAATCAATTTATCCAGACAATGAGATAAATTTTTTTTACAATAAGTTACGAATTTTGTATATTCTTTGATTGTTGTGCAACAATATGATGATTGTTGATATTTTTATGTGCTATTGATGTTTTTTGTGCGTAATACAATCATTGAATAGCCTTTGTACAGCGTGTGAATATTTTGCTCAATCAGAAGGTGTATTGCCATTTTTATTTCTGATGTTTGGGTTTGCATTGGCATTCAACAATATTTTAATTGCATCGATATGTTTGTTTTGAGTGGCATGATGTATAGGGGTTGAACCACGGTTATCTGTTGCATTCACATCAGCACCGGCATTAAGAAGTGCTTGAACGGTTTCAGCGTTATTAAATGTTACAGCTATGCAAAGAGGTGTTTCATAGTTCATATTTCGTGCTTTTATATTGGCTCCTTCATTGATGCGTAATTGTATAGTTTTTGTATCGGCTTTTTTAGCAACCCAAAAGAGTAGGGCATTTATATCGGAATATTCGCTGATAACGGTTTCATCAATGTCTATATTTTTTAATGATTGAATAAGAGCAGGGGAGAGTTCCTATGTTACGTTATTTTTCCTTATTTAAATGTGTTTTTGTAATCTAACATGGATATTGGAAACGATTCTAAAACAAAAGATATAATTGGTCAATAAAAACATGGATAAATAATATTTGTTTTTTTTGCTGAATAACAAATCACCCTTTTAAAAACGGACAACTATCTGTTTTCAAAAGGGTGATTGAACGGTAACTAAACAAAATTAGTCTTGATTGTCCGTTGATTTATCTTCGGCAATACGAGCCTTTTTACCGAATAAGTTGCGTAAGTAGTAAATTTTTGAACGAGCAACTTTACCACGGCGAACAACTTCAATGCTGGCAACATTCGGTGAATAAATCGGGAAAATTCTTTCAACGCCTTCGCCAAAAGAAATTTTACGAATAACGCAAGATGAATTTAAACCATCATTATGACGGGCAATACAAACACCTTCATAGGCTTGCAAACGTTCACGACCTTTGTCTTCAACGATTTTGTACATAACACGTACTGTGTCACCCGCTTTAAATTCAGGAACTTTTTTGCCGAGTTTGGCAATTTGTTCATTTTCTAATTCTTTAATTAAGTTCATTGTAGATTCCTTTCTTAATTTTTTTTCTGAGCCAGATAGTTTGCCCACAAGTCTGGTCTTCTTGTTTTTGTTAATGCAATTGATTGTTCCAAACGCCAATCATGAATTTTGGCATGATGTCCTGATACCAAAACATCGGGGACAATACGTCCTTGCCAATTTTGAGGTTTTGTGTAATGCGGATATTCCAATAATCCGTTTTCAAAACTTTCTTCATTCATGGAGTGCATATTTCCCATAACTGCCGGTAATAAACGTATAACAGCATCAAGCATAGTTAATAAAGCAGGTTCGCCACCGGATAAAATAAAATCTCCGATACTTATCTCTTTTATTTTCCATTTTTCGATAATACGTTCATCAATCCCTTCAAATCGTCCACAGATAAAAGTCATTTCATCGTTGTTAACCCATTCGTGTGCTGTTTTTTGCGTAAAAACAGCCCCTCTGGGTGATAGGTAATAAATGTCGCCCGTTGTGTGTGTTGCTTGAATAGCGGCATCTAATACATCCGGTTTCATAACCATACCAGCACCACCACCAAACGGTGTGTCATCAACAGATTTGTATTTATCCGTTGCAAAATCACGAATATTAACAATATTTAAAACACATTTTCCTTCGGCAAGTGCCTTTCCGGCAAGAGAATAACCCAAAAAACCAGGGAACATTTCAGGATAAAGTGTCAATACGTTAATTTTCATGTATGACTTCCTCCATTCCTGATGGCAAGTTGATTTCCATGTATTTGTTTTCAATTGAGACAACCGGAAATGTTGCATCTGAAAAATCAAATGGATAAACCCGACCATTGTTCAATTTGATGTTGATGATGTCTCCGGCACCAAAGTTTTCAACAGACTCAACTGTGCCGAAAACTTTATTATCACGCATGACGTTCAACCCGATTAAATCACAATAGTAATATTCATCATCAGATGCTGTCGGTAATTGTGAACGATTAACGTATAATAATGTGCCTTTCAACATTTCGGCTGTGGTTCTATCATTAACGCCTTTTATGGAAGCCAAGACAATCCCTTGTTTTTGGCTGTGTGCTTTAATGTGAAACAATTCTTTACCGAACTTATCTGTAACAGATTGAAATGTAGCAATATCCATCGGGTTAGTTAAGTACGATTTAATCTTAACCGCACCTTTGATGCCGTGGACATTGATAATTTGACCGACACAGACGAGTTGGGACATAACTGACTCCTATTCGGCAGAGGCTTCTGCTTTGGCGGCTTCTTCAGCAGCACGAGCGGCTTCGGCACGTTCTTGTGCTTCTCTCATTCTTTCTTGTGCTTTGGCTTTCGGAGCGGATTTTTTCGGTTGTTCACGAATAACCGGTTTGTCCGTCAGACCGACAAGTGCAAATAATTTTTGAACACGTTCTGTTAATTCTGCACCTTGTGACATCCATTTTTGAGCGGCTTCGGCATTGATACGCAAAGCATCTGCATGATCTTTCGGTAATAACGGATTATAAAAACCCAATGCTTCAATAAAGCGACCGTCGCGTGGTGCGCGTTTATCGGCAACAACAATTTTGTGAACCGGACGTTTTTTTGAACCGCCACGGGCTAAACGAATACGTACTGACATCTAATAATTCCTTTCTTACGTTTTTCAATTTTTATTTTACCGTTCAAAAACCAAAATACACCACTAGCACCAATGCACGAACCATCGCGGATTGATGTATCTCCTTAGAGACTGAAAAAGCGTTTCAGTTTATGAAAGATGCTTTCTTATAGCATTTGCTTTTTGATATGTCAAGGAAAAAATGACTTTTTTATTCCTTTTTATCTGTTGGTTCAATTCGTATGCTTAATAGTTCAATGCCAGGGTATCTGCGTTCGGGTTTCGGAGATGTTTCAATATCAAAATCCAATTGAATAACTCCGTCTTGAATCAAATCGGGTGTGATGTGAAATGTTTGTGTTTCAATGGATAGTTCTTCATATTTTTTTTGAAAGAGTAAGTGGTTATTGCTTCGGACAGACAGAAGACGATGAGATTTTAATGGGGTTGGTATGACATATTGAATGATGATGTTGAGGGGGTAATTAGTTGTTATATCCGGACGTAATTTCATTTGCCCGACATTTTGATCTACCCAAACGTGATTTAAAAATTCTTCCCGAATTTTATTGCCTCCGACATATTTATTGAGAGCATTAACAAATGGAATGGTTGTATTAAGAGGCATTGGTTGTAATTGTTTCGGATCATCAAAATATGATAATGGTACCGTATTGCCCCAATCACGATATTTTTTTGATATACAATCCAGTTCATATTCAAATGCAGTTCCGATTTGTTCCAGTAATGTTTTTTCCTGACGGAATAAAGAACGACCCAAACCGTATTGACCATTGAATTCAAAGCCGACAGCATCCAATATGGTCGGAGCAATATCAAAATTAGTATATTGGTGCGGATAAACAGTCATTTCTTTGGCCGGATTGATAATCGTAAAGTAAATTTCACGATTGGGTATTTTTTCAATCAGATAATCGACATCAGTTGCTGTAACAAGATGATCTCCCATAATAACAACAGTCGTATTGTCATAAAACGATTGTTGTTGTATCCATTGAAGAAGTTCGGCAACTTCTTTATCAGAACAGATAACAGCATCACGGTAATCGTTATATTTTCGTTGACATGTGGTATTGACATTTCCGACAGGTTGATGTGTGTCCGCTTGAACGGTTGCAATCATGAATGGTTTTTCTGATTTTGATAAACGGATTATTTCATCTTTGACAGCTTTATAAAGTTGTCTGTCATTTAATCCCCATGTCGAAACAGGCGGTTTTTCATATTTTTTTAATTCGTGATAGCCGACGGCTTTTTGAAAGCCATGCTGTAATGCAAATTTATCTGTTCCCGTGAATTGAATGCGGGCAGATTTCATCAGAACAGTTTCATATCCTTGTTCTTTCAATGTTTCAACCCAACAGGGCATGCCTGGAATAAAAGAATGATACGTTGATAAATCAATGAACATATTGTTTAATTTTAATGGGGCTCCACAAAAAGACGACATAAGGCTGGTAATTGTCCACCCACACTGACGTATTTGTTTGAAACCGGAAAAAGAAATATTATCTTGTTGTATTTGTGATAAAAATGGTGACAGATTAGATTCTAAAAATTGACTGTTTTGAAATGATTTTTCGTATGATTCCAAGATAATGACAATCAGATTCCTGCCATTTGTTTTAATTTCGGGCACAATGTGTTGTGTTTCATACAATTGACCGACAATAAAACGACTGCGAATAAAATCAAACAAATGCCATTTTGTTATGGGATAAGAAAAACATAATACCCCAATTAAAACACATGTTAATTGAGTATAAGGAATCCATTTTTGAACAAACCTATAGAGTAGATAAGTTACTAAAAAACCGATAATAATGATGGCTCCAATACCACTGAAAATGAGTGAAATGGCTACACCATTCAATGGTTGTGCCAAATTTAATAAAATTTGTTCCCATTGAATATCACCAAAATAGTGATGAACCCAAATTGTTGCTATAAAACAGGCTGTTCCCAGATACATCAGGATAAAAGCCAAGATACTTGTTATTTTATTCAACATATGACCTATTCTTCAAAAGATGATTCTTGTATAATGTAATTCGGGCGTTTTTTTGTTTCCAAATAAATCAACCCCAAATATTCGCCCAGTATGCCCATAATCATTAACTGAACACCACCAATGAGTAAAACGGAAACCAGAACGGAAGTCCAACCCGTTACGATAAAGTGATTGGTAAAAATTTTCATGTAAACAACATAACAAGCATATAAAAAGCCGAGTAATGTTGTCAAAAAGCCGATAACACTGGCGATACGTAAAGGCATAATACTGAAAGATGTGATACCCATCCATGCCAAACGTATCATTTTGGAAAGCGTGTAACTGCTTTTGCCGGCATATCGTTGGGCAACCTGATACGGTATACCGATTTGTTTAAATCCTGTCCAAGTAATATAACCTCTTAAAAACAAATCTCGTTCCGGAGAATTATTTAAAATATGCACAACTTTCTTATCAAGTAAGCGAAAATCAGCAGCTCCTTTGGGAACATTGACCGATGTCATAAAATTAAGAATTTTGTAAAACAAATTAGATGTTTTTCGTTTGAAAAAACTTTGATTTTTATTTTCTTGTCGAATGGTATAAACAATGTCATATCCCACTTGCCAATTTTGAATCAATTGCGGAATGATTTCGGGTGGATGTTGTAAATCACCATCCATTGAAATAACGGCATCACCCGTTGCTTTTGCTAAACCGGCACGCAATGCATACTGATGACCAAAATTGCGGGAAAATGAAATCCATTCCAGACGAGGCATTTTGTTTTTTAAATCTTTTAAAACATTAAGCGTGTTATCAGTTGAACCATCATCAATAAAAATGATTTCATAAGATGCAGTAGGGATATTTGTTTTTAATTTTTCCAATAACACAGGAATGTTTTCTGCCTCATTATAAACCGGAATGATAACGGAAAGTTTGTAATCTTTATGTGTTGTCATTGTGAACCTCTTTGTATTCACTTTTACTCCGAATTGTTTTTGTTTGCAAGTCTTTTATTGAAATAACACGACAGAATAAAAATATTGCAATCAGGCTGTGAAGCACTTGATTGCAATATTTAATCAATAGTAAAATACTATTTTTGAATTGTTTGTCGAATGGATGTTGTGGAACGAACGGGTAAATCGCCTTTGGGTTTGCGTTGGCTGATTTTGTATTCGATTCCTTTGCTTTCAACGAATTGTCGTTTGATATCACTATCACCATCGGAGTTAACAAAGAAAATATCCGGCTTGATTTCATCTAATAAGGAGGCAAAATCTAAAATACCATCATCTGGTCCGATAAAAACTTCTTTAACGAATTTAATGGCTTCCAGCATGTATTTGCGTTCATCTTCCGTGTATAATGTTGTTCGGTTTTTCAGTTTTTGAACGGTTGCATCTGAACCGATGGAAACATATACATCACCTAATTCAGCAGCTTCTTCCAAAAAACGGATGTGTCCGCTGTGTAAAACATCAAAACAGCCGGATACAAATACTTTTTTTCTCATAACTATATACTCCTTTTTTGTGTTACATTACACCATTGTCAATTAAACGTTGGCGATATTTTGGTTCCCAATCAACCGGTTCGTCTCTACCAAATGTACGACAATACGGTTCAATCGGATATAAATGGGGATTGCTATCCAATGCATTTTGTCTTTTTTCCGAATCGGCAAATAAATAAAGGGCATATCCGCCATGACCTCCACCACAATATTTATAACCCAATGCGTCTTTTATTTCGGGCAAAGGCAACATGCCTTCGTCCAATTGTAATTTATAACTCATTTGCACAGCTTCCGAAACAATAAAAACATCTTTTGCTATAACACCGATACGAGCAACTCGACCGGCTTGTGCAATTTGTTCAAAGTTGCGTTGTACATTTGCTAAACTTGGTGTGTTGTGTTCAATGCAAGTATCTAAAACAGCCATACGTCCCTGTAAAAAATCACCGGTATTTTTGCAATCCAATTTCGGATAATCACCGGATAACCAAACACAAGCCCCCGTTTCAGCGATAACGGCAGGATCTTGCCAACCGACACCCAATCCTAATTCCGATTTTACGGGATCCCAACCGTTTAAAACGCTCCAACCACCACTTCCACCTAGGCCTGCTCCTTTGCGATAAAGCCATTCATTCATGGAAACGGTCGGTGAAATAGCACAATTGACAATGTATGCCCCATCAATCTTGTTTTCAGGAACATCTAACCAACCACCGGCAAAATCGACACGTAACGGCACATAATTCGGTGCTTTGATTTTTTGAATGATTTGTGTGCAGGATAGTTGATTGGAAAATGGGGGTGTTTTTTCCAACATAATATACTCAATCCCGAGTCTGGCACATAATTCCTTTTTAGCATTAGCATATTGATCATCTGTTGTAACAGCTAAAATGTCTGGTTTATAAATGCTGATTTCATTTTCAAATTCAAGCCCTTTTTTGTCTCCTTGACAAAAGATAACTTTGTCAATCGTATCCAGTGAAGACAAAACAGCCATTTTATCTTGGTCAGTCATGGCTGATTTCATACGATAAAGTTTCCATAAGGTTTCCGAATCGGGAATGGCGACTATCAATTTATTTCCTAATTGTCTGGCATCTTTAAAAAATTGAATGTGTCCGGCATGTAATAAATTGAATGCTCCCGAAATAAATACAGTTTTCATATATTCCTCTCATTCATAAAAAAAACAACTGATTGATTGCACTATAGTATAAAGTATTTGTATTTTCAAGATGAAAAGCGTTTTTTGACATATTTTATCTTTCTGATAAAGTAAATCTGTTTTAAAATGATGCGGTTAATATACACAACCATAAAAATAAAGCATTCATTATTGACAAGAATACTAAAAAACTACCGATATCTTTTGCTTGTTTTGAAAGTGGATGTTGTTTTAAAGAAATTCTGTCAATTAACAATTCAATGGCTGTATTGGTTAATTCCATGAGTAAAATGAGCATCAGTGAAGTAATTAAAACACCTTTTGCTAAAATTGAAATCGGTAATAAAACGGCGATGAAAGAGCCGGTCATAAACAACAGCAAGTCCAATCGAAAGGATTCTTGTGTGCGAAAAGCGACTATGAAGCCGTTGTAAGAATTGATAAAAGCGAAGAATAACCGTTTGATACCCGTCTGCGGTGTGTTCATGGTACCTCCGTAAAAGCAAAAAAAGTCGCAGATACGCGACTTTTTATAAAACTGGTAGCGGAAGAGGGGATCGAACCCCCGACACATGGATTATGATTCCACCGCTCTACCATCTGAGCTATTCCGCCATTCGATATGGGAACTATATACACCTAAAAAAAATGCTTGTCAACAAAAAAGTTGCATTTTGTGAAAAAATATTTTACAGTACACATATCACTGATAAGAATTGAAAGGGAAATAAGATGGCAGAAGTATTTTTTAACGGTGTTGCAGGTCGGTTAGAAGGTCGTTTTCATAAGTCGGAAAACCCTCGTGCACCACAAATTTTGATATTGCACCCACAACCGTTGCAAGGTGGCACGATGAATAATCGTGTTACATATGCGATGTTTCAAGCCTTTGTGAATATGGGATTTTCTGTTTTAAGATTTAATTATCGTGGCGTCGGTAATTCCCAAGGAGAGGTTGATGGAACAGGTGTTGGTGAATTGGCGGATGCAATTATTGCATTGGATTGGCTTCAAAATTTGGATTCAGAAGCCAATTGCTGTTGGATTGCCGGTTATTCTTTTGGGGCTTGGGTTGCTGCTCAATTGCTCATGCGTCGTCCGGAAATTAAAGGTTTTGTTTTTGTTTCACCTCCAACAGATTTATATCCGTTTGATTTCTTGACACCGTGTCCGGCTTCTGGTTTGATTATACAAGGTGGATCTGATACTGTTGTTTCAGAATCGTCAGTTGCCATGTTAGCAGAACAATTGTCCGGTCATAAATATTTACGTGTTGAATATAAAGTATTACCGGATGCTGATCATATTTATTCTCGTCATTTAAAAGACGTTCAGGATTTAATTACGCAAATTGTACCTGAATTGAAGGGGTGTCCCAGAAAAGTTGTGAAAAAGGTAAAAAAAGCAGCTGTTTCAACGGTCATATCCAATGAAGACTATTGATTATATAGATGTTATGGAGGCGTTTAAAGCCTTTGATATTTATACAAAACGTTATACGGCAAAAAACAAAGATTGGCTTGGGTGGAAATATTTTCATACATTAGATGTTGTAAAAACAGGTTGTCAGATTATACAGGCTGAGCCGACTTTGTCTGTTTTGTCGGATGATGAACATGCACAATTAGAACGGGCCTTGTTGTTTCATGACATTGCTCGTTCAAAGCAGATGAATGTTGACGGACAGATGATTCCTCACTTTGTTCACGGAGCAGAAGGCATGCAAATGCTGTTGGAAAAAGGAGAAAGGAATTTGGCGGTGTTGGCATCTGTTTTGGTACATGATCAATTGAACATGAATTTACTTGAAGCCGAAAAACATGTGTTAATGAATGATATTGTTTTTCAAAAATTACCTGTGCATATACAAAAAAATGTGTGCATGATAAATGAATGCTATCGATTATCATCTGAAAAAGAACGAACGTTTGTTCAACAGGCTTGTTTTTTGGTTAAAGATGCTGATACATTGTCAAATATTTTAAATTATAGGCAATTACTTAATATTGAAAAAGATGCAAAAGTTTTTGATGTGACTCCCGTTGTTTGGGAAACCGTTTTAAATAGACAATATGTATCTTATAAAGATGTTTCCACGTTTGCGGATAGGATTTTGGTCTATATGGCATGGGCATGGTATTTCCATTATCAAGCCACGATTCGGGTTTTATGGAAACATGATGTTTTGTGTGATATGAAGGAATATCTTTTATCCAAAATGAAATATTTTTGTTCACCGGAACAGGTAACCAAAACAGATATCCTGTTTCGTCAATTGATAGAACAAATTCAACAATTTCATCAAAAAATCAATTCTTCAAAAATGTAAAAATCATGTTGTGATGTGCAAAGTGTTTTTTTTATTTTTTGTTTGTACATTTTTTTGTTGATAAAATTATTTTTTTATGCTAAAATGACAAAAAATGAATGCAAATGCTGGAAGGAGGGGTTGATATGACTAATATCATTCAACAGGAACCGAAAAAAAAGAAAACGCCTGCTCAAAGATGGGTTAAAAGAATCTGGAATATGATTCCCAGTATGAAGTCATTGATTAAAGGCGGCATGTTTCTGGCTAAGAAATTTTTACTGACAAAATGGGAAAATTTAAAAAAAGACGTTGCTGAGTTCATTGATGTTGTAAAAAGAGCAAAACGAACATTAAAGGCTTTTTCTCCATATCAAATAAAAACGCCTTATGGCAGAGCAGAGGATTGCTCTTTGAAAGAACACCCAATTATTATTAAAATTGAAACATTAGGTGAAAAGGGGCGTTGTATGCACGGTGCTTCTGCATATAAAGGTGTTGTTGTTGACAGCGATGGGGAAGGTCGTAATACAACTGATGACGGTAGAATGGAAGAACCGGAAGATACGGTTGGACAATATTTTGTTCTTTATCCCAGCCGATTGGGTCTTGATGAGGATAAATTATTACAAGCAATGCAACAAGAAGCCGGAAAAAAGAATGATTATGATTTTTACATTAACAATTGTATAGATCATGTTATTCGTCCGTTACAGGTTGCCGGTGCTCAAATTGATTTAGGTGAAGTATCAACACCGAAAGAATTGTGTCAATGGTGTGATAATATGTGTCAAATACAAAAGGCTGGTTATTTGTTGAATGAAACAGAATATCAATCCTTCTTGAAACGAATTGAAAATCAAAATAAAAATGATATACAACAGTTGTATTTGATTTCTGCTTTATATAACATGACAACACGCCATCACCCTAAACAAAAAGTTAAACATGATACGCGAACAGTTGATTATCGGTATCGTTTATTCGAAAAAGAACGTTCGCATCAAATGTGTTATGGGTGTTAAATTAACAACGGGAATTGAAGTGATTCCCGTTTTTTTATATTAAGAAAAACTTAAAAATATTTTTTGGAAAACGGATAGTGTTATTTGCCCAAAATTTATTATTATAATGATTCGTTTTTTATGCTTCTAAATTTCCTGTTCAAATATTAAAAAAAGCTTTTGCAAAAGTGCAAAACCCGTTTGAAAATAAGTATTAAAAATCAATATATTCTCAATAAAAAACGTGTCAAAAAAAGGTACGTTATTTTTCCCATATTATTGTGCAAATTACCTCTTGTCAACTAAAAAATACAATCGTGTGATTTTTATATCTTTTTTCCCTCATCACAAACACATGTCGTATATCAAAAAAAAGCGTCAAAAAAACGTACCTTTTTTTGACACGTTTTTTTAAGAGAAGGTTTTGATTTTTTGAGATTATTTTAACGGAGGTTTTATGATTCGCAAAGTGCCTTTTTTGAAACAATTTAATGCTAAAACATCAGTCGAGCAGGGGCGCAGTATGGTTGAAATCTTGGGTGTTTTGGCTGTGATAGGGGTGTTATCGGCCGGTGGGATTTATGGTTATTCATTTGCCATGGATAAATATCGGGCAAACGATATTGTGTATGAAGTCAATCTGCGTGCCAATGATATCTGGCATAAATATCAGGAAATGCCCTTACCCGAACCGAGTGAAGACGGAACGGATTTTGATGTATTTCCGGATATAACGGGAACAGGTTATCCGATTTATATGACCTCTCACCCCGATGTGGCTTTTAAAACATATGTTGAAGGTGTTTCTTCCCGTGTGTGTAAAAATGTTGTGAACATGAACTTAAACGGTGTTGTAAAAGGCATACAATTTGTCCAAGTGAATGGCGAAAAATATGTTGGTAGTGCTTCCATTTGTGGAGAAGACGAAACAGATAATACAATCGTTTTTACATCATTTTTAGATTCGGAAAACAATGAAGCAGGTACAGGACAAAGTGGCGACCCATGCGTTGAAGATGCCGATTGTACCAGCCTCTGTGGAACGGCAACATGCGATGCTGATAAAATGGTTTGTAAAAACAGTTGTACAGGAACATCAAACCCACATTGTTTTGATAATGATGGCACGGGTGTTTGTGTGGAATGTTTAACGAATAAAGATTGTTCGAGTGAAAATCAAATCTGTGATTTAACAAATCATAAATGTGTTGACATTCCCAAAGCCTGCGGTGAGGGGGACCGATATGGAAAAGAATATCGGGCGGCGAACGGGTCATGTGTCAGTTGTGATTATATGAGCGAAATCATCATCATGAACTCTGATGACAATGACGGTATTTTTGAAAAACAAGTTGGTGGTGTATCTATTAAAGATACACATAGCGGGATTGATATGTGTAATGCCTGTCAATCTGTGCAACATCGCACAGAAGAAGCGGGAACAGGTAATAATATTAAAACCTATTGTGCAACAAGTTGTGTCAAAGGCAATAGTTTTATGAGTAAAGATAAAGGCTGTATTCCGTGTGATTCGCTGGAAGAATTGGTTATTCCGGGGGATGATCAATCTCTCCTTCAATGTACATCTTGTCCAAATCGTGTTTGGTATCAATCATGGTCTGGTCAACCTTATAAATGTATTTTGCGTGATTGTCCGGATGGTTATTTTAAAAAGAGTACTGGTTTTTGTGAACCCTGTAGTCGAGGGATAAATGGTGACTTTTATTTTGCTAATCTGGGTGACCCCGGTCATGTGTCGTCTGTCGGCAAATTAACCGAAGAGTGGGCTGAGGAATGTCGTCAATGTGGCTCTGATAAAAGTGGTAAATATAAAACAGATCGTCATCCTGTTAAATCCGAAAAATCGACATATTGCGTGCGTAAATGTGGCAAGGATCAATTTCAGGATTTTAACGGAAAATGTTATGATTGTACAACGGATGAAAGTCCCAGTTTTGAATTAAACGGAACTCTTAATAAAAGAGAATATTTATTTAATCTTTGTACCTCTTGTACCACAGCAAAACGGGAAGTGAAAGGAGCCAATTGTGTTAAGGTCAGAACAGAAGAATGCAAAGATGATGAAGAAACGGGCATGAAATATTTTAAAGGCAGTGATTACAAATGTTATCCATGTAATCAACCGGGCTCTATCTATACTGATACGGAAGAAGCTTGTACAGGTCATTGTGGCACACAACGCTTCTTTGATGAAAAATTAAAAAAATGTTATTTTAATTGTGGTAATGATTATGTGATGACGTATGCCGGATCGTGTGTTCATTGTTCGGATTTAGGCGATGGTATAAATTTGGGGTATTTTAGTGCTCAAAATGATGATATAGACAATATTTGTACAACATCATGTAATAAAGTTAACACATTATATAAAGCGGGTACGGTTGCTGATTATAATTTTTGTGCACCAAAAGATTGCGGAACGGGTAAAATCCCTGGACCGACACATTCCAACTGGTCAAAAATTTGTTTTCCCTGTCCGACAGCTGACACAAAAACACTTCATATGAACAGAGATGAATACAAAGCAGAATGTGAAGCCTGTGGTAATCATATGTATATCAATAAATATTGTGTTTATATGAATACCGGAATATCGGGTGTTTGTAATAATGATAGCCCTGATACGACAAAATATCCGAATTATACAGATGGTGTCGGTGTATTTTATCGGGATAATACGGGAGTTTGTCGTCGGTGTGATGATCAAAACAATTCATACGCAACAACCGAAGAAGAATGTAACAGTTGTATTGTCAACGGCGTTCAAATTCGTCGGCTTGTCAGTGGTAGTTGTATTTACGGTGGATGCACACAGGGCGATACGTTTAGAACGCCGACAGGTTGCACCAGTTGTTCAACGAGTGCTGTTAAAGTGGAAACGACAGGACAAGATGCTACCTTATTGTGCAATTCCTGTAACCGTCGTATCATGACAACCGTTGATGAAAAACAATACTGTGTTCCAACATG